>JAKQKY010000057.1 GCA_029560415.1 Bacteroidota bacterium | reverse complement strand
ATCCAGGTCATCATAACTCAAGGCGTTATTCAGGAACCAGCTTTCATACGCAGAAGGTGGAAGATATATGCCATGATCAAGCATATAATGAAATAGATTATTGAACAAAGGAATATTGGCTGCAGCGGCAGATGCAAAATCTGTTACAGGATTTTCACTGAAATGAACACTGATCATGGAACCAAACTGGTTGATCACGTAAGGAATACCGCTAGCGCTGAGAACCTTATCCAGCCCGGCCTGCAGGTATTTTGTTTTCTCTTCCAGTTCAATGTAAATAGAAGGGTTTTCTTTTAATTCGTTGAGTAAGGTAAAGCCCGCAATCATTGCAATGGGGTTACCACTCAAGGTACCTGCCTGGTAAACATTACCTAATGGCGCAATGTGTTCCATGATCTCTTTTTTTCCACCAAATGCACCTACTGGTAGTCCACCACCAATCACTTTTCCATAGGTGACCAGGTCGGCATCAATGCCGAGTTTTTCCTGTGCACCACCTGCAGCAAGTCGAAATCCTGTCATCACTTCATCAAAAATGAAAACGATCTGTTCACGTGTACAAAGCGAACGCAATCCTTCCAGGAAGCCCGTCGCTGGAAGGATGCAGCCCATGTTCCCTGCAATAGGTTCGATGATGATGGCAGCGATCTGCTCTTTATTTTCTTCCACAAGCTTTTCAACCGCCGCTAAATCGTTATACGGTGCCGTTAGGGTGTCGTTGCTTACACCTGCTGTTACGCCAGGTACCGTTTGAATATTAAATGTTGCTACCCCACTCCCTGCTTTTACCAGGAATGAATCGGCATGACCATGATAATTTCCTTCAAATTTGATGATCTTATTTCTGCCGGTATATCCCCTGGCCAGTCGCACGGCACTCATGCAAGCCTCAGTACCACTGCTTACCATGCGGATCAGGTCAACGTTCGGCACCATCGAGGTAATAAGTTCCGCCATGTCAACTTCCAGTTTGGTAGGTGCTCCGTAAGAAGTAGACAATTCCGCATACTTGCGAATGGCCTTCACCACTGGTTTATGCGCATGACCCAGGATCATCGGGCCCCAGGAAGCGATATAGTCTATATATTTATTGCCATCCACATCATACAAATAGGCACCCTTGGCTTTTTTGATAAATAACGGTGTCCCCCCCACGCTTTTAAAAGCCCTCACAGGAGAATTTACGCCGCCGGGTATGGTTTTCTGTGCCCGGGCGAATAACTTCTTACTTTTTGTTGTTTTCATATCGTTCGTTTACTGCGGGGCGTTCCCGCAACTTGTGATACAATGTTTACTGATTGATGAGCCTTGCCGCATCTTTGGCAAAATAAGTTGCAATCAGATCACCGCCTGCCCGTTTAATGGAAGTTAATGTTTCCAGGATCGCTTTATTCTCGTCGATCCATCCCATTTTTGCAGCAGCCTTGATCATGGCATATTCGCCACTGATATTATACACGCTAACGGGAACGGTTACTGCATTTTTAACTTCCCTCACGATATCGAGGTAAGGAAGACCTGGCTTCACCATCACAATATCTGCGCCTTCCTCCACATCCATCAGGGCTTCTTTCACGGCTTCAATGCGATTGGCATAATCCATCTGGTAGGTTTTCTTATCACCGAATCCCGGTGCACTATCGAGTGCATCCCGGAATGGGCCATAGAAACAGGAGGCATACTTGGCACTATAGGCCATGATACCTGTTTTTGTGTAATGCTGTTGCTCCAATCCCTCCCGAATGGCGCCGATTCGACCATCCATCATATCACTCGGCGCCACCATATCGGCGCCCGCTTCTGCATGACTGATGCTCATCTTCACCAATGCCTCAACCGTTTCATCATTCACGATCTCGCCGTTTTGTACAATGCCGTCATGACCATAAGAGGAATATGGATCCAGGGCCACATCGGTCATAACGTACATTTCAGGAACAGCTTCTTTAATGGCCCGGATGCTGCGTTGCATCAAGCCATTCTTGTTCCAGGCTTCTTTCCCTGTATTATCTTTCCATTCATCTTTACATTTTATGAATAGTAAAACTGATTTGATGCCGAGGCTCCACAATTCCTTTACTTCTTCAATGGTAAGATCAATACTGCGGCGATAATATCCTGGCATGGATTGAATTTCGACAGCGCTATTTTCTCCTTCATCAATGAACAAAGGCGCTATGAAATCGGCCGGTGTTAATATCGTTTCTGCCACCATTGACCTGATGGCCGGTGACGAGCGTAGTATCCTGTTTCTTCTCTGTAAAATCATGGTAATCTATTTATCTGTTATAACAGCAACGAATACATGTAATCAATAATAAATCAACTTAACAACTATTGGACTTACTTGCCCAGGCAATGCGATCTTCTTCCGAAATTACATTGCCTAACCAATCTTTAGGATGCAAGCAAACCTGGAGCAATTCATCTTCTGCTGAGCCAGGCTCGGGTTTATGATCATATTCAAAACGCACCGTTGGCGGAAGACTCATGAGGATACTTTCTGTTCTCCCATTGGTTTTCAAGCCAAAGATGGTTCCCCGGTCATGCACCAGGTTGAATTCTACATAACGCCCTCTTCGTATTTCCTGCCAATGTTTATGTTTATCATTAAACACGATGGATCTGCGCTTCTCAACGATAGGCAAATAGGCATCCAGGAAAGCGTGACCACAATCTTTTCCAAAATTGAACCAATGCCACACATCTTTACCTGCAACCGGTTTCTGGTAATCATAAAAAATACCACCAATCCCTCTTCGTTCCTGGTTGCGATGGGTATTTACAAAATAATCATCGCATTGCTTTTTGAAAAGAGGATAATAGGCAGGATCATACTGGTTACACATTTTTTGATATACCTTATGAAAATGAATGGCGTCTTCTTCAAAAAGATAATAAGGGGTAAGATCGGTTCCACCACCAAACCACCTATCGATAAGTAAGCCCGATTCATCATACAATTCAAACATGCGGTAATTCGCATGTACGGTTGGTACAAAAGGATTCACAGGATGCAATACCAGGCTAAGTCCGCAGGCAAACCAGGAAGCCCCGTTTATTTTCAACTGCGAGCGCATGGTATCTGTTACGTTTCCATGTACCACAGAAATATTCACACCGCCCTTCTCAAAAACATCTCCGCCAGATATCACCCGGGTTCTGCCACCACCACCTTCGGGCCGATCCCATAAGTCTTCCCTGAAGGATGCTTTGCCATCTGCTGATTCCAATGCATGGCATATGGTATCCTGCAAATGGTAGATCATGTCTACCCAGGAAGATTTAATATCGGTAACGTTTCCTGTCATTTCTTATAAGTAGGATTCACCCCAAATTCTTTAACTGCATCTACAAATGCCCTGGCATGATCTACGGGTACATTCGGTGTAATGCCATGGCCGAGGTTGGCGATATAACGATGGTGGCCAAATCCATTGATCATTTCTTTCACGGCATTGCGGATATCCGGAATGGGAGCCAATAATTTCGCCGGATCAAAATTGCCTTGTAAGGTAATATGATTTCCTGCAAAAGCCCTTGCGGTAGCAGGATCGATACACCAATCAATCCCAATGCCCGCTGCGCTTGACTGGCCGAGATCTTTGATCGCATGCCAGGTTCCTTTTGGAAATAAAATGACAGGGGCATGTGGCTTCAACGCATCAGCTATCTGCAGCAGGTAAGGTTGTGCGTAAATCTTAAAATCAGCCGGGCTCAACGATCCAGCCCAACTGTCGAATACCTGTACCAGGTCGGCGCCTGCTTTTACTTGAGCTATGAGATATTGAATGGTAATATCTGTGATCTTTTGTAAAAGATTATGTGCTTCTAACGGTTGTGTATAGGCGAATTGCTTGGCTTTATCCCAGGTCTTGCTGCCCTTCCCTTCCACCATATAACAGAGAATGGTCCATGGAGCACCGGCGAATCCGATCAATGGCACACGGCCATTCAACTCTTTTTTGGTAAGACTTAGTGCTTCGGTTACATAATTCAGGCTTTCTTCAACGCCATCTGTACGTAAAGCATCAATATCTTTCTGTGTTTGAATAACCCTTGGTAAAGAAGGGCCTTTTCCTTCTTCCATAAGCACTTCCAGTCCCATCGCTTGTGGGATCACGAGAATATCTGAAAAGATGATCGCTGCGTCTACGCCTACCTGGTTGACAGGTTGCAGGGTTATTTCCGTAGCCAACTCTGGCGTTTCTACCCTGGTGAAAAAATCATATTTGGCTTTAAGCTTCATATAATCAGGGAGATACCTGCCCGCCTGCCGCATCATCCAAACAGGCACCCTTTCAGTTTGTTCACCATTCAGTACCCTTAATATCAAGTCATTTTTTTGCATGCGATGTATTGATGTGTATTCGTTAAAATAAATAATATGAAAAATCAACCGCCAAAATACTCGATCATTTTTTCAAAAAGACTTTCTTTTCCCGGATGATCTGGAAAAATAATTTTATTAGAAGTGTATTTCCTTATCGTATTTGCGGTGGTTTGTCCAATGGCAAAAAAAACCAATCCTTCTTCTGCTGTATTCTTTACAAAAAAGCTATCCACTGCACTCGGACTAAAAAACAGGATGGCTTTGTAAGAAACTTTAATTTTCTGGGGGAGCGAAATCGTTTGGTAAACGACGATCTCATTAACCTGGATCTCATGCGCTGATAAGATAGCTGGAATTTCATCTCTACGTTGGTTGCCACAGAAAAAATATACTTCGGTGATTGAGCTGTCTTCTATGATCTTTTCAGCCAGCGCTGCAGCAGAATCTGCCGTAGCTACCAGTTCTGATAAGGGAAAATACTTTTTCACCAGCTGTTCAGTGGTATGCCCGATACAGTAAATATGCCATGAAGGTTGTTCATCGATCAGGTACCCTGCCACCGCTTCCACGGCATTCATGCTGGTAAATATCACCACAGTATCCAGCAACAAGACCGATTCAACTTCCTGTTGCACTTCTACCGATTCAATCGGTTCGGTTTCAATAAAAGGAATTTCATCCACAGCGATGCCAGCTCCTTCGGCTTGTTCCAAAAGATCGTCACCCAATGCCCTGGTACTTAATATGTGAATTTTATCCGGCATGCTTAAATGAATCTGCAATGGCTTTTCCTCCATTTTGTAACAGCTCAAGGGCCAGTTGTTTCCCGGCACCATCAGCTTGTTGAAGTGGTATGTGTTCTTCTATGTTTACTTTTTGTGTACCATCAACGCTGAGTATGTTGCCCTTGAAATGAATCATATCCTTTTCAATGATGGCCAATGCACTGATGGGGGTAGAACAACCTCCCATCAATTCTCTCAGGAAATCACGCTCGATACGTGTACAGGTTGCCGTTAGTTCGTCGTGCAAAGTAGCAGCAGCTCCCAATACATATTCTTCATTTGCCCTTCCTACGACCATGATGGCTCCCTGTGCGGGTGCCGGCAACATCCAATCGAGTTCTATCGAATGTGTTGGCCTGAGCCCGATCCTTTCTAAACCTGCAGCTGCAAAAATGGCGCCTGTCCAGTTACTTTCCGCTAATTTTCGCATCCTCGAATTCACATTACCCCTGAGATTTTCCATTACAGTTCCAGGATATCGATTCAACCATTGTGCCTTTCGGCGAATGCTGCTGGTAGCAATGGCATGCTCAAATGAAGTACCCGCTGTTTGAATGGCCTTTTCATCATACAGATCGGCATTTTTAAAAACAAACAGGTCACGATAATTGCCTCTTTTCAAAACTGCAGCCTGTACGATCCCTGTTGGTAATTGTGTAGGTACATCCTTCATGGAATGAACAGCCATGTCGATGGTATCGTTCAATAAGGCTATATCAAGACTTTTGGTAAAAATACCCTGCACACCCATTTCATACAATGGCGTTTTAAGATCTACATCTCCATCGCTTTTGATATATACTAACGTAGATTCATACCCGCTTTTTTCCAGTGAATCTTTGACCAACGTAGCCTGCCAAACCGCCAGTTCACTTTCCCGGGTACCTATCCTGATAACGGAGTTCATTGATTAATTGCTGGAGGGTGAAATAAAGTCATTGATCGTTTCTATGAAGATACAGCCTCTTTGCTTATTGGTGCGCATTTTCAGGGCCATGTTGCTGATAAGTTTCTGGATCTTATCGGCCATCGGATCTTCGGGAACTACGCTGCCCAACAGGGTCATGCGGTTGCCTTTAATATTATGAAGGGTTTCTTTTAAGGTCTTCAATGCTGGTACATTGCTGCGCATATCATGCCATTCTATAAATGAGTTGATATGCTCCTCAATGATCGAGTTTACTTTGGGTATTTCCGCAGCTCTTTTTAAAAGGGTTTCATCTTTGATCTTACTCAGCTCATCTACATTAACCAGCGTTACCTGTTTCATGCCGATTACATCATCACTTACATTATAAGGAATACTGAGGTCGATGATGAGTTTTTCAGCACCATTGGCCAGGTGCTGTTTGCAAATGATCGCTTCAGTTGCATTGGTAGCCACTAAAATCACATCGGCTTCATTGATGCAAGCCTGCAGATTTTCGGTAACATCATAAGAGAGATTAAATTCTGCTGCCAAAGCAATTGCCTTATCAACCGTGCGGTTGATAAGGGTTACCGATGCACCCGGAAGGTAATCAACTAAGTTTTTGCAGGTGTTTGAACCGATCTTACCAGTACCGATCAACAACACACGCTTTTGATCATTGCCTGGGAAATGCTGACGGATATATTGTACGGCCGCAAAGGAAACCGAAACGGTGCCATCACTGAGCCCTGTGTTGGTGCGAACACTCTTAGACGCCTGTAACACTTCATTCAGCATCCTTTCAAGGTAAGCGCCGACGCAGTTCCGGTCTTTGGAAAATTTAAAAGCTACTTTGATCTGTCCCACAATTTCATAATCGCCGAGTATTTGTGAATCAAGCCCTGCGGCTACATTGAATAAATGTGTGATTGCTTCCCTGCCCGATTTTGCATAAGCCAATTCAGAAAAATCTTCATAAGAACCTTCTGTCTGGGAACAAAGTAACTTTCCCAGTGCCGCTGCATTTTCGGCGAACCCATATATTTCGGTACGATTGCAGGTAGATAAGATAAAAAATTCTGTAACATCAAATACAGGAGCCAGGGTAATGACCGTAGCATATTGATCCTGGTTGATGGCAAAACGCCCCCGAACAGCAGCATCTGTTTTGCGATAGTTAACACCAACAACGAAAAAGCTGGATAAATCTATGGGTTTGTGGCGGAGCATTATAAAATTTGATTCGTTTTTTTTCTATTGCAAAATTAACTTCCACATGTTCTGTATGCTAATTTCTGTGTCATTGCATTGTCATTTCTGCATCTGATCATTGTCATAATAAAAACTGATAGAACGCAGAAATGGCCTATCCACAAGGGTTTTGACCAAATTCTTACAAACAAATGATGGAACAGCCTCATCTGTTATTACATTTGCTGATTGAAAATGAAAACTACCTGCATGAAAAGAGGAATCATGTTAATGAACCTGGGATCACCGGATAGTACTTCGGTGAAGGATGTAAGAAAGTACCTGAATGAATTTTTAATGGATGGAAGGGTGATTGATATTCCCTACCTGGCCAGGTTGCTTTTGGTGAGGGGCATCATTGTTCCGTTTCGTGCGCCAAAATCTGCTGAAGCATATAAGACTATCTGGACTGATAAAGGTTCTCCACTCGTAGATCTCACCAGGCAATTACAAGAAGCATTGCAACTACAGGTAAGTGAACCAGTAGAGATTGCCATGCGCTATGGCAACCCGGATCCACAATCTGCATTTGACAAATTATTGAAAAGAGAACCCGGGCTGCAAGAAGTTGTTGCGGTACCCCTGTATCCTCATTATGCCATGAGTTCATTTGAAACGGCAGTAGAACAGGTAAAGGAAATCTATAAAAAAAATAAATACGATTTTAAACTCAGTATTGTTGATCCATATTATAATGATACGGCCTATATAGAAGCCCTTGCAGAAAACATGCGGCCCTATTTACTAGCCGACTACGATCACATCCTGTTCAGTTACCATGGTGTACCGGGAAGGCATATCCGCAAAAGTGATGTTACGGGATGCCATTGTCTTAAAACAGCCGATTGTTGCAATGTTCCTTCCCCGGCACATGCATTTTGCTACCGTCATCAATGTTTCACTACAACAAAGCTCGTAACAGCAAAACTGGGCATTCCAGAAAACAAATTCAGTATTTCGTTTCAATCCAGACTAGGAAAAGGCTGGCTGGAACCATTTACAGACATTCGCCTTGAACAGATGCCTGGAGAAGGAATCAAAAAATTACTTATCCTTTGTCCGGCCTTTGTAAGCGATTGCCTCGAAACATTAGAAGAGATCGCCGAAAGGGGAAAAGAAACGTTCATTGAAGCAGGTGGTGAAACCTATACCATGATTCCTTGCCTCAATACACATCCTTTATGGGTAAAAGCATTGAAGGGATTGATTGAAAGGGCTTGATTGAATAATACTTATTATATGATTTACATTAATTTACAATCTGGCCAAACAATTCGTAATGTATAGCTGCTATAATCACATTCGCTTCATGCCATGTATCAATATATAAAAGCGATCCATATTATTTTCATTGTTACCTGGTTTGCCGGTATGTTTTATATTCCGCGGCTCTTTATCTATAATACTGAAGCTTCAGAAAAGCAGGAGCCTGAAAAAAGCATCTTACACAACCAGTTTTCAATCATGATCAAAAGGCTTTGGCTGGGCATTACCTGGCCATCTGCTATACTCACCATTATTTTTGGAGGATGGATGGCCTATTTATATGGCAGCATGCAACCATGGCTTTGGATCAAACTTGCCTTTGTATGTGGTTTGTATGCCTATCACTTTAGTCTTCACCGGCTTTACCAGGAACAGGCCAAAGGTTTATTTAGATTCAGTTCACAGCAATTGCGTTTATGGAACGAGGTGGCAACTATTTTCCTGGTAGCCATTGTGATGATGGCCTCGGTAAAACAAGGAATGAGCATTGTCTGGGGATTAACTGGATTGGTGCTGCTGATCATCTTATTAATGAGCGCCATCCGGATCTATAAAATGTTACGGAAAAAAAACTAATCAATTCATTAAACGGGAATGGCTAAATAAAATGGATGACCATCTTACAGACAGTCATCCATAGATATACGTAAACATATTTAAAACAACCCGAACTTCATGGTAAGACTGGCTGTTGGTGCACTCATGGTCTTATTAGTGATTCCATCGAGTTTTGCCCCACTGATATAACGATAACCGCCACCCAATGATATGCGATACCAATCGGTTAATCTTGCTTCCACGGCAATGCCGGGTTGAACAATAAAGAAACCCGATTTGCCAACTTTGCGCCATTGTTCTCCATTATCGCCATGTTCATAGGTTTTTTTATAACCATTGGATACAGTTCCAGCCCCAACAAAGGTATTAGCCGTGATATAAAATGTCTGATCCCGGTCACCGCCGAAAATATACTCCACCATCAATCCACCATAACCCATTCTTAATTGATTGCGACTATTCGTTGCCGTATTGACCCCAAACCCGGGGTGCCTGGTTATGGTAGCGTATCCCGCCAGTCCAAGCATAAGCTTATGGTTAATCAGCCACCCTGCCTGCCCTCCCAACATCCAGGCATTTTGTTTATTGAATGAGGAGAACGTTGTTGTAATTCCTCCATAATAACCATTGGCAGTATGCACTGCTTTTTTTTCGTGTTGTGCAAAACCCTGTACACTGACCAGGCATAATGCGATAAATATAATTTTTTTCATTTTATTTTTTTAATAGTTAACTTTTAGAAAGCGGCACACGATAAACATGTACCGCTATACCACACAAAACAAATAGTCCTATCCCCTGTTGGTTAGCTTTTTCCAATCGATCAGGTATCCAACTGATACAGTGAATGCCCTGCTCTTAACGGATGATGTTGACTTGTTCAGATCTTTGTAACCCTTTTGATAATTGGCCGTCAGAGTAAGACCATTGTTAAATTCTACACCCGCCTTAACCATTGCGCCTAAATCCCATCGCCTCCATTGCTTTGTTCCTTCATCATAGATCTTTTGAATATTCCCCGATTCGTTTAACTTTCCGTTGAATCCATAACTGATCACTGGGCCGGCTCCGGCAATGATCTTACCAAAAGGAACCTCTGTTTTATGCAACAGAACGATAGGCATTTCAATTGTATTCAGGGTTAATTTGCGGTCCATACCAGCAGGTTGATCTTTAAAATTCACCCCTTTCTTTGCATACAACAGTTGAGGTTGTATATAAAGATTTTTGGTTAAAGGAACCTCTGCCACCAGGCCGGCATGAAACCCCCGGTAGGCATGTTTGGTAAATAATGAACTCGTTGACAGATCGTTTCTTTTTTGAGTGGAAAGATTTCCTCCAGCCAAAATACCTACTTTAAATTGTGCCTGAGTTGCTGTACTAATAGCGATACAAACCATCGCCGTCATGATAACTTTTTTCATTTTTGATTTTTTAAAATGTCATTAATTTGTTTTGATGTTTAATTTCCCTGTGATGTCGATCAAAGCATGAAAACCTCCGGAGCCTATCATACAAACCATCAACATAACCTGGGCAGCAGTAAGAAATTATTATTCTTATTTCTTTGCTTTCTGAATTCAAAATTAGCTTGCTGTAATGCGACGATGGGATCATTTATAGGAAACAGCCTAACTTTTCTATCAAACAGCCACGCAAGGATTTTTTTGATGGAGCCTTTATTAAAAAAAGATATTCATCCCGCTAAACTGGGTTGGTATAATAAAAACGGGGTTTCGTATAATTCAGATTTCACCGGTCTTCAGGATGCAATAAATTATGGATGACAATAAATAGAAAGAAAATAACGAAATGCAGATTCAGTTTTCTTTACATGGGAAAAGCAGAAAAATAGTATGGGAAATAATTATTGCGAATTTCTTTGAGATGGTACCAAATGCTGATGAATGCAAGGAGGAAATATACGTTACAAATTAAAACGCTGGAAGAATGGAGATGTATAGATTCGTAATTCTGAAAAATACAGTTATAATGAGGGCCTGCAAAAGCATCACATTTTGAAACGGGTTTCCAAAACCCATTGTTCTCCTTCGATGGCCGCTGGTCGTTGTATGGTTTGTACTTTTTTTTCTACCCGGTTACCGATAGAACCTAATGAAGTGCTGCAAACTACTGTACCGGAATCGCCGGTAAAGCCCCAAATGCTCAATAAAAAAAGGATGGCTATTTTCTTCATATCGATGATTAAAGGTTAAAAGTAGCCTATAACCAGGATGCCTGCAATCACATAAATGGGTGAATTTTTTGAAATATCCAATGTATAAAAAAGAAAATGGGCCCCGAAAGGCCCATTGTTTCATGGCGTAGGGGATCAATAAGCATATTGTGTATCAATGATATCATCGGGCATACCCGGTGTTTTGATTGTTGTTTTGCGGGTCAGCGGCCTGCCCTTGGCATCATAAGTATATGTATGAAGGGTTGTTTGTACTACGTTGGCCAATTCATCGGTCAGTTCCACTTTACCCGGGTTATTCTTGTTCGTTTCGGGTAAGGGCACATAAGGATAAATTTCAAGTGGCCAACTCGTATTGGGCTTATCGTCATATGCCGAAAGAATATTTTCACCTGTATACACCCAGGTATTATTAATGTAATCATGTACAACTACCCTCGTGATATTTCCAGCTGCATTATACGTGTAAGCAGTCCTGGAATAAGGCTTTTGTTCGCCGGGTTGTCCTTTACTATGTTCAGTGATCAACATCAGGCGATTACCGGTATAACGGTATTCCCACATGCGTACACGATCCTGTAACGCATTGTACATTTCAACATTAGTCACCAAGGTCCCGGTGTATGTATACTTGTATTTAAAAGCGCCGGATTGTACTGTACTGATCTTGTCACCCGTATAATTGAAAACATAAGTCAAGATCGGCGTACCGCCTTGATCTTTCATGGTAACGGTTTGCATGCTTCCATTGGGGTTGTACTTTAATTCAGTTGACTGGAAATTATTCGACAGTTTTGTCAACCTTAACTGTTGTGGATCCTGGCTAACCGGAGTAGGGTCATCTTTCTTACAGGCGGTAATGGCCAGCGCCAAACCCAGTAACATCATAAGAAATGATTTCGATTGTTTTTTCATACTTTACTTTTTTAGGTGAATAAATAAAAAGCAAAGATGCGCTTCAGATGCAGTGGAGACAATCACACAAATATGTATCTATGATGAGTGGCCAATTAGCCACAGCAGCGGTTTTTAGGTCGCCCAATTGAAATATTCCGGAAATAATGAAAGAAAAATAAATAAAAAAGGCAGCAACTAACGTAAATAATTAAACGCAGTTATAACAAGACACGCATTAAACGATCTTGTCTTTAAAAGCCTTGGCAACCGCTTCACTTTTGCTGTTGACGTGTAGTTTTTCGTAGATTTTCTTTATATGGCTTCTCACCGTATCAATGGCTATAAACATTTCGCCGGCGATCATTTTATAACTGTATCCTTCTACCAGGAACTGAAGTACCTGCTTCTCTCTTTCCGAAAGGTTATAATCTTCCCCTTTCTCATTGTTCATGGAAGAAAACATTTTAAGCACCTGTGTTGCTACCGAAGCTGTCATGGGAGCACCGCCGGTCTGTGCTTCAGCAATGTATTCCAGTAATTTGGCGGGAGCTGTTTTCTTTAAGATGTATCCATTCGCTCCATTGCTGATGGCCTGGAAAATATTTCTGTTATCATCAAAACAGTAAGCATGAGTATCTTCACGGCATTATTGATCTCCCGGATTCTTTTAAGCCCTTCAAGGCCGTTCACACCCGGCATATCAATATCCATCAGTATCACATCAGGACTAAAAGCTTCCACTTCTGCCTGCACATTGTCGCAATTCTTAAAAGCTGCCAACACTTCAAAACCTTCAGATCCGCTGATGAGCATGGTAAGCCCTTCTCTTAGCTGGGGATTGTCTTCATACAATAGCAACCTGATCATGATACTTGGTTTAGTTGATACAAAGATAAATGGCCAATTTCCTATTTACAACCACATAAATATGTTAACTAATTAAACCCTCTTCCGCCGGTTGCCAGCCTGTAAAAACCCGGAACAATGGCTCTCAGCAAGGCTCCGGCGCCAATGCAAAACAACAGTACACTAAATGGCACCACGATAAAGGTAATCAAACGATAATAAGCCAGGTTATGGCAATACATATATACAAGGCTGGTTACATAGGGTAATAAAGGAACATGGAGACCATAAATGATAAATGAGAATGCGGATGCCCACAGGAACCACTGGCGTTGCATGCACCATTTAACAAGCCTGTCGCCACCGAACCATACCGCAAGGATGCCAGCGAGGATAGAACCATAGTGTAAGAGGATCATCAATACAACATTTAATGTTGAATATTCTTCAAATTCAAATGCCATAAACGTTTTAATTACAGCAAATCCTATAAAGCATAACCAGGCAATATAACTACTGAACCAGGCAGGTTTTCTATCGATGGGAAAATGGGTTTTCTGAAGCCAGATACCCAGCGAAAAAAAGAACATCCCCAATGCTTCAACAAGCATCAGGTCAAAAATACCGATCCACATAATGAAAAGTAAACTGAACCATATCACCGGAATCTTCGTTACTGCCCAACGAAATACCGGGTAAATCAGGTTATACAAAAACAGGCTCCTTATAAACCATAATTGAAACGAGATGGGTACCAGCAACCAACGCAATAAAATACCTTTCCAACCAATTTCCGAATAAGGTCGGTTATCACCAAGCTGATCGAGCTTTGAATTTAAAACGGCTTGTGCTGTTACTGGAAATTGTTGCAACAGGAAAGTTATCAGCAGGCCAACAGCACTCCATATAAAAAAAGGGATCATCAAAGACCCAAATCTTTTCTTAATGCGATCTCCGTATGACCGGTTATCCTGCATGGCGAAAATATATCCCGATATCAAAAAAAGCAATGGAATGCGAAACCGCAGAAGCCCGTTGGCAAATAAGTACTCGAAAAATGTAGTAAAGGTTATTTTTTCCCTTACTTGCGAAAAGGGCTGCAGGTATGCCTGGTTGAGATTATATCCATGTACGAATAATAATAACGCAATACATACGAATGAATAAAATCTGAATTTCTGGCTGATGAAACGGTTCATAAATTGTTGCTTGTTTCGTTTACATAACAGGTACTTTCACCTGCACTTCAGTTCCCTGCCCAGGCTTAGAAATAAACTGAATGGTTCCCCTCATGGCCTCAGCCCTCTTTTTCATATTCCCAAGGCCATTGCCATTATCATTTGTGGCCATATCAAATCCTATCCCGTTATCCCTGATTAAAAGGATCAACCAGTTTTTTTGAACAGTTACGTTAACGGATACACGCGATGCCCTGGAATACTTTGCTGCATTATTGATCACTTCCTTAAATACCAGGAAAAAATCCCGGCGGGCTTCCATATCAAGCTTCTCATCATATACTTTGTCTTCCACCTTAAAGTCTAGTTCTATTTCTTTTGCTTCAAGCACATTGGTAGCGAATTCACGCATACGGGCTGCAATTTTTTGCATACTGTCGTTAGATGGCTTGATGCTCCATACGATATCATCCATGGCTTCCATCATGCGTTGGCTGTTGTCGCTGATCTTGCCCAGGTATTCTGTTGTTTTAACGATATCTGAATTCATCTTTGTTTTTGCCATGGAGGTAAGTATATTAATGGTACTGAGGGTACTGCCCATATCGTCGTGCAGGTCGCGGGCAACTTTGTTGCGCAATTTTTCCACGGCCAGCAGTCGCTTAACCCTTGAACTGTGAAACTGGTAGATAATAAGTGCCAGGATGAAAAGCATACAACTGATAAACCATGCAGTGCGCCAAAATGGAGGCCTTATGTAGATAGACAGGGATGTTGTATGTAAGGAACGGATCCCTTCGAGGTTTTCGCAATACACTTTAAAAGTATATTTCCCGGGGGGCAGTAATGAGTAATTTTCTGAAAAGCCACGATCTGCTCTTCGCCATCCCTTATCAACACCTTCCATCATATAATAATAAGTAAGCTTATCCCGCTGCAGGAAACTCAGTGATGAAAAATAAATTGAGAATGAATTCTGATCATGTGGCAGTTTTACCTGCGGCAATTCAAGAATGGAATCTACAGGGATATAAGTATTGAATATTTTAAAATCGGTTATAGATACATCCGGCGGAGGGTGATTATTAGAGAAAACAGCGGGGTCGAAACTGATGACAGCGTGTCCACCGGCAAACAAAATCTGTCCATTGCTGCTCGCATAATCGGCAACGTTAGTTTGCTCGGCCAGTAATATCCCATCTTTGCGCCCATAAGGGGTGAACCGGTTATTGCCGGGATTATACCTGCACAAACCGTTGGCTGTAACGATCCACAGGTAACCAATATGATCCATCCTCAGCCTCATAACATTATTGGATGGCAAGCCGTCTTCGTAAGTTAAAAGTCGTACCTGCCCGGATCGTTTATTAATTACATTCAGTACACCAGCCCCGTAAACAATGAGACTGTCATTAAGCTGTTCAATATCATTGCCTGTATTGTTATATAACCTGCCCGTTTTACTTTCAGCGGTATAATGTTGCAGGATGGCGCCGTTTGCGGGATTGATCGCGTAGAGTCCTTTTTCATGTGTAGCCAGCCATATCCATCCTTGCCTGTCTATAAATATTTTGTAGATGATGGTACCGATATCCTGCATGACCTTGAATTCTCCCTGTTTATGCCTGATCAGCCTTCCGCCCTGCGTTCCGAGCCATACAAGACCGGCTTTATCTTCCACCATAAATCGGATGGTACTTCTGTTGCATGCTTCGGGTTCCAGGTAACGGGTTCGTTTTGTTACCGGATCATGGATCAACAGTATGCCATCGTTGCAACCTATCCAGACATTTCCTGTCGCACGCTCCCTGCACAGGTTCCAGGTTAATTTACTGGCGTTTTTTTTGTTTACTGTCCAGTTTGCAGGCGGCGCATCCTTATATATATCGTTCTCGATTACCCGAAAATCTTTGTCAACAATCCGTACCCCTTCCCCCCATGAAGCAAACCAGTATTGTCCATTTGAAAGTTCCAGGATATCTGTGATGGATGTTGTATTTTTTTTATTGTCGAAAACAATGTTTGTTACAGAGCTTGCATTTTCATTTGAAGCGATGGTATACAGTCCCCTGTCGGTTGCGATCCAGATACTCCCATCGCGATCTTCCATCATCTGGAAGACCACTTCATAGTTGATGCTGTATACATCGCCGCTGGCGCTGCTCTTATTATACACAAACCTTTGTTGCACTCTGTCATATGAAAAAAGTATACCAAGACCGTATAGCCATATATCTCCTTTTCCTGTTTCAAAATACTGGCGGCTTTCTGTATAGCCCGCTGGCCCTGTATTCAAGCCTGCAGAATCCTTTTCCAGGAAAAAGGTCCCGGTACTATCAAGGCAATACTTAGCCTGGCCATCGTTCTTCCATTTGGGCCAGCCTACCGCCCAGAATCGTCTTTTTTGGTCGATGTAAATTTCAGTTATACCATCCTGAACCTTTTCATTATTAAGGATAGGAAAGTTCAGTGGGTTGTTATGCCGGTTCCAGATTTGCCCCGAACGTTTATCAAACACACAAAGGCCGCTATCGGTACAAATCCAATACTGTGCTTTTACCACGTCTTCATGAACACCCGACAATGCCGGGACCCACCCTTTTGGAAACTGAAAATAATTATCATCTATAAAGGCAGTTTGTTTTGCATCAAAACGCAATATTCCATATTTTGGTATATTCATGTATACTTCTCCGTTAGTTGCCTTCCAGAGAAAAAACTCAGACCGGACGGGGAGAAAGGCATTGCTTTTAACCGGGATCCTGTGATAACTGAAATCAAAAGGATCGAACAGGCCAAACTCTCTCAGTGATGGGATCGCCAGGATCAATTTCCCTTTTCCCACCTCAATGATCTGGGTAATTTCGGCATGCGGCAGTTTATCGCTGCCAGGCTTACTCACAGAAAATGAAACAAATTTACTTCCATCAAATCGCTGAAGGCCGTTAGCAGTGCCTACCCAGTAATACCCTTTATTATCCTGGAATATACACCGCACCACGTTGCTGGCCAGGCCGATACCATCATCTGTAGTAATATGACTAAAAGCAAAGCCGTGGATGAACTGTGCCCCGGAAACAAGATTGAACAGGAGAAACAATAAGGTAAAAAAGTATCTCATATTGGTTCACAAATCTAATAATTGGTTTGGCATATTAAAAGGATAAATACAAAACCACATATTTATGTGACTGCCTGTAAGCACTAACCAACCAGATCTGATGATAAACGGTTGTAGAACCGGATAAATATTTCCGATCCTTTAAATGCAACTAAATCAATCCTGAATATTCACTTTTTTTCACACGCTTATGCGATTGTGCATGCATGTTTTCCAAAGCATATTTGCATTATAAATAAATTATCACAGTTGCCCTGGCAACAAAAACACAAAAAAATGAAAAAAATAATCAGCTTTCTATCAGCAGTCCTGTTCATAGCAACATTAAGTGCAGCAACCAACGAAACAGGCAAGCCATTCAACAACTTTTCTGCACAATATTTCACCCCGTTTACCAAGATCATTATTGAAGATGATATTGACCTGGCATTGAATGAAAATACTGCCCGGAAAATTGAACTTAATGGATCGGTCGCTGATATGAATAAAGTAGAATGGATCATTAAAAAAGGGGTATTGTATATCCGCAGTAAGGCTGGTTCGCTCAATCATAAAGTTTTAGTAACACTTGATGTGGCCAACCTGAAAACAATTGAAATCAATGGCAGCTCAGTAGTGAAATCTATTGGTGAACTCCACTCAACATCATTACACGTACATGTAAACGGCGATTGCTTTGTAGCCATAAAAAACAGCGGCGACATAAAAGTAACTGCATCAGAAACGGCCGACTTCGAGATCAGGAAACGGGTTGGCAATATTTATACGAATTAAAAAAACCGCCAGATTCTTTATCGCCGGTTTTAAAAACAACAAAAACATCATGAAAGGGAAATACATTACCACGCAAATTATCATGGCCTGCCTGGCCAGTGAAGCTGAAAGAAAAAAAACAGCTGCAAACAGGCTATCGGGTATCAATCCGGGGAAAAATATGGAAAGCAAATCTGATAACCTGGCTGAACTCATCAATGAACATCGGCCGGCAGTACATCTAAAAGTAGCTTGATCATAAAGTAACATTCATCAAAAAATACAATTCATACAGTGGGTATACCGGTTCATTCAACCAGTGATGCCGGGCAGGAAGATTTATATGATTTTTACAGAATCAAAAAAAACAAAAAAATGGAAAAGAAAATCTGGGGTATAATGGACCGGTTTTTTATGGTCATGTTATTATTATCTGGTGAAGACAGATATGAGGACACGAACATAAGTCATATTTTATGATTTGAAAAGAACATGCATAAAACCAGCCGGGGAAATAATACTAACATATAAGCACATCATTCATGAACATCAGACAAATCACAGGCATGTTATTTTTGGCGGTAACATTGAACGCATGCTCCAAAGAAACCATCAGAGGAACAGGTAATAATATCAGCCAGGAAAGAACCCTGGAGAGTTTCAGCTATCTGCAAACGAACGGAGATATTAAAGTTCACATCAGCCAGGGCGCTTCACAAAGAATAGAAGTAAAGGGATATGAGAACCTGGTTGGGATCACTGAAACAACAGTGCAGAATAATAAGCTTATTGTGAAATATAAAGAAGCGTACACAAATGTAAAGAACAGCAATATTGAACTATTTATCATCATGCCAAAGCTGGAAGATGTTGGAACCAATGGGAGTGGAGATATCTGGATCGATGGATTTACAGGTGCCCCCAGCCTGGATGCTTCTATCAATGGCAGCAGCGATATCATCATCAATCAATGCAGTTACGACCAGGTTTACTTTGATATAAATGGGAGTGGTAATATCAATGCGTATGGATTGCTCTCGAAAAGGAATGACGCCATCATTCACGGAAGTGGTGATATTGAGACAAATTGTACAGAAAGTTTAAGAGCAAGAATCTATGGAAGTGGCAATATCAGGTACCATGGCGATCCTGTGCTTGACGTGCAGGTAAGTGGCAGTGGCACCGTTACAAAACAATGATTAAAGAAGGTTTTAGTTTGGTAATAGCAGTGGTTTTAGCTAACGACAACCCTTTCCAGGGTTGTCTCTTTTTTATAAAGTAACTGTAATCTTTTATAAAACCGATTGCATTCCGGATTTTATTCTCCGTCGGCTAAACCACTTTTCAATCTCAACTGCCCAAAAAACCGCAGATGACAACAAGCCTACAAAAAGGAATTCGCTGAGAGACAAGCCTTCCGTTTTAAATATTTTTTGCAAGACAGGAGTATACGTAACAAGCCATTGCAACAAAAAAGCAAATGCAACGGAGATGATCAAAGGCTTATTTGAAAAAATCCCTTTTCCGAAAAATGATTTGGTTTCATAACGTATGGCCAAAACATGTCCCATCTGGCTCAGGCATAAAACATTGAATACAATGGTTTGCCAATGCAAGCCATTCCTGATGGCCCAGGCCTGTGCTATTAAAGCGATCACTGCCATAAATATTCCAACCCAAATGATATGCAGGCCTCTGCCATTATCAAAAATACTTTGTCCAGGTGGCCTTGGGGGCCTGTCCATGATATTCTCTTCCGCTTTCTCAAATGATAAGGATATGGCTGGCAATCCATCAGAAACCAGGTTGATCCACAAGATGTGGATGGGCAACAGCGCAACTGGTAATCCTAGAAAAGGGCCGAGCAATAATGTCCATAATTCACCTGCATTGGTAGTCATGAGGTATTTGATAAATTTCAGGATATTATCATAGATCCTTCTTCCTTCCCGAACAGCTTTAACGATGGTTGAAAAATTATCATCGAGCAATATCATATGAGCCGCTTCTTTTGCAACATCCGTACCCGTTATACCCATGGCGATGCCGATGTTTGCACGTCTTAAAGAAGGTGCATCATTCACGCCATCGCCGGTCATGGCAACAAAATGACCTTTCTGTTGCAATGTTTTTACGATCGTTAGTTTTTGTTCAGGTGAAACCCGGGCATAAACTTTAACTTTTTCCACCATATCCAGGAAATCATTGCTGTCGACAGAAGCCAGTTCTCTACCGGTAAGGCATATATCCTTTTTGTGATTCAAAATACCCATTCTTACCGCAATGGCTTTTGCAGTAAGCAGGTGATCACCGGTGATCATTACCGGGATGATGCCTGCTACCCGGCATTGTGCAACGGCAGCGGCCACTTCTTCCCTGGGCTGGTCGGCAAGGCCGGTTAAACCGAGGAACCGGAGCCCGGTTTCGTGCAGTTTACTTTCCGGATTATCGGGAACATCATCCCAAAAACGATATGCAAAGCCAAGCACACGTTGACCCATAGACGCCAAGTCATTTACCTGTTGTTCTATTGACGCCTGTTCGGGTAGTTCACACAATGGCAGCAACATATCCGGGGCTCCTTTCGTAAACGCTATCACCTGGTTTTTATGCCTGTGAAAGGTGGTCATCAGTTTTCTTTCAGCATCAAAAGCAATTTCTGCCAACCTGGGCCAGTTTTCTTTTGATATATTCATTTGCTCTGCCAGTTCCAGTAAAGCGATCTCGGTGCTATCTCCTTTTAAATGTTTATGTTCATCTACCACAGAATCATTATTCAATTTCATGGCCTGTAACAATAAAAACAGGTCACCATCTTTGGGTTCTTCGGCCAGTGCTGAAGGATCATATAATTTCCCATTGAAATAAACAGATTCCACTTCCATCTTATTCCTGGTTAATGTTCCTGTTTTATCGGTGCAGATGTACGTGACTGAACCCAGCGTTTCAACAGCGGGTAATTTCCTGATCAGGCAATTGAAGCGGATCATTCTTTTTGCAGCCAGGGCCAGTGATATGGTAATAACAGCGGGCAACGCTTCGGGTATGGCAGCTACCGCCAGGGAAATACTGGTAAGGATCATTTGCCCGATCGCTTCGCCTCTTATCCAACCTGCCAATAAAAATAGTCCGCATAATATCAATACCAGTAAGGATAATTTTTTTCCGAAACTTTCCATTCTTTGTTGCAATGGCGTTTGCACTTCCTTTTCCTGCAACATATTGGCAATAATGCCCAACTCTGTTTGCATACCCGTTGCCACCACGATGCCACGGCCACGGCCATGGGTAACAAATGATCCTTTAAAACCCATGTTCACCTTATCTCCTGCTGTAAGATCATCCATTTCCAAAGCGCCCGTTATTTTATCTATGGCATGCGACTCGCCTGTTAATGATGATTCATCCATCCTCAATTGAATCGATTCAATGATCCTTATATCGGCCGGCACTGCATTACCCGCTTCCAGGAAAACGATGTCGCCAGGTACAAGGTCTCTTGCAGATACCCATTTTGTTTGATTGTCACGATGCACCCGGGTTTGAGAAACGGCCATTTGCTTTAATAACTGCATTGCTTTTTCTGCACGGTATTCCTGCAGAAATCCAATAATGGCATTCAACAAAACAATAACGAGTATGACCAGGGTATCGGTCATTTCTCCAATGAAGCCAGATATGACTGCAGCACCAAGCAAGATCAGGATCATCAGATCGGTAAACTGCGAAAAGAAAATATGAAGAGCATTTTTCTTTTTTGAAGCAGATAGTTCATTAAAACCAACTTGCTGAAGACGCTCAGCAGCAACCATAGAGGTCAATCCCGCGGGCGTTGTACCCGTTAATTCATATACTTCTTCAGCATTCAACCGATGCCAGTTCATGGGAGTATTTAAGTGTGAAATGAAATAAAAATGCAGCTAATAAAGATAAACATAAAATGGCATCAGCCCTTCCATCAAAACTGATGTAAATCACCGGGTAAACTGACGACCGTTACAATTTCTACCTGCCAGCATGCCCAGGTACTAAAAAAAAGGAAACAGGTTAAAAGGAAACAAGCATTACCGAAAGTCGCCTGCAATATTCTTTAGAGAATTACAAACGCATGCATAAAAAAAATGCCTGGCTTTCTATTTAAGTTTAATAAAAAACATTTTGCTCATAATTTTTTACAAAAAATCGTTTACCCGATTTACTGGTCATTATATCGAAACCTTCCTTCCTAAGATATGCTGCCTGTTGATCGATACCTCCGGGAAATTTTGGATTCAACTGACCAGCTTCTTTCAACACACGCCAATATGGTGTAATTCTTTTTTTACCATTTATTTTATCTTCTTCTGCGGCATGGGCACAAATATTGAGGAAGATACCGGTCGTAAGCGGGCATGTCATATATGCGCCTGATTCATCGGCCAGGTAATGACGAATTCCATTCACGGTAGCCAGCTTTCCTTTGGGAATCTTCCTCACTGCAGCATCTACAAGCAATGGCGTTGGTATCAGCATTCTCCCCTTCCCAATGAGTGTCGACCATTTGGGTGGAACATTTACTAATTCAGGCAGCATTTCTTTTTCCAGCTTTTCTCTCCAGGTTAATGAATGTTTACCTTTTTCCATAATTGATTCAATAAAAATGTATTTTATATACTACCTGGCAACTGCACCACCATCAATAACGATCTCTGCTCCGGTTACAAATAAAGATTCATCAGAAGCCAGGTATACAGCACCCCATGCAATTTCAATAGCTTCGGCTACCCGTCCCTGTGGTGACATGTTTTTAATGGTTTCTTTCATCGCCTCTTCTGAAAGAAGACCTTCTGTCATAGGTGTTAATACAGCACCCGGGCAAATGGTATTCACCCTGATCTTATCCTTGGCAAGTGTAACGGCCAGGTCTTTACTAAGAAGTCTCAAACCACCTTTGGATGCACTATATGCGGTGCCATTACCTCCCACCAAACCTGCAATGGACGCAATATTTACAATAGAACCTGCACCAGCTTTGCGCATATGCGGAATACAGGCTTTTGCGCCCAGGTAAGGCCCCGTTAGATTTATTGCGATCACCTGGTCCCACAACTTTTTATCGGTATGTTCACAATCGGTAAAGCCCGGAAAAATACCCGCATTGTTTACCAGCACATCTATTCTACCATACAATGAAATGGTTTTATTCACCACGGTTTCCCAATCAGTTTCATTGGTTACATCAAGTCTCATGAAGTTGATGGTAAGACCTTGCGATTGAGCTTCCGTTACCCAGGAATTCAATTTGTCTTCCTGTATATCGGTGGCCATCACCATAGCTCCTTCTTTAGCAAATAACATGGCCTCGGATGCGCCCATTCCACCTGCCGCCCCGGTAACAATGGCTACTTTATTTTTCAATCGTTGCATATGATAATATTTATACTGCTTTTTCTAATATACTTGCTTCGGCCCGGTTAATATTTTCTATTCCTTTTAACAAGGCATCGGGATTGAATGAAATGCTGTTGATACCCTGCTTCACCAGGAAACTTGCGTAGGATGGGAAATCGCTTGGCGCCTGTCCGCAAAGCCCGATCTTCACCCCGGCTTTTTTGGCTTTTCGAATCACCTCTGATACCATTTCCTTAGCAGCCTCGTTTTCCTCACTGAACAGGTTGCTGATAATAGCCGAATCGCGATCAATCCCCAACGTTAGTTGGGTAAGGTCATTGGAGCCGATGGAAAAACCATCAAAGATTTTTGCAAACTGCTCTGCCAGGATCACATTGCTGGGTATTTCGGCCATCACATAAATTTGCAGTCCATTCTCTCCCTGTGTTAAACCATATTTTTTCATTACCTCAATCACTTTCCTGCCTTCATCGAGTGTTCTGCAGAAAGGGATCATCAATTTTACGTTGGTCAATCCCATCTCATCTCTTACCCGGCTGAGGGCTTCACACTCCAGCCTGAATCCTTCGGTGTAATCGGGATGGTAATACCTCGAAGCTCCCCGGAAACCAAGCATTGGATTCTCTTCTTTAGGTTCAAATGTGTTTCCTCCCAACAGGTTTGCATATTCATTGGTCTTGAAATCGCTCATGCGTACGATCACATCCTTCGGATAAAATGCTGCTGCAATGGTTGCCACTCCTTCAGCGAGCTTATGAACAAAATACTTTTCCTTATCAGGATAATGTTTGGTGAGGGTTTCTATTTTTTCCTTTACCCGCAGATCGGGCAAAGAATCAAATCGTACCAGGGCCATGGGATGAATTTGTATGGCATGTGTAATGATAAATTCGATCCTCATCAGACCAACGCCATCATTCGGATACCCTGATAACCGGAATGCTTTCTCAGGGTCGCCTGCGATCAGCATCACTTCTGTATTCTTTGGCTTTTTAATGGTAGAAAAATCCAGCTCCCGGATGCTGATGGCCGCCTTTCCTTCATACACAAATCCCGTTTTACCTTCACAACAGGAAACCGTGATCAGTTCTCCTTCTTTGATCAATTCCGTTGCATTCCCGCAACCAACAATCGCCGGCACACCAATTTCCCGGGCCACAATGGAAGCATGACTTGTTCGTCCACCCTTATTCGTTATGATGGCTCCCGCATTTTTTAAAATAGGGTCCCAATCCGGGCTGGTCAGATCGGTCACCACGATATCGCCATGCTGTAGTTTGGTGGCATCCGCAGGGGACTGCAAAATTCTTGCAACCCCAGTGGCGATCTTGCTGCCAATGGCCTCACCGCTAACGATCAAGTGCCCTTTATCTTTCAATTTATATTCCTGTACAAACAATGGATTCCTCATCGAATGAACCGTTTCAGGCCTGGCCTGAATAATAAACAATTCCCCGCTAAACCCGTCTTTGGCCCATTCAATATCCATTGGTTTTGCATAATGCGATTCAATGATCATCGCCCACTTGGCGAGTTTGGTTACTTCTTCATCTGTTAGTACATACTGTTCCTGCTTTTCTGTTGAAGTGGGTATATTCACAATGGTTCCGGCAGCTTCTTCGCTGTAGATCATCGTCTTTGCTTTTTCGCCCAACGTTTTCTGGATGATGGCAAGTTTGCCTTGTTGCAAAGTGGGCTTAAACAATATAAATTCATCCGGCGTAACCGTTCCTTGTACGAGGTTTTCGCCGAGTCCCCAAAGACCACTTATGTGTATCACATCCCTGAAACCCGATTCGGGCTCCAGGGTAAAGGCAACACCTGAACAGGCTTTATCGGCACGTACCATTTTTTGAATACCAACGGAAAGGTCTACACGCTGATGTGCAAACCCATTATCTTCCCTGTATTTAATGGCCCTGTCAGTGTATAGTGAAGCATAGCATTGTTTCACCGCCTTCAGTAAGGCATCTTCACTCTTCACATTCAAATAGGATTCATGTTGACCTGCAAAGCTTGCCTGCGGCAGATCTTCTGCGGTTGCGCTGCTTCGCACAGCCACGCCCTGTTTGTCACCAGCGGTCAGTTCCCGGTAAGCTTTCAGGATGGCCAGTTTGATCTCTTCCGGAATAGTTCCACTCAGGAGTAGTTCTCTTGCCTGCTTACCCGTTTCCTTCAGGTTGGAAAATGTTTTACGATCAAGTTGCCGCATTATTTCAAAAAGAGCCGAATGAAATACATTTGAAGTGAGATAACTTTCAAAAGCGAATGCTGTAACAGCAAAGCCATTGGGCACGGGTATTCCTTGTGCAGATAACTTCGAGTACATTTCACCGAGAGATGCATTTTTACCTCCCACCATTGCAATGTCCCCGATACCGATTTCACTGAATTTCTTTACAAAAGTATTCATGGCTTTTAATTGATTGATGAGTGTTGGTGCAATGCGATCACTGGAACCCGGCAATGCAACAGTAATTGGGAAGTATGACTTTTATGCAGGATCCGATCAAGGAAACCGTGCTTTTTAGGCAACACGATCAGCCAATCAACTTCCTGGTGCTGTACAAAATTCATGATACCGGTATCAACATCGGGTGTATTGATAAAATGAAATACAGGGTGCAGGGTAGATAACATATCCCTTAATCGTCCAGAAGAAAATTCTTTCTCGGGATTGAACTGTTCCATATCACCAGAATGTAAAATATACAAGGCTGCATCAAAATCTTTGGTAAGTAATTGAACAGTTTCCAGTGGCATGGTTTCGTTGATCTGGCGGAAATCGCAGGCCAGCGCAATTTTTTTAACTGGCTTATAGGTAACCCCAGGAGGTATACCGATGAAAGGCCAATCAAGATTACGGGCAGCATAGAGGGTATGACTTCCAAACATCAATCGCTCAGTTGATGTTGACCCTTGGGTACCCATGATCACCGCATAAGGTTTAATGGCAGCACAACTTACCTGCAATTCAGCATTGAAAATGCCCATTTTAATGAGCGGTTGAATTTCGACAGAATGCCCCGATTCGATATTCAGTTGATCAATTAATGTTGTCATTAATGCATTTGCTTCATGCATCATTTCATCTGATTGCACAACGCCGGGTATCTCGCCGTAATTAACAGGCAATGTAGTTACATGAAATAAAAGGATTGAAGCATGAATATCTTTTGCCATATTGGTGGCATAGATGGCAGCATTTAAAGCATTAGCTGAAAAATCAGTAGCAACAAATAAGGTTTTCATATACCCGCATTTTAGTTTGAAGAGCTATTAAATTTTAAGACATGATTGAACCAGCATAGTATGCTTAAACTTATATAGCAAACAAACATAATTGGGCCTGTTGGCAGGAATACTGATGCACATCAGCATGAACCTTGATCCTACTCATTGAATTTAACCGGAATAAAATCGAAATTTATGGGGGATATATAAATTGAAATATCATCCTTACCTGGAAAAGTAAAGATTGAAAAATATGAAAACTCTAGCAATCGTTTTCACTTACAACGAAACTGTTTAATTAAATGCCTTGCTATCGCTTGACCAGGAGCAAATTACTTTCCATAATACTTTCTTCCATCCTTGCCTGCAAAACCAATAAAACGAAATGCGTCATCATATAAACCAATGAGCAAACTTCCGCTAATTCCGTAATAATTGATGTAGACAAAGCAAGGGATATGCTCAAAAACAGGTTCGATGGTTTGCTGCATTTCATAATGCTTAACATCTTTATTATACATTAACCAGGTGATTCCATAGAGGCCTTTATTTTTAAGAATATAAAAACCGGCTTTTTGGGGTTTTATATAATCCATGCCATTTTCGAAGATCTCGTCGTAAGCTATTGGAATGATCAATTCATTTAGATTATTGATCACACCAGCCTTGCCATTCTTATACACAAGCAGGCTAGCAGCAGCGGTTTTTACATAAGGATTGGGTTTAATTATTTTGGATTCATACCTTCTTCCTTTTTCCTTCAATGTAAAAAAAGCCGAATCACGTTGGTAATCTTTACCATTCTCAACCACCAGTTGCAACACATCACCGCCGATCGAATCATAAACAAAAGGTACGACTGGTTGTCCATCCTTATTTATCGTACCACAACCTGAGCCCGCCTCTTTAGAACGACAGGCAATATAACCATTGCCAAAATAAACCAATGAATCATACAGGGCCTTACCGATCTTACCCTGTTCAATCAAACCAAAACGATTTTGTTGCTTATAGATGACGGGCATCTCCTGGCGCTTATTCCTTTCATCCGTAAATACCAGGCGTAGATCCCCAGGTAAAGGGATATGCGTTTTCTCGTTCCAGTTAGTTACATAAAAAAGAGAATCGTTTACCTGGTTTAGATAAGCTGTAAAATTGGGTTCTGTACCCTTTATTACAATTCTTTCATCCCTGGGCTCTTCCACCATTGTTTCGGAATAATCACGCTGCCCGTTGCCGTCGCCTGAACCTTGATAGTTTCCAGTAGATTCAAGTGACTTTGGCCTGGGAGGTAAACTTTCAATGACAAATTTCCCGGACTTATACTGAACAAGCTTTTCAATAGCATTCCCTAAATCATCCTTGTACTCAAAACGGATCATTTTATGACGATATTCCGCATCCGTTACTTTAAGTCTTTCAACATTTTTCAACAACCATTCACTGATCTGTTGTTTCTCAATATCAAAAACAAATAAACTATATCGTTCCTCAAAATCCTGGGAACCAAATAAAATATACCGCGACATCCGTTTATCTTTTGAAAGACTACCTGTAGTATCAAATTTCTGGATCCTTTTAAAATTATCAGGATAAACATTTTCACCTTTAAGGTTAATTAGGCTGATAAATTTTTCTTTTCGGTTCAAACGATTGTATCGTTCTTTCCCTAAACCATAATTCCTGTTTTCATTTTTAGCGATGATACATTTGCCAGGCAATATTTCAAATTTGCTATAAAGCTCTTTCAGCGGCAATTGCCTGCCGTTATAGATGATGCCTTTAGACAGTACACTATCCTTTCGGATAATGGTTTTGCCACCGCTGGTTTGAAATGTATCACTGAAGTATATTTTAGAGGAAGTTTCGAAATAACGATCCACGATCCATTTCACCTGGTCGAATGTTGCAGGAATTTTCAACTTACCGTTTACATCTGCCAATCCCACTTTTTTACCCTGCTGATATGGGATCAATAGATCCTGGCCATGACAAACAAAAGAACAGAAAAACAATGTTATAAAACAAAAAGATCTCATAAGTAAACTGATGAATTGAGCGCTCAAATTATGCTTTTTTACCGGATGGCATTTTAATAAACAAAGCTTAAACATCATACCTGTTGATTGACCATCGTTCAACATCGCAAGAATCGGGTTTGAAGTGCACGATAAGCATTCTATTTTTACATCCTAATTACAAACGGGATGAACGAACAGCAACAATTGAATTTTAACCGGATCGCAGCCGCCATTGATAACATCCATCAACATCATACCAGGCAACCAAGCCTGGACGAAGTGGCACAACAGGTTCACATGAGCCCGTTTCATTTCCAGCGCCTGTTTACCGAATGGGCTGGTGTGAGTCCAAAAAAATTCCTGCAATACATCAGTATAGAACATGCTAAAAAAATATTGAAAGAACAAGCATCTACCCTTTCAGATGCGGCCTTTGAAACCGGGCTTTCGGGAACCGGCAGGCTGCACGATCTTTTTGTAAGCATTGAAGGCATGACGCCCGGTGAATATAAGAATGGCGGCGAAAACCTGCACATACATTACAGTTACGCAGAAACGCAGTTTGGCAACATCATTGTTGCGTCAACTCAAAAAGGAATATGCTACATGGCTTTTGCCGATGATGCCGGCATCGCATTGCAGGGACTTCAGCTACATTTTACCAATGCGACCATCAGCCAGGTAACCGATCGCTTGCAACAAGATGCATTGCAGATTTTTACCGAAGACTGGAGCAATACAAAACAGATTAAATTACATTTAAAAGGCACCGAATTCCAGTTGAAAGTTTGGGAAGCCCTATTGAAAATTCCACAAGGCAACCTGTCAACCTATGCAGAAATAGCAACCGGCATACAACATGCAAAAGCCTACCGGGCAGTAGGAACCGCTATTGGCAGCAATCCAGTTGCCTTTATCATACCCTGTCACCGCGTGATACA
This sequence comes from Bacteroidota bacterium, assembly GCA_029560415.1. Taxonomy (GTDB): domain Bacteria; phylum Bacteroidota; class Bacteroidia; order Chitinophagales; family Chitinophagaceae; genus Ferruginibacter. The sequence goes on along the minus strand of JAKQKY010000057.1, from coordinate 79,994 downwards.
GGCCAGCGGAACATTTGGCGGGTATCGATGGGGACCAACCAGGAAGGCCATCATCATAGGATGGGAAGCTGCCCGATCGGGAGCGGTTTAACATCATTCTTCTTTATTATAAAAACATCATCATGAAAACATTTATTATGATTCATGGTTCCTGGCATAGTGCCTGGAACTGGCACAAGGTATGTCCTATACTGAAAGAAAAAGGTCACCGTGTTATCGCAATTGACTTACCTGGTATGGGCAGGGATAAAACTCCGATCAATGAAGTAAAAATGAAATCGACAGTAGAAAATATCTGTAAGCTTATCGACAGCATCGATGAAAAAGTGATCCTCGTTGGACATAGCAAAAATGGTATCATGATCTCGCAGGTGGCAGAATATCGTTCACACAAAATTGAGAAGTTGGTTTATATCGCAGCCTATCTAATTCCAAATGGTAAAACGCAAAGGGAATATTCTATCCAGGATACAGCAGGCGTGTTGAAACCATTTGTAACTGCGCATCCTGAAACACAGTCGAGTACTTTACAGGAAGAAATATTCAGGGAAGGTTTATATCATGATTGTGATGAAGACATCATTCAATTGGCCAATGTGCTGTTAAGCCATGAGCCAATAGAATCGGGCATGACGGTCTTGCAATTAACGGATAAAAATTATGGAAGCGTTCCCCGTTATTATATTGAATGCACCGAAGACAGGGCTGTCACTCCATTCATTCAAAGAAAAATGTATACAGAAATGCCTTGTAAAAAAGTGTATAGCATGGCAACCAGTCATTCTCCCTTTTTTAGCCAGCCAACAGAATTGTGTGATATTTTATTTGAAATAGCAGGCGAATAAATGCACAAGAAAATCTGTATTTAATTTGCAGCAAATAATCCATTAAACAATACAACGCCCCATCCATCAGGATCTTCGAAGCTGGTACTCTTCCCTATCCAATATCCATTCTCGGGTTCCACTTCTTTAGCACCCTCCTGCTTCAGTTGATTGACGGCTGCCTGGTAAGCTTCATTGGTTTCAAAATAAAAGACCAACAGGTTATCGCGGGTAGGTGCCGGGCAAGGACTACCATTCACATGTTGGGTAAATTCCAGGTGAATGGATGCATCAGGCATGCCGAGCATAACGCCATCATAGCCATCGTGGCCTTCGAAAGAACCAATAATGTTTAATCCGAGTCCTTGCTGGTAAAATTGTATAAGCTCTTTGAGTTTGTCTGTTGGACGTGCAATGCGTATTTGTGCGGCTTTCATTTGGCAAAATTATTGGGAAGTTTTTAAATTGTTGCAGCGGTAAGGGAGGTTCATTTTAAATTAACATTTCAAAACAGTATTTCTATACAGTTCAGCAAAATGGTTTTCGATAGATAGATATGCCAATCCAAATAAACAAATGATTAGAAATCTATTCAAATCAGAATGCACCTGATTAATCAGCCAGGTATATAATATTAAAAGCCTCTCGTAATGGAGAGGCTTTTTGGTGCACCAGGGTGTACAATTCTCGAACCACTTTATACCAGACTTGACCAGGTTCGCCAATCTTTTAACGGCATAAAAAAATTGGGTGGGTCCTTTTATGCAATGGTTTTTAAATAATTAGAATGTTAATTTAAAAGGAATAAACATAGATAAAGGGTATTTTCAGTCCATCAAACAGCAAATTGTACAAAGTTGCTGTGCGGTGGTGCGACTGGCAAACAGGGGGCAACTTGCTCTATCATCATTTGCCTGAAACCAGTTGGCAAAAAGCTTTGGATAACAGGCCGGCATTATAGTAGATTAAACGCAAACACACGGGTGTTTTGGCCGACTATAAAAATCTATACACAGCCAAAAGTCTTTTTTAAAAATCCTGTTTTGGCTAAGTTTGTAAAATTATACTCAGCCAAAACTTAACTTTTTACTACCTTTAAAAAATAGAAAGCAACATTAATGGAACAACTGGTTGGACGGATACAGGAAAGAAATATTTTAAAAAACGCCATTTCATCTTCCGGTGCGGAGTTGGTTGCTATGTATGGCCGCCGAAGGATCGGAAAGACTTTTTTAGTAAGGTCTGTTTATGAAAAATACATACGGTTTGAGTTTACTGGAGTACACAATGCCTCCATGCAGGACCAGTTAGAAGGATTCAGTTATGCCTTAAAGAAAGCCATTAACAGCCCCGTAGATATTGCTGTGCCCAAAACATGGGTGGCAGCATTTCATTTGTTAGAGAATATTTTGGAGCCAATAATCAAAAAAGAGAAAGCAGTCATTTTCTTTGACGAATTTCCATGGATACATACACAAAAATCAAACTTCCTTACAGCCTTTGAACATTTTTGGAATAACTGGGCATCCAAACACGCCAATCTTAAAGTGGTTATTTGTGGTTCTGCGGCATCCTGGATGATAAAAAACATTGTAAACAATAAAGGCGGATTGCATAATCGTGTAACCATCCGCATGCGGTTGCTTCCCTTTACGCTTGGCGAAACGCAGGAATATTTAAAGAGTCGTTCCGTAAAGCTCGACCATTACCAGTTGCTGCAACTTTATATGGCCATGGGTGGTGTGCCTCAATATTTAAAAGCCATACAAAAAGGTGAAAGTGCCACACAGGCAATTGACAGGTTATGTTTTACCAAACACGGAGCATTAAAAGACGAATTTAAAATACTGTATGAATCGCTATATGATAATGCCGCTAATCATATAGCCGTAATACGTTTGTTATATGATGCAGGCAAAGGAATGACAAGGAATGAAATCATCAGTAGTTCACATCTTAGTTCCGGCGGTACTACCACCAATGTACTTACCGAACTGGAAGAATCCGGCTTTGTATCATCTTATATTCCTTTTGATAAAACATCCAAAGAACAGGTTTACCGCCTCACAGATGAGTATTCTCTTTTCTACCTGAAGTTTGTAGAAAGAAGCCGGGCAACGGGTGCAGGCACCTGGCTACGCATAAACGAAAGCAGTTCTTTTAAAAGCTGGAGTGGTTATGCATTTGAAGCAATTTGCTTAAAGCACCTGCCGCAAATTAAAAAGGCATTGCATATTGAAAACATTTATACAGAAGAATCTGTTTGGCGGCATGTACCGGGCAAAGGAAAGCCAGGTGCTCAAATTGATTTATTACTGGACCGCAAAGACCGCTGCATTAATATTTGCGAAATGAAATTTGCTACAGACGAATTTACCATTACTAAAAAATATGCTGACGAATTAATACAAAAGAAAACGGTGTTTGTAGATAAAACAAAAACCAGGAAAACTATTTTTGTAACCATGCTAACAACTTATGGTGTTGCTAATAATGCCTACTATAAAAATTTGGTGCAAAGCGAAGTAACAATGGATGCGTTGTTTTTGTAGTATTTTTAATAACGGCTTCAGTATTTCATAGTATCATCGTTAGCAGTAATTTTTAAAACCGCCAAGTGAAATATAATCTATACCAAATTGACGCATTTACAGACAGCATTTTTGCAGGAAATCCTGCTTGTGTTGTGCCGCTTGACAACTGGTTATCAGACGGCATTCTGTTGAAAATTGCTAAAGAGAATGCAGTTGCAGAAACAGCATTTTTTGTGGATACCGGAAAGAAAATCCATTTACGATGGTTTACACCTGAAATTGAAATGGATTTGTGTGGACACGCCACACTTGCAACTGCACATTGTTTAAAGACAATACTTAACTACAAAAAAGATGAAATTTTTTTTGAAACATTAAGTGGTGACTTAATTGTTAAAGCCGAAGATGGACTTTATAAAATGAACTTCCCGGCAAGAATGCCAATTGCAGACAATTTACCCATTACGATTTCAAAATCTTTAAATATTCAACCGAAGGAGATTTTGAAATCTAGGGACTATGTTCTGGTTTATGAAAACGAAACAGACATCAGAAATATTAAAATTGACCGGCAGTTATTTGATCAAATAAACATGGACCCCGGAGGAGTAATTGTAACTGCAATTGGAGATAACTGTGATTTTGTTTCAAGATTTTTCACACCACAAGCTGCAATATTAGAGGACCCCGTAACAGGTTCTGCACATTGTTCTTTAGTTCCATTTTGGTCAGAAAGATTAAATAAAAAAGAACTGTATGCACAACAGGTATCCGACCGAATGGGCAAACTGTATTGTGAAGACAAAGGAGACCGGGTTATTATTAGCGGAAAAGCAAAAACGTATTCCATTGGAACCTTTTGGTTAGAATAAACTATTGCTAATCGAAAGTTTCGGGCTTTCAAATCCCCAAATTTGCAAAGTGGCAAAACATTGGCTGTCATTGTAAACTGTACGCTGCATAAATGAACGAGCATAAAAAGACAAATTGAAAATGAACTTTCAAATACAAAATAGCAGCATTAACGACATAGACGAAATTTTCCGTTTATACAAAATCGCCACCGATTTTCAGAAGACGAGATTTACGCTTCATTGGCCAGAATTTGACAGAAAACTTATTGAAACTGAAATTTCAGAAAACAGGCAATGGAAAATAATTCCAGAGGGTAAAATTGCCTGTGTTTGGGCGACAACTTTTAATGAACCTCAAATTTGGGAGGAAAGAAACGACAGAATTTAGTTGGCCAAATTAAACGAACCGCAGCGACAACAATAAATATAGAAATGATAGAAACGGATAAGTTATCGCTTTTTTTTAGCAATGAATTTCCTTTTAATAAAGAGGGCTTAGAAGACTTTGTAAATACTTTTGTTATTAAATCTTACAAAAAGGGAGAAATCATTTTAAAAAATGGGAACACCGAAAATGAATTACGTTTTTTAGACAAAGGTATTGTTCGTGAGTATTATGCAACCAGCGATAAAGAAAAAAATATCAATTTTTACACAGATACTGGTTTTATAACCGACTTTTCTTCGTTTACCCATTCCACCCCAACAAAAAAATTTCAAGAATGTTTGACTGATGTAGATTTGAGAGTTTTATCCAAAGAAAAATTCTTGACTTTTTCAAGCCAATACAAATGTGGCAAACTATTTATTGAAACGATTTTTCAAGGGATCGTTGTTAATAAGGAAGCCGAAGAATTTAACCATTTTGTAAATACTGCAGAAGAATTATATCTCGATATTATGAAGACAAAACCTGATTGGTTATTAAAAATCCCTCAATATCATATTGCTTCTTATTTGGGAATTACACCTGAAACATTGAGCAGAATTAGAAAACGAATTTAATTTATTGATTTCAATCAATGGAAATCATTTTTACACAGGTCAACTTTGCACTTTCAATTTAATAATATAGAACAATGAAAGTACATCATTTGCGAAATGCAACTTTGGTAATTGAAACAAGAGATAAAGTAATTTTAGTTGACCCAATGCTTGGAAAAAAAGGAACCGCAAGTCCAACTTTTACACTTTTTCGATTTAAACCACAACGAAATCCAATTGTAGATTTGCCAAGCAATGCAATGAACATTGTTGAAAAAACAACCCATTGCTTAATAACGCATTTGCATCCAGATCATTTGGACAAGGAAGCAGAGAATTTTCTTCGCTCTAAACAAACTCCTGTTATTTGTAGCATAAAAGACGAAGCCACATTAAGAAAAAAAGGATTAAATGTTTCGCAAACTGTTGAATATTGGAATGAAACGAGTTTTTTAGGAGGAAAAATTCAAGGTATTCCAGCAGTTCATGGATACGGATTTGTAGCAAAACCAATGGGAAATGTAATGGGTTTTTACATAGAATTACCGAATGAAAAATCTATTTATTTAAGCGCGGATACAATTTATACCGATGACGTACACAAAGTGTTGACACAATTGAAACCTGAAATTGCAGTTGTGGCTTGTGGTAAGGCTCAATTAGATATTTTCAAGCCGCTATTGATGCATATGGACGACATTTTAAAATTTATAATAAATGCACCAAACAAAGTAATTGCTAATCATTTAGAAGCAGTAAATCATTGCCCGACCACACGACAACAGCTAAAAAATGAAGTTTCAAAAGTTGGACTTTCTGGCAATGTTTTTATTCCAAATGATGGAGAATGCATTGTGTATTGATAAAACTTCTATCACCAAAAGGTTGCAAGCAGCAAAGAACACACATTAAAAAATAAATATGACAAATACTTTTGTCAACAGTTTGAATGCTTACAAGATAATTAATACAGATACCTGCTTACCTCCTCATTCAATTTTGCTGGGTTTTCTCGAAAAATAAAAAGGAAAAGACTTTTCAATCTTTTCCTTTTTTGAGGTGCCCAGGACTGGATTCGAACCAGCACATCCTTGCGAACGCTGCGACCTGAACACAGTGCGTCTACCAATTTCGCCACCTGGGCAGTTAAAACGATCAATCGCTTTTAAGGCGTTTAATTTCTCAGGACTGCAAATGTATAGTCAAAATTGCTTTTAAAAAAGAAAATTTCGGAAGAAAGTGGTTTTCTAATGGTCTTAATAATCGTTTCATACTCCTGCAAACTCTTCCAGCTTCCTCCATGAATGATCTCTTCAACTTAATTATTAATTATGAATTCTTAATTACCTACTAAACTGCAACATTAAAATCCCTCAAAGCATCGTTCAGGCTCGTCTTCAGATCGGTGCTGGCCTTTCTTTTACCAATGATCAGGGCACAACCTACTCCATATGCACCTGCAGGGAATTGTTTGGTATAACTGCCGGGAATCACCACGCTGCGGGCAGGCACAATGCCCTTCATTTCGATGGGCTCAGTTCCGCTTACATCGATGATCTTAGTCGATTGCGTGAGCACCACATTGGCGCCCAATACGGCTTCCTTTTCTACCCGAACGCCCTCCACAACAATGCAACGGCTGCCGATAAAACAACCATCTTCAATGATCACCGGGCTAGCCTGCAATGGTTCCAATACGCCACCAATACCAACCCCACCGCTTAGGTGCACTCCTTTGCCGATCTGGGCGCAACTTCCTACTGTAGCCCAGGTATCAACCATTGTGCCTTCGTCTACATAAGCGCCGATATTCACGTAAGAAGGCATCAGCACTACGTTTTTGGCAAGATATGCGCCATACCTGGCAACAGCATGCGGAACCGCTCTTACACCCAGGGATTTGTAATCGCTTTTTAATTTCATTTTATCATAAAACTCAAATGGAGGAAGATGATATGTTTCCATTTGCTGAATGCCAAAATACAGGAGGATCGCCTGTTTCACCCATTCATTCACCTGCCAGCCATCACTCACCGGCTCGGCTGTACGCAGACGCCCCTTGTCTACTTCTTCTATCACCGCCTTTACTGCATTGCTATATGTTTCATCTTTTAATAAATCCCGGTTTGCCCAGGCATCCAATATTTGTTGTTTGAGTTCCATGTTGGTTTTATTTGATGCGAAATTACGAGAGTAAGATAATTAGTAATTAAGAATTAAGAATTAATAATTGCCACAGCCCGGGGTTTCACAGATACAGCCATATAATTTATAACTTTGCTCGCGTCATGCAGAAATTTCTCATCATACAGACTGCCTTTATCGGCGATGTGGTTTTGGCTACATCTCTCGTGGAAAAACTGCATCAATTTTTTCCCGGTGCGGCGATCGATTTTCTCGTAAGAAAAGGCAATGAATCTTTATTGAGTAATAATCCCAACCTACGTGATGTATTGATCTGGGACAAAAAAAAGAATAAAAATAAAAACCTGCTGGCCCTGTTAAAAAAGATCAGGGCGTCTAAATACGACAAGGTCATCAACCTGCAACGTTACCTGGCAACCGGTATCCTTACTGCGTTTTCGGGCGCAACAGAAACCATCGGCTTCGATAAAAATCCATTGAGCTTCCTTTTCAGCAAAAAAATACCGCATTCGTTTAATATCAGCGAAGCAAAACATGAAGTTGAAAAAAACAATGCACTGATCAGTCATTTTACCAATGATGTTGCAGCAAGGCCGGTATTATATCCATCGATTGCTGATGTTGAATTTATCAAAACATATACTTCTTCGCCATTCGTAACCATGACTCCCTCGAGTGTATGGTTCACCAAAAAATACCCTGTTGAAAAATGGATCGACCTGGTAAACAAATTCGATCCATCCTATACGATTTATCTACTGGGTGGTAAAGACAATGCTGAAGAGTGTAACCAGGTTTGTGAGAAGGCGACTAATAAAAACACCCGGGTACTGGCAGGTAAACTTTCCTTTTTACAATCGGCCGCCCTGATGAAACATGCGGCCATGAATTTCGTGAACGACAGCGGGCCCATGCATTTTGCATCCGCCGTGAATGCACCCGTAACAGCGATTTTCTGTTCAACGATCCCGGCGTTCGGCTATACGCCACTGTCTGATGTATCGTATATTGTTGAAACGAAAGAATTATTAACTTGCCGCCCATGTGGCTTGCATGGAAAAAAAGCTTGTCCGCTCGGCCATTTCAAATGCGGATTTGGCATTGAGACCGAACAGATCCTGGATACATTTGTTAATAAACCATGAGGTATAAACATGATATCGATTCCTGCCTGGAAGTGCTCCGTGATGGAGGGCTGATCCTGTATCCAACCGATACGGTATGGGGAATTGGCTGCGATGCGTGTAATGAAGAAGCGGTATCAAAAATTTACGCCCTCAAGAACAGGAACGAACAAAAGAGTATGATCATATTACTGGCCGATGAAGCCGATATACTAACATATACCGGTCATGATCACCTCACCATTTACGATTATATCAAAGGGATTGTAAAACCCGTTACGGTTATTTATTCAGATGCCCGCAACCTGGCGCCAAATGTGATCAATGCAGATGGAAGTGTTGGCATCCGCATCGTTAAAGACGATTTTTGCCGGCAATTGATCAGGGCTTTTGGGAAACCCATCGTATCCACGTCATCCAACGTTAGCGGGTACCCGCCACCGACCATGTTTTCCGATATAGACATTAAAATAAAAGACGGTGTTGACTATATAGTTCAACACCGCCAGGACGAAGATGTACCGGGCATACCCAGCACCGTTATTAAATTGAATGATGATGACAGTTATAGTATCATCAGACCATGATCTTTATAATGAGAGGCCTAGCCCCAGGTGAATCGTTTGGTTTTTCCACTTATCGCGATTATCAATATCATTGATATTATTCAACCCAACTACATACCTGCCATAGATCCTGATCTTCGAGATCTTAACCTGCAAGCCACCCAGCATACTAAAATCTCCTTTCTTAAAAGCTTCTTTGCCGTTGCTGAAAAGTGATTTTCCCTGGTTGATCAGCACACCATATTGGGGCCCAACCTGCAGCGATACAAACGGGTTAAATTTATAATTCAGGATCAAAGGGATGTTGAGATAGGTCAGTTTTACTTTCGACACATTGCTTAGCTGGTAGATATCCCGAAAACTGCTGCTGGTATCGGCGGTAACCTGGCTGAACAAGACTTCTGGCTGAATACCTAACTTAGGCATGATGCCAATGTCTAAAAAGAAACCGGCATGGTATCCAAAAGAAAATTCGTCTTTGAAAGACTTCGAATTCAGTTTGTGAATATCAGTCCCTGCCTTGATGCCGAATTTCAGGCTTTGTGAAAACACAAAAGACCCGGCAAAGCAACCAAAGGCGAGCAATAGTATTTTTTGTTTTATCATAATACGAATTTAATACTTTCTGCTGAGTCAAGTAATATGCCAAATATGGCAAAGCTTGTTAACAATACAATAAAAGATCAGAAAACATACGATGCGGTAAAAGAATATGTACTGGAAAATCGATTGACGGTGGTGGACGGAAGGTAATAATCTACATAGGCCTGTGGTTTAAAACTAAACTTCCCAACCAGGTAATGAATATCCAGGTTCATGGAAAGAGATTGCAATCCAAAATCGGCATCCTGTTGAAGGCTTCCGGCATTCTTGAACCTGGGCCTGGCTTTCAGCCTCGTTAAAAAAGGATTCCTGTGCGTCTCCGAATAACGGTTAGATGCCATATTGAGCGATAACTGCGGCATGATGGATACTGCATCCTTTTTACCTAAAATTTTAAAATACTCAAAACTATGTTGAACATAAACAGCCGCCGAAAAATTGGCGTTTGAAATTTTGAGTGTGTCGTTGAGGATGCGACGGATATTATTGAACACCGTATCTATTGTTTTATAGGTAGTGGATTTCCCTTGCGAATAGCCCAAAGAAAGGCCAGGTTGTATCCAGGGCTTCTTCAGGTATGCGCTACCGTAGATTTCATTCTGAATGGGTGTTGTGATCTCTTCATATCCCTTTTTCCTGAAAAACCGGGTATAACTTATTGATGCATTTATATACCTGTCAGTTTGTAAACTATAAGATGGTGTAATACTATATTGATAAAAATCAGATCGCCCATTGTCATTGATCAGATAAGCTGCCCCACTGATACCCAAACCGGATTTGTGATAATAACTCACCGAAGGTGTGAATACTGCCTTTGTTTCTATTTGCGATGAATTGATGCGCTTATTCCTGGAACTGAAATAAGCATTACTAACGCTGATGCCTACCTCCCAATAACTCTCCTGCCCACCACTTTCCTGCAGCATTTGAAGAAATACATCATTGCTAATCATGGAATCGAGCGTTTTCTTTTCTGCATCAGTGAGGGTGCTATCCTGCGAAAAAGCCTGCAGGCTAAACAGGCAGCATATAACAGAAAGTAGCTTCTTCAGCATGTATCAATGGGATTTTGAATGAGTTATGACTTAAATTATCGCCGGTAGTTTAAGCATCTGCCAAAATATAATACAAAGAAACAGCTTCTTTTAAATAAATGCGGTTATCCCGGATAAAAGCCTTAGCTTTGCGCCGTTTACAACAACATGAGAATTACATGACATGTTCAGTTGCTGTTGATAGCAGGCATTAAAATCATCTTTCCAACAAGATCATTTCTCTCCCCAACGGCCCGAAGCATTACATGTGACCATCAGAATTTATTTTGACCACGTGTATTTTGCATGCCGCAATCTAACGGTCTTCATTTAATTAAAATATTTTATCAATGAATGCATTTGAAGCATTAGGACTTAAAGCTGAAATCGTACAATCTATTACAGACATGGGCTTCACCGCCCCTACACCCATCCAGGAACAGGCGATCCCCGTATTATTATCGGGCACTACCGATTTTGTGGGCCTGGCTCAAACCGGTACCGGTAAAACGGCCGCCTTTGGTTTACCATTATTACAACTCATCAACGCAGCCGACAAATTTCCACAGGCACTGATCGTTTGTCCAACCCGTGAACTTTGTTTACAGATCACCAATGACCTGCAGGATTTTAAAAAACATATCCGTGGCGTGAATACCGAAGCTGTGTATGGTGGTGCATCCATCAGCATGCAGATCAGGAACCTTCGCCAGGGTGTACAGATCGTTGTAGCTACACCAGGCCGTTTGATCGACCTGATCGAACGCAAGGCCATCGACCTGCAGAAAGTAAAATATGTAGTATTGGATGAGGCTGATGAAATGCTGAACATGGGTTTCAGGGATGACATCGACTTCGTTTTGAAAAATACCATCAACCGCGAAAGCATCTGGTTATTCAGTGCAACCATGCCACCAGAAGTAAGGGCAATCTCCAGGAACTTCATGACCAGCCCGAAAGAGATCACCGTTGGTAAAAAGAACAGCGGTAATGTAAATATCGATCACCAGTATTTCGTTTCACCTGCGCATCAACGTTATGAGACCTTAAAAAGACTTATCGATTTTAACCCGGGTATGTATGGCATTATTTTCACCCGTACAAAAGCAGACGCACAGGAAATGTGTGAGCGCCTGGCCAAAGCCGGATATGATATTGAAGCATTGCATGGCGATCTTACCCAGCAACAACGCGATAAAGTAATGGGACGATTCCGTACCAAAGCACTTCAATTGCTGATTGCAACAGACGTTGCCGCAAGGGGTATCGACGTAGATGGCATCACACACGTGATCAACTTTGAACTTCCCGATGATATGGAAGTTTATACCCACCGCAGTGGCCGTACAGCCCGTGCCGGCAAAACCGGTATCTGTATTTCCATCTGTCATACCAGGGAAACCTTTAAGATAAAGCAGCTGGAAAAGATGGTCAATGCACAGTTTCATAAACTGGACATACCAAGTGGTAAAGATGTTTGCCGTAAGCAGTTCTTCCATTTTATGGACAAGCTGATACAGACAGATATTTCCCATGGCGATTATGAAACTTATTTGCCCGACCTGATAGAGAAATTTGCAAATGTGTCGAAAGAAGAAGTTTTACAACGGGTAGCCGCACTTGAATTTGATCATTTCCTGAAATATTATGAGAACGCTGATGACCTGAATGCGAAAATGGATTCCCGTGGACGCAGCAGCATGGTAGATGGCAACCGCGATAGCGGCAGCCGCAAAGAGCGCAGCAGTTTCAACAGGCGTGACAATGGCTATACCCGTTTGTTCATTAACCTCGGTACCAAAGACGGATTTTACAAAGCAAGTTTCCTTCAATTCATCCTCGATGAAAGCAACCTGAAAAAAGAAGTGCTTGGCAAGATCGATATGCGTGATATGAATACCTGGGTAGAAGTTGACCAGGCAGAAGCCGGTAAAATGATAAAAGCGATTGATGGTAAACGTTATAATAATCGTACCGTACGCATGAACGAAGCTGATGGCGGATTTAAACGTGCCGGCGATGAAGGTGGTGGTGGCCGTTCAAGGCCCGAAGGCGAAGCAAGGAAAAGGACTTATGCGCCAAGGGAAAAAAGGAGTTTTTAATTAAGGAAAAAGAAATAAAAAATAAGGAATAAGAAAGTTTGGCATTACAACTGCATTTAACTTTCTTATTCCTTTTTTAATTATTAATTTTTAATTACCAATTATTAATTAAACAAGCTCCAGCACCGTGATCTCCGCCAATATCCCCACCCTGCCCGGGTATCCGATGAATCCAAATCCCCTGTTCACATAAAGTTTCTGGTTATCTTCTTCATATAAACCGGCCCATTCTTTATACATATATTGTACCGGGCTCCATTTAAAGCCTGGTATTTCTACGCCGAATTGCATACCGTGGGTGTGACCACTGAGCATGAGGTCTACATCTTTATATTTTTCTTTTACTTCCGCACGCCAATGACTGGGATCATGGCTCATCAAAATCTTAAAAGGATAATCTGCTGTTCCGGCATGTGCTTCATGCATCTTACCATGTTTTGGAAAACGACCTTTCGCACTCCAGTTTTCAATACCAAGCAGGGCAATTTTATCATCGCCTTTTTCCAATACTACATGTTCATTCATCAATAATCGCCAACCCATATCGGCATGCACTTTTTTAAGGTTCTCCAGGTTCTGTTCTTTGCTGATGCCATCCAAAGGCCATTGAACATAATCACCATAATCGTGATTGCCCAGCGTAGAATATACGCCCAACGGGGCTTTGAGCCTGCTGAAAACATCCATGAAAGGATGCATTTCGGTGGCCCTATCATTCACCAGGTCGCCGGTAAACAAAATGATATCGGCCTTTTCATTTAAGATCTCCTGTATGCCATGCTCCACAGCCATTTTATCAAGGAAGCTGCCACTATGAATATCGCTTATGTGCAGGATCTTCATTCCTTTAAAGGAAGCCGGCAGATTGTTGAAAGAAAGTTTATGCCGCTTTACCTGGTAATTGTATTTATTGCTAAAGCCATAGAGCAACCCACCAAAAAGTGTACTGCCCGTAGCGATACCCAACCAACTCAAAAAGGCAGAACGGCTGATGCCTTCATCGGTTGCAGACAAAAGTTCCTTTTTATGATTGAACAATTTTCCCGCCAGCCATTGCACTCCCCGACGAAGATCATCGGCCACGAAAAAAACAAGGGCCGACATTTTAGCTAAGAACAATCCTATGATGGTTGCAAATAAATAGGTGCGAACACGTTTACCCAGGAATTGCTGATCGCTGTACACAAAAATGAGGAACCCTATAATGGCAAGGATCGAAATGCTCCAATAGATGGTAAAAATGATGGTTTTTATACGAGGTGAGGCAGACTGTGAAACGGTTTTGATGGCCTGGAAAAAATAAAAATCCAGCAGCATCATCACCGATAAAAATATAAAAACACCCAGGGGTGAACGCATGGTATCAAATTTTTGTAAAATAAAGATTAAAAAGCAAGAAACTCGTCAAGCTGGCTGTTAATGGCTTGCAAAGTTCCGGGATCGGTAAAACGTCCGTCGGGATTAAGCAGTTTATTCACACTGCTGATGGGCAACCTGTTGGGATGAACGATCATTTTCATGTGTAGTAAACTGCCCGTCAGATGCTCCATTCCACGAAGGTTACCGGCCCGCCCGGTAGAAACCCCGGTGAGGAGCACCTTCTTATTGCCCCAGGCTCTCGCTACGGAAGTATTGTCGATCATCAGTTTTAAAATACCCGGGTACGATCCATTGTATTCGGGCATGATGATGATAAACTTGTCAGCCGGTGCCAGGTAAAGGTTTTCAAGGTCTATAAAGACATCATCCCGGTAAATCACGGTTACTTCATCCAGGGCAAAAACAGCCGATTCCAGGCTCCTTTCGCCGATCAAACGCTGGTATTCAAAGGCTACTTTTTTGGTATTGTTGTCATTCCGGTTACTTCCAGATATTATGGTTATCATGAATACTTTTTGGTTATTTGGTCATTAAGCACCCCTCCTTAACAAATTGCACAGTTTATTGTTCCCTTTTATATAGCGAATAAGTACATTTGCCGGAATCGTGCAATTAACCCCGGAATCGGTGGATAATGGTTATGAAAAGAGGAAATCTTTCAACTGCAAAAGCAGTTTTACAGAATCCGCCATTATTGACGAAATTTGCTGGCATTGCAATGAATTCAATAAAAACCAACCCTTCAAGGGGTTAAACATATAAGATCAACAAAAATTATGGCAAGAACTATCGGAGTAGCAAATCAAAAGGGAGGTGTAGGAAAAACAACCACGGCCATTAACCTGGCAGCCAGCTTTGCCATTTTAGAATACCGCACTTTATTGGTAGATGCCGATCCGCAGGCCAATAGCACAACCGGCGTTGGCTTCGATCTGCATAATGTAACCAAGAGCCTCTACGATTGTATGGTGAATGAGGCAGAAGCAAAGGACGTTATTTTAAAAACGGCCTTACCGCACCTTGATTTGATTCCATCGCATATTGACCTGGTAGGCGCTGAAATTGAAATGATCAATTACCCGAACCGGGAAACCGTTTTGAAGAAAATACTTGAGCCGATAAAAGATGATTACGATTTTATCGTGATTGATTGTTCGCCATCTCTTGGCCTCATCACCGTGAATGCGTTGACCGCTGCTGATAGCGTAGTGGTTCCTGTGCAGACAGAATTCTTTGCATTGGAAGGACTTGGGAAATTACTCAATACCGTAAAGATCGTGCAGAATAGATTGAATGTAGATCTGAAGATAGAAGGCATCCTGATGACGATGTACGATGGTCGTCTTCGTCTATGCAACCAGGTGGTAAGTGAAGTTCGCAGGCATTTTGAAGATATGGTTTTCAACAGCATCATTCACCGGAACACGCGTCTGAGTGAAGCTCCCAGCTTTGGCAAACCGGTTATCCTTTATGATTCTGACAGTAAAGGTGCTATCAATTACCTGAACCTGGCCAAGGAAATTTTACAGAAGAACAACCTTACCAAGATCAAACAGGAAGACAAGATCATGAATTAATCATCAAAATCAATCAATCTTCAAATAGTTCAATGAGTACGTCAAAAAAACAAGATGCATTAGGTAAAGGGATCAGGAGTTTACTGCAAAACATCGACGCAGACCTGAAAACAACTACGGGCAACCTTAAATCGGAGATCATTGAAAAATCGACCGGGGTGTTGAATATTGCACTCGACCAGATTGAAGTAAACCCTCAACAGCCAAGAAAAGATTTCGATGAAACAGCGTTAAGTGAACTGGCAGCTTCCATCAAGATACACCATATCATACAGCCACTCACGGTGTCGGCTATGCCCAACGGCAAATACCGGCTTATCGCGGGTGAAAGAAGGTTCAGGGCATCTAAGATCGCCGGACTGAAAGAAGTACCGGTATATATCAGGCAGATGAACGACAGCAGTTTGCTTGAACTGGCCCTGCTCGAAAATTTACAAAGAGAAAACCTAAATGCCATTGAGATCGCTTTAAGCTACAAACGACTCATGGATGACCTTGATTATACCCAGGAACAGGTTTCAGAACGCATGGGTAAAGACCGCAGTACGGTTACCAATTATATCCGCCTGCTGAAATTACCGCCCGATATCCAGGTAGCCGTTCGCAATGGAGCCATCAGTATGGGTCATGCCCGGGCACTCATTAATGTGGACGCTGTTGATAAACAACTTTACATTTTTTCGGAGATCAAGAACAAAGGTCTTTCGGTTAGACAAACAGAGGACCTGGTAAGGAAAATGTACACGCCCGGCGCTGTTAAAACATCGGTAAAACCTTCTATGCCCGATGCTTTTAAAAAGATCGAAGATAACTTAGCATCGCAATTCAGCACAAAGGTGAAGCTCAACCACAACAAAAAAGGTTATGGCAGTATCCTGTTTGAATATTATTCACTGGAAGAGTTGAATGGATTGCTGGAAAAGCTGAAAATAAATGTAAGCTGACGTAAGTTGGTATGAAATTCATTCTATTCTTTATATCATTTTTTTGTTTCACCCAGGATATCATGGCTCAATCCGATACCCTGGTCATCCCGGCAAGCGGGG
Organism: Bacteroidota bacterium; assembly: GCA_029560415.1. Taxonomy (GTDB): domain Bacteria; phylum Bacteroidota; class Bacteroidia; order Chitinophagales; family Chitinophagaceae; genus Ferruginibacter. The sequence continues at coordinate 63,218 of JAKQKY010000057.1, read as the reverse complement.
GAATCATCAGTGGAAAAACTGTCGTAAAAAAAACAGATAGCACGGCTAAATACAGCCCACGCAAAGCCATCATTCGGTCGGCCATCATTCCTGGATGGGGACAGATCTACAACAAAAAATACTGGAAACTTCCGCTGGTATATGGTGCTCTTGGAACCACCACTTATCTTTTTTTCAGGAACCTGAATCAATACCGCACTGCAAAAAATGCGTACATCCTGGCAACAGATGGAGATGTAACCAATGATATTTTAATTCCCCAGCCTTATTACAGTGTAAAAGACCAACCGGAAAGAATCAGAACGTTCAGGAACCAGGTTAGGCAGAATGTAGATTATTCCGTTTTGTTTTTTCTCATCTTCTGGGGTTTGAATGTTGCTGATGCTGCAGTAGACGCACATTTGAAAACTTTTGATGTAAGTGAAGACATCAGCCTGCACATTAAACCCGGGTACAGCCCTATGGCCCATACAAACGGCATCAGCCTCGTTGTACAGATTGGCAAATAAGCCAACACTTTCCCAGCTTATATTTCATTTATATTTGTTGCAGTCTTAAAAAACAAAATATGGCATCAACCGGCGAAGGCATGAAAATAGCCCTGGTAGGCTATGGTAAAATGGGAAAGGCCATCGAAGCATTTGCCATGCAGAAAGGTCACCAGATTTTATTGCGCATCAGCAGTCAAAACCTGGCTGAATTAACAGTAGAAAACCTGCAGCAATGCGATGTAGCCATTGAGTGCAGCAATCCCCACAGTGCTCCCGATAACATTAAAACCTGTATTCGGGCAGGCATCCCCGTTATTTGTGGTAGTACAGGCTGGCTGGCACAATTGGATGAAATCAGGCAATATTGCCAGGAACATAAAGGAGGATTTTTGTATGCAAGTAATTTCAGCATCGGGGTGAATATTTTCTTTGAACTTAACCGAAAGCTCGCTGCACTCATGGCTTCTCAAACCGAATACAAGCTATCCATTGAAGAAATTCATCACACCGGCAAAAAGGATGCTCCCAGCGGCACAGCCATCAGTATTGCGGAAGGGATACTCGAAAACAACAAGAACCTCGTCAATTGGGTGAATCATTCAACGGAAGATGCCAAAGAACTACCGATCATCAGTAAACGAATCGACCCGGCTCCCGGCACTCATTCGGTAAGCTATCGATCAGCTGTAGACGATATCGAGATCACTCATACAGCCCATAACCGCGATGGATTTGCGGCAGGAGCTGTTTTAGCTGCTGCATTCATGAAAGGAAAAAAGGGTTTATTTACCATGAAAGATGTATTGGGCATCTGACTTAAACGCTAACTTCAAATATCATTAACCATTACCAGCCCGCTCTACGCTTATGAATAGAACGCTAACCATTATTATATCCTTTGCTCTTGCGCTCTTGCTTCACCCGCAAGATATCTATGCGCAGAACAAAAAAACAGACAGCTTACTGGCCATCACTAAAAATGGCAGCGACAAACAGAAAATAGAAGCATTAAATGCATTGGTGAATATTGTTGTGTACGATAAACCCGAAGAGGCAAAAGCCTATGCATTCAGATCTATTGCACTCGCCGAAAAAATTTCCTATGATCCGGGCCTGGGTGATGCTTATACCCGAATAGGTATCGCCTATGATATAAGTGGCAAATACGACAGTTCTATCTACTATTACGAAAAAGCCTTGCCCATTTACAATGAACTGAATAACCTCAAAGGCAGGGGCAGTGCATTGAATAACCTTGGACTGATTTATTGGAACCTGGCAGACTATGAACGTGCCCTGCAATATTTTTTTGATGCACTCAAAGATTTTGAAAGCATTGGAAACGACAGGTACCAGGCCAATGCGTTGAATAATATCGGGCTGGTGTATGATGAAACCCAACACTTTCAACAAGCCCTGGCTTATCATCAAAAGGCAAGGGTGGTGTATGAAAAAATCAATGACCCTTATCTTAAAGGCGCTGTATACAATAACCTGGGCAACACTTTTCTCAGCATAAACCAGTTAGATTCCGCAGAAGTATATTACCTGGATGCCATCAACATGCATGTAGAAGCGAAAGATGATTACGGGCTGAGCATTGCCTACAATGGTTATGCATCTATCCTGCTATCGAAAAATAAACTGGATGAATCTCTACAGTACTACCAAAAAAGCCTGCAGTTAAAAGAAGCCTTGAATGAATCTTTAGGGCAGACAACTGCATTCATCAATATGGCAGAAATATTTCGCCGGAAAAAGAACAACGCATTAGAAATTCAAACCCTGTTAAAGGCTAAGGACATTGCAGAAAAGAATAATTTCAAAAAAGAGCTCATTACTATTTACGAGAAATTATCTGTTTTTTATGAACCTTCCAATGTACCCCTCTCTTTTGAATATTACAAGAAATACAACCAGGTAAAAGACACTGTTTTCAATGAAACGAGTAATCGCCAGATCACCGAGCTGAACACAAAATATGAAACAGGAAAAAAAGAACTCAGGCTTAAACAGCAGGATCTTCAACTGACCAGGAAAAATTTGCTGCTCGCAGGTATCAGTGTAGCGTTGGTATTGATGGGCCTTCTCGGCATTTCCTTTTATAAGCGATATAAACTGAAACAGGAAAAGAACTTCCAGTTGGCTATGATGAAACAACAGGACCAGGCAACCCGGGATGTGATTGAAGCAGAAGAGAACGAACGTAAACGCATAGCTGCAGATCTGCATGATGGCGTTGGACAGATGATGAGCGCTGCTAAAATGAATCTTTCCGTATTCGAAAATGAACTTGAGTTTTCAACCGATCAGCAACGCACCTCTTTTGAAAATGTGATAAGCCTGGTTGATGAAAGTTGCCGTGAGATTCGCAGTGTGAGTCACCAGATGATGCCGAATGCTTTGCTAAAAAGAGGCCTGTCAAGTGCTGTTAAGGAATTCATTGATAAAATTGATGCCCGTGTGATCCGCGTATCATTGCACACAGAAGGACTTGATGAACGCATCGATAAGAATACTGAAACTGTGTTATACCGCGTGATACAGGAATGTGTGAATAATGTAATGAAGCATGCACAAGCTTCACAACTCGATATTTCCATTATGAAAGACAAGGATGGAATATCAGCCAGCATCGAAGACAATGGGAAAGGCTTTGATACAAGCAGCCGACAACACTTCGAAGGAATTGGCATAAAAAACATTCTCTCCAGGATCAATTATCTCCGCGGAACTGTTGAGTTCGACAGTTCGCCGGGAAAAGGAACCCTTGTGGCCATACATGTTCCCGTTAGTGAGTAAATTTTTAAACAAATAAATATTGCGTAAATGAATTATCACTTAACTTCCTGCTATGAAGCAAGGAAAGATAAACCTGGCCATAGTTGATGATCACCAGATCGTGATTGATGGATTGAAATCGCTTTTGTTAGGGCATGACACATTCCAGGTTGCGATAGAACTCACGCGGCCGGAAGAGCTGAAAGCCCTGTTGGAAAATACCCAGATCGATATCCTTATCACGGATATCATGATGCCCGGAATGAACGGTGCCGAACTGGCCAAACAAGTGCGCCAGCATTTCCCTGAAATAAAGATCCTGGCCTTATCGATGAGCGGGCAGGGCGAACTGGTAAACCAAATGATCGAAGACAGCGACATTGCTGGCTATGTTTTGAAAAATATTGGCAAACAGGAACTGATAAAGGCATTGGAAAAAATTTCATCAGGAGGGATTTATTTCAGCGATGAAGTTTTGGAAGAGATGTTGAAAGCCAGTGAAAAGAAAACAACTGTTGAAGAAGTGCACCTTACCAACCGGGAGATTGAGATCATACGCCTGATTGAAAAAGAATACAGCAATAAAAAAATTGCAGATACTTTATTTCTGAGTGAACGTACGGTAGAAACACACCGGAAGAATATTTTCAGGAAAACTAAAACCTCAAGCCTTATAGGGTTGATCAAATATGCGTATGAACGAAAACTGATTTGATCTTGATGTATAAAAACAGGGCCTCAACAATGTTGAGGCCCTGTTAAATTTAGTTTATGAGTTTTGCTTAGAAATTGTAAGCAACCCTGATACCAATGTTTGAGCTAGCGCTTCCTCCGTTCTGTGCTGCATATCCTACATATTTAACCAATACATCGATTGGTGCAAATTTGTAACCGATACCTGGAGCATAAGTGAAAGTACTACCGCTTGCACCATTTCCAGTTGCAAAGGTAAGACCTAACTGACCTGAAGCGTACAGATCAGAGAACCAATATTTAACACCAGCCAATACAGGAACGTAACCAATGGTAGCATTCTTGAAAGTTTGTGAAATGGTTTGTGGTGGTGTTGTAGGGATAACGTAAGTAGTGGTAACAGATTTTCCACTGAAACTTATGTAACCTGCATTTAAAGTAATCGCCAATTCAGGAGCTACTTTATAATCAGCTTGTACAGAACCACCAATACCGAATTTGTAAGCATCGCCAAAGTCACCAATTGGTAAAGCGGCTTCAACACCTACACTGAATGATAATGGTTTACTTGCTTCTTTTTCGCTTTGAGCAAAACCTGCAAACGAAGCTGCAGTTAGAGCTACGATAAAAAATACTTTTTTCATGTTTACGTAATTTTTGGTTTATAAATCGAGGCGCAAGTTATGGAATAATTCTATAACTGCAACTATAATTGGCAAAATAACTGGATTTTAACGATTCCTCCTATACCCGGTAGTGGGTATTCTTAATTCTTATCTAATTGGAAATAAGGAATTTATATGACGTGAAGATAATTCTGTTATCTTAAAAAATAACTGCAAGCCCGGCCTGTACAAATGACCCTCCCACATATCCCGCTTCCGCATAAACGCCAAAATGAGGTGTAAAAAGATACTTTGCACCCAACTGTCCCGAGTACCCGAATTCACCCGGAACACTACGATTTGAATTGCTTCCACTATTATCATACTTCGACCGCACATAGCCTACTCCGATACCTATATAAGGATCAAACCTGCTTGAATGCCCAAAATGATAATTGGCCCGGGCCAGCGCAGAAAAGATCGTAAGCCTGTCGGTAAACTCATCACCAAAGCCGCTATACTTACCCGTGATCCTCGAATATCCCAATGCCAGTCCGCCGCTGATGCGCTTCCCGAAACCATATTCATATATAAGCGTTAATGGGCCCAGGGAAGAAACCTTATAACTGATGCCAGGGTAATTGATCGCCTGTTTCATAAAGGTTTTCCAGATATTGCCGATTCCCTGGCCTATGACAAGTGATGACGTTCCCTTTTCATATACAGTAAAATTTTTCGATTGTGAATTGGCCTGGTTACAAAATAACAGTACCGATAAAAAAAACAGGTAGATGAATGGCTTCATGTCAGTTATTTACTCTTTAATAGAACACAGATCACGTATGTTTGACAGGTATCTTTCCATGAAAATAATGAATAATCAGGATGATACAAGAACGTATGTAAGCATATAAAAAAACACCCCGATGGAGTGGTTATATGTTATGATTTTTCAATTTTTAAAATACTTAAACAAAAAAAATCAGGTAGATAACCAGCCAAGCAGCCAAACCGATCCAGGACCATTTTACCCGGTTCCTTTTTTTCTCATCTTTAATAAGGTATGCGATCAATACACCAATCAATCCCAGGAAGAACCCGAGTGCAAATCCGCCGATGTGGAAGCCTGTTTCACCTTCGCCTGTAAAAACCTTGTTCAGTTTTTTATCCACTATATATCCATCCTGGTTGACTCCATTCCGTATCTTTTTCTGAGCACCCTTGAAAGCCAGGCGTTGTGTAAGGGTCATCTTCCACCCGGTTAAATTTTCAAGGCCAGATCTGCTAATGGCAGATAGTTCGAGTAAGGATATCTTTTTACCTTCCGACCCAATCGGTATCATTACAGCTGATGCATGCAATCGATTAGGCTTCACCGTTGCATAAAATGGGTTGGATGCCATGGATGCAACACTTACCAGAAAAACAGTAATGACGAACATTAATTTTTTCATGATGATGAATTTGGTAAATAATATATTAAATTAATATATACTATTTTGACAAATTCTGCAACATATCTGCCACCATACCTGGCAGGGCAAATTGTTCTTTCCAACCCCAGTCTTTCCTGGCAACTGCATCATCGATGCTTTGCGGCCAGCTATCGGCAATAGCCTGGCGATAATCCGGTTTATAGGTGATTTCAAAAGATGGGATTTGTTTCTTTATTTCTGCAGCAATTTCCTTTGGTGAAAAACTCATGCCCGACACATTATAAGATGTACGGATGGAAATTTTTGAACTATCAGCTTCCATTAATTCTATGGTTGCCCTGATGGCATCTGGCATATACATCATGGGCAGGTATGTATCTTCCCGTAAAAAACATTCATATTTTTTTTCTTCCAGTGCTTCATGAAAGATCTCCACGGCATAATCGGTTGTGCCGCCACCCGGGGCGCTTTTATAACTGATCAACCCGGGATAACGAAGACTTCTTACGTCTACCCCATACCGGTGGTTGTAATAGTTACACCAGAATTCACCGGCATATTTGCTGATACCATACACAGTGATGGGCTCGATTACGGTTTGTTGCGGACAGTTTTGCCTGGGGGATGTAGGGCCAAATACCGCAATACTACTGGGCCAATACACTTTATGCAACTTTTCTTCCCGGGCAATATCCAGCACATTCAACAGGCTTTGCATGTTTAAGCTCCAGGCCAGGTTGGGATTCTTTTCACCGGTTGCCGAAAGGATGGCGGCCAGCAGGTAGATCTGCGTGATGCCCTGGCGAATTACCTGCACATGCAACATTTCCTTGTTCATCACATCCAGGCTTACATAAGGGCCGGTTCCTTTTAAAAGCTCGTTTTCTTCCCTAAGATCAGAAGCGATGACATTGCTATTGCCATAGATCTTTCTTAAAGCTAGAGTAAGTTCCACTCCTATTTGTCCGCTGGCACCAATGACCAGTATTTTTTCTTTAATCATGTTTGGTTTTTATCAATGGTCAAAAGTAATGAGAAAATATCTTTTCAATAACCGTTGCAGGCTCATTTAAAACTGTTAACGGCTAAATGCCACATAAAATGGATAGAAATTAAAGGATATTGAAAAAGCAGAAGTTCAAATTCATTCTCTAATTCAGCAATCATGAAAAAAATACTCCTTTTATTATTCAGCCAATGTTTACTGAATGGCTTAATAGAAGCTCAGAATATCGGACTTGGTACAACCACACCCGATGCTAGCGCTATGCTCGATATTAAGAGTAACACAAAAGGATTACTCATCCCCCGCACTTCTACCGTATCCCGGCTGGCCATCATCAACCCGGCCAAAGGGTTGATCCTATATGACAGTACCACCAATAACTTTTGGTTTTACAATGGCAGCAGTTGGAATTCGATGACAGATAATAATGCTTCCTGGAAGTTAAATGGTAATGCGGCTGTAAATAGTTCAACGCAGTTCATTGGCACCACCGACAATCAACCCATTCGTTTACGGGTGAATAATACCTGGGCCGGTGAGATCAATCCATCCAATGGAAATATTGGATTGGGATTAAATGCCGGGCCATTACAAACAACCGGTATCAACAACACAGCATTGGGTATTGCATCCCTGGCCAACAATGTAACCGGAAGCAATAACGTAGCCATTGGTGATTCGGCATTATATAATCACAACAATCCAGGAACCAACGTAGCGGTTGGAACACATGCTCTTTATAAAAACACGATCGGCATTGCAAATACTGCCGTTGGCCCTTATGCGCTTTATCGAAACGATTATGGCGGTTACAATACAGCTATAGGGGTAAACTCTTTATCCAATAACATTAACGGAGATGAGAATGTAGCCATTGGCAGCAGGGCTTTGCAATTTAATGGCGGCAGCTTCAATACTTCCACAGGTGCATCATCACTTCGGTTTAGTTTAGGTGGTACCAGCAATGTGGCAAACGGTTACCAGGCACTATACTCAAATACTTATGGATCCTATAACACTGCAATGGGCTTTGATGCACTTTACTCCAATTCTACCGGTCAAGAGAATACTGCCATTGGAGCTTATGCTTTGCACGAAAATACTACCGGACTTCAAAATACTGCCATTGGCAGCTATGCCATGTTCTATCAATCGTTCAACAACAATGGCATTTCCTGGAACAGTGGAAATACAGCGGTAGGATACCAGGCCCTCTATCGAAACCAACCCACATCCATTAATAGCGGTATCAATAATACTGCTATAGGAAGTCTTTCTCTTAGAAATAATACAAACGGCACTGATAACACCGGCATCGGCTACAATGTACTCAATGCAAATACAACCGGCTCGCAAAATACAGCATTGGGAATCGATGCACTAAAATTAAATGAATATGGATCGAGCAACGTTTCAATAGGCCGCGGTTCTTTAGCAGGAAATTTATCCGGAAACAATAATACAGCATTGGGAGGTTATAGTTTATTTAGAAATAGTGCCGGGCATGGCAATGTGGCGATTGGGCAGTATGCACTTCAAAACAACAACAATGGAAATGAAAATATTGCCATAGGTTATTGGGCTGGTACACATCCCAATACCCCATCCATCTACAATACAATAAGCATAGGCAATAGTGATATTCTAAATGCTTTTCAAAACCAGGCATTCATTGGAAATACAAGCACACAATGGATCGGTGGACAAACTACCTGGAGCACTTATTCTGATGCCCGCATTAAAAATAATATTCATGAAGATGTAAAAGGCCTGGAGTTTATTACCAGGTTAAGACCTGTAACATATTACATCAGTAACAGGGCCATCATTTCACTTACAGGCAATAAGGAAACTCCTGATTTTCCAGGAAAGAACGACAATGAAAAAACAAAACGCTCCGGCTTTATTGCCCAGGAAGTAGAACAGGCGGCCAAGTCGGCCGGATATGATTTCAGCGGATATACCGTTCCACAAAATGCTCAATCATTGTACAGCCTGAGCTATGAACAGTTTGTAGTACCGCTGGTAAAAGCTGTACAGGAACAGCAAATCATCATCAACACACAACAAAAGCAGATCCTGGACCTGGAAAAAAGATTGTTGGCATTGGAATCAAAACCTTAATGATTGAATGATAAAAGCCTCGTTTATTTCAATTGTTGCATTCATAAACTGTGATTAACTTTAGTCATGTGCAATCGCTGCTTTATCATTTTTACGTGGATCGTATTATGCCTTGCACAACCAACCAACGCACAGGAAAATCTTCCTTATTTCTTCCGGCACATTAACCAGTCGGATGGTTTACTCCACAACCAGGTGGTTGCTTTTGCACAAGACTCCAAAGGCTATATGTGGATCGCCACCATGAATGGCCTGCAACGCTATGATGGAACCCGATTTCAGTATTATCCGGATATCCTGAGTAGTCCATACCATGGACTAACCAGTGGTGCAGATATACATTTTGACAAAAAGAACAATTCCCTTTGGATCCTGAAAAATACAGATGTAGAAAAACTCGATCGAAGCAAACTGCAATTCAGCCTGTTTGACAGCGGTAAAAATATAAAGTCCGATCCTTATCAAACAACCATATTCAGGGATATCAATGACCAAACATGGTTATTCGAAGTCAATGACCAGGTAAAAAGGCTTTCGCACAATAAAGACATTTTTATTATTAGCATTACCCCCGATCAATCCCGCCAACAAAATTTCATTGCCACGGATAGTGCCGGTAATTACTGGGCTCCCATGGGCACACAACTATGCATGTTTGAAAAGAGCAGCGGGAGCATTTTCGGCAATACCTTGAATCCAGCTCAACATCCATTGTTCCAAAAAAATGGGTTCAATAAAAATATCTTAAGGCATGTAATGATCGATAGCCGGCAGAATATATGGGTCACCACGTGGGATGATGAGTTTTACCAATACGAACAGGCTACTCAAAAATTACACCGCTACTCACTGGCAGCCATTAAAAATAAACAAGGAAGCTGGAACCCTGCTGATGCCGGACTGCTGATCAACTGTATGTTGGAAGATGATCATCAAACCATCTGGATAGGAACAGAGAATGCCGGGTTGCTTCGATACAATAAAGAGAAAGATGTATTTGATTACTGCGTGGCAACAGAAAAGAAAAAAGAAGGCATCGACTATAATTATAAAATTTTCAATCTCTTCCAGGACAGGGAAGAAAATATCTGGATCGGAACCGATAAGGGCATTAGTATTTTCAATCCTTACCAACAAACATTCAGTGTCATTAAACATGAGGAAAACAATCCCGCGTCCATTTCAAAAAATGAAATACTCAGTTTTATTCAAACGCCCCGGGGAGATCTGTTCCTCGGAACCTGGGGCGCCGGTATAGCAGTATATGATGATTCATTCAGGTACCATCATTCGTTAATATTTAATGGCCCGAAGGAAAAGAACTTTGTATGGAGTATGCTGCAGGCCGATTCAAATTCAATATGGATGGGATGCCAGCATGGTTACCTGCTCATATATGATCAGAAAACAGGTAAAGAAACAACCCTGCATCCGCCTGAAATGATGGGACGAACCATTCGTAGTATGACGAAAGATCCATACGGAAATATATGGCTGGGTTTGCAAAATGGGATGATCATCAAATGGGATAAAAAAACCGGGGCATTTTTATCTCCCGGAAAAGAATGGAATAAAGTATTAAAAAAGCAGGCACCCGTAACCGATATATACATTGATAACAATAGATCTTGTTGGGTGACCAGTATGGATGGATTTCATGAATTCGACCTCCAGAAAAGAATCTATGTTCAAACCTGGTTACCCGGGAAAAACAACCCGGCTGCCATTTCCGGTTCTGTATGCAATGGAATTGAAGCGTATAACGACAGCATAATGCTGATTAGCACACTATATGGCGGGTTGAATTTTTTCAATAAAAGAACAAAGTCATTTACACACCTGGATGCATCTGATGGATTTCCGTCGAACAGTATTTATGCTATAAAAAAAGATATAGCCGGCAATATCTGGATTACGAATGATTACGGCATTTATCAATACAAACCTGCAGAAAAAAAAGTGATCCCTTTTGGAATTGAACCTGGTATCATTAATTCATCTTTCAGCGCCAACAGGTTTTATCCATTACAAAATGGCCAATGGCTTAGTTTTACAACATCGGAAGCAATAAGTTTCAATCCCACAAATATTGCAGGAGTCAATAAAACCCTACCCAAAACGGAAATAACAGGCTTTAAACTTTTTGACAGACCTATCCCAATTGATTCACTACTGGATCAGCACAAAACACTGGAACTTTCTTACAAAGAGAATTTTTTCAGCATCGAATTTTCAGCATTGAATTACAGCAACCTTGCACAAACTCATTATTATTATCAACTAACGGGCGTGGATAAAGGCTGGGTAGATGCCGCAAACAAAAGATATGCTCAATACACCAATATTGCGCCGGGAGAGTATCTTTTCCAGGTTAAAGCAGAACAGGGCGATCGTGCAGGTAATATTACAAGCTTTGCCATCAGGATCAATCCTCCCTTTTGGGAAACTACCTGGTTTGTTTTGATTTGCCTTTTATTGACCGGTTTATTTTTGTATTGGATCATTCGTTCTAGATTCAAATCTATCAGGAAAGAAGAGAAAATAAAAACAGCATTTCAGCGGCAGATGGCAGATATGGAGATGAAAGCATTGCGCAGTCAAATGAACCCGCACTTCATTTTTAATTGCATCAATAGCATCGATGCACTGATACAGAGCAATGATAAATATCATGCCACTGTTTACCTCAATACATTTGCCAAACTCCTTCGCAATATCCTGGATAGCACCAAACATAATACGGTAAACCTGTCGAAAGATATGGATACCTTAAAACTGTACATTGAATTGGAAAAACTACGCCACGAAAATAAATTTAAGGCGGAGATCAGGATTGCCGAAGATCTGTTACAGGAAGATTATAAAGTTCCTCCATTGATCATTCAACCTTTCGTGGAAAATGCTATCCTTCATGGCATCCGGCACCGGGCAGATGACCTGGGTAAACTGATGATATCGGTGAGCCTGGAAAATAACCATATTAAGTACATCATTGAAGACAATGGTGTTGGCAGACCAAAAAACGGCGAAACAAATGCAGGTGAAAAAACATCATACGGAATTGATATGAGCAGCAACAGGGTAAAACTTTATAATAACGAAAAAGAACCTTCGGTAGAAATAACCGATTTGTTTATTGATGGCAAACCTGCAGGAACGAGGGTAACCATCTTTTTAAAAATAGTTTAATGCTTACAGCCATTATCATAGACGACGAACAAATGGGGCGTATTGCGCTAAAACAGAAATTAAAAGATTATTGCAAGGATGTGAACCTGCTGGGTGAAGCCAGGAATGGGGAGGAAGGCATTCAACTGATTGAAAGCCTGCATCCGGACATTGTTTTCCTCGATATTGAAATGCCCCGCATGGGCGGTTTCGACATGTTGAACAGGATCCCTAAAAAAACATTTCACTTAATCTTTACTACTGCATACGATCAATATGCCATCAAGGCCATCCGGTATGCGGCATTTGATTACCTGCTCAAACCCATCGACATTGAAGAATTGAAAGAAGCTGTATCCAAAATAAAAAAAGAAAATATCAACGATACAGAAAAAAAAATATCTGCTCTTGAACAAAATCTTCAAAGCAAATCCAGTTTAAAAAAACTGGCCATTCATACGCTGGAAGGCCTGTTGTTTTTTGATATGCAGGATATCATTCAACTTGAAGCAAGCAGCAACTATACTACCATTTATTTCAACAGCCAGCCAAAGCTCCTTGCCAGCAAAACACTTAAGGATTTTGAAGAGCTTTTACCCGATGATCAATTTTTTCGCACTCATCACTCACACATCATAAACCTTAAATACATCAAACGATATATTAAAGGAGATGGCGGTAAAATTGAAATGAAGAATGGTCGCTTTGCGGATGTTTCCCGCAGGAAAAAAGAAGAATTCCTGAAACTGATCGGGCAATAATTAATGAACCCTTGTAAGAGTCCTGGCAGATACGACCTTTCAATCACTATGAGAACTTTTCAATGATGAATCAGGCATTCATTCAACATCCCATTCCTTCATAGTTTTAAAATAATGGGTTAATTTTTAATGCTGCATGAAATAAATCCTATATTAGATCATAAATAGATACTATATGAAACGAATGCTAGTTTTTTTTCTGCTGTTATCATCAAGGATTGGCTATACTCAAAAAATCTATTTTCCGGCAAGAGATCTAACAGCCAACAACTATCCGCAGTCTATGAGCAAATTGGCGGCAGCAGTGATTCCTATCTATAGAAACGATGATAAAGCCGCGTACTATAACGATCTTTTCCGTTTTTATTTTGCAAAACAGGAATTTGAAAAGGTGATTCAATCACTGGATAGTTTTGATATTCATTCTAAGCTTGATAAGCTCTATTTCAAAGTTCCGGGTTTTCATTACCGTGTACACTCAATGACCATGCTGGCCATTCAAAAAGACCCCGCAAAAGAATACGCAAAAGAATTTGTATTACAATTCAACGGCCTTTTCAACTCCTTACCAGAGGCCGGAAGAGAACAGGCTAGCAGTGTTTATGAAGAAGCTGATACAGAAAAAGAAAAAGTAACGTATTTAGAAATGGCCAAAAACTATGAGGTATCAGGCAGCGACAGTATTTCACTCAACAATGCCATTGATTTTATTAAACAATGGAATTTCTGGCAGGTTTTTGATAAAACGGTTTCGTTGGCAAAAAAACAAATGGCTGTTACAGAAAATCTAGCATCTGTAAAAAAACAAAATGAAGGCATTAAAATTGAAGAAGGTGCTACTATTTCTCCCAATGCAAAAACGATCATCAGGAATGTAACGCTGGTTGATGTTGAAAAACAAAAACTCATTCCCAATGTAACCGTTAGTATCACAGGGAATATGATCAGTGCCATCAGCACAAAATCTTCCAATGCAAATTTGCCGCCAGATGCAACTATCATTGATGGTGCCGGTAAATTCCTGATGCCCGGAATGACAGATGCACATGTGCATTTTAGCCAATCAGGTGGATTGTACACAAGGCCAGATGGCATCAACCTGCGTAAATACATGCCATTCGAAAAAGAAATTGAATGGACGCATGTAAACATGCCGGATGTATTGAAACGCTATGTTCAATCAGGCATCACTTCAGTAATTGATGTGGGCTCCACTCCTAATTTTTTACAATTGAGGGATAAGTTCGTTAATAAAACATATGCACCTGCTGTATACATGACGGGGCCTTTGATTACTTCTTTTGAACCAGAAGCTTTTAAAAAACTGGGCAATGATGAGCCATTCAACCTGGTGAAAACCGAAGAAGAAGGCAGAAAAATGGTACAGCAACAACTTCCCTATCATCCTGATTTTATTAAAATATGGTATATCGCAAATGGAAACGATAAAGCAGAGGCTGCACAGAAATTTTTACCGGTTGCCAGGGCCATCATTGAAGAAGCTCATAAAAACCATCTCAAAGTAGCCGTTCATGCAACAGAAAGAATAACCGCACAACTGGCGGTGGAAGCTGGATGTGATTACCTCGTACATAGCGTGGATGATGAGGTCGTTTCAGATGATTTTATCAAATTATTAAAAAGCAGGAATGTGATTCTTTGCCCTACATTAGTGGTGCATGATGGATATCGTAAAACATTTGGGCAGGAGCTTGATTTTACATCCAGAGAATTAAGACTTGCAAACCAGGTACAGCTGGGTTCTTTGTACGATCTCAAACACCTGCCTGAACCAGCCTTGATCGGTGCATATAAAAATTCCATCAAAACCAATAAAGCATCTGCCTCAAAACTGGATTCCATATGCCTGGTAAATCTCAAAAAAATGATGGATGCGGGTATCCGTATTGCTGCGGGTACAGATGCGGGCAATATTGGTACATTACATGGCACTTCTTTGCTGGCTGAATTAAATCTGATGAAAAGAGCGGGTATCAGTAACTGGCAGATAATTCAATCAGCTACCATTAATCCAACGTACATACTGGGAAAAGAAAAAGAAACAGGCAGCATTGCCTTGGGCAAAAAAGCCGACATGGTATTACTCAATGCCAATCCCATTGATGCATTGGATAACCTCGAACAGATCAGCCTGGTGATCAACAAAGGCCATTTGATCAAACCCGATACACTGATAAGAGAAACGCCCCTGGCCCTCGTACAAAGGCAACTAAACGCCTACAATGCACATAACCTTGATGCTTTCCTGGAGCCTTATGCGGATGATGTGGAATTATATGATTTCCCGAATACACTTGTTACAAAAGGAAAGGCTGAAATGCGCAAACAATACACTTTCCTCAACAATGTGCCCGAACTGCATTGCGAAATTAAAGAACGCATCATACAGGGCAATACAATCATCGATAAGGAAAGTGTGACAGGCTTTGGGAATAAGCCACTGGAAGCGACGGCCATTTATCAAATAGAAAATAACAAGATCAAAAAAGTGTTTTTTATCAGCAACCGTTAATTTAACGGCATTATAATAATTAGCATTTCAGTAAACTGGAGGATATCTGTAATTTTGCCGCATGGAAAAATATTTAACCGACTTATTCAGCAAACAAAGCTATGATGCCGGCAACTTCTTTTTAATTGCCGGCCCATGTGTAGTAGAAAGCGAAGAAGTGGTGCTTGAAGTAGCCGATAAAGTATCCTCTATTTGCAAACGGTTAGGCATACCCTATATTTTCAAATCTTCGTACCGCAAGGCTAATCGCACCAGTGCCGGTTCATTCACGGGCATCGGGGATGAAAAAGCGCTGCAATTGCTGAAAAAAACCGGCGAACAATACGGACTCCCGGTTACCACCGATATTCATACCGCCCTGGAAGCGGCTATCGCTGCGGGTTATGTAGACATCCTGCAGATACCTGCCTTTCTTTGCCGCCAAACAGACCTATTGCACGCTGCTGCCGTAACCGGTAAGATCGTGAATGTAAAAAAAGGGCAGTTTTTAAGTGGTCCATCGATGAAATTTGCCGTAGAAAAAATACAACAGGCCGGCAACCCGAAAGTGGGACTGATAGAAAGAGGAAATACTTTTGGTTACCAGGACCTGGTAGTAGATTACCGCAACATCACCTGGATGAAAGAGATCAATGTGCCGGTGATCATGGATTGTACACACTCCCTGCAACAGCCCAATCAAACATCGGGCGTAACCGGCGGAAATCCCCAATTAATCGAGACGATTGCCAAAGCGGCCATTGCAACCGGCGCCGATGGCTTATTCATAGAAACCCACCCCAACCCTGCTGTTGCCAAAAGCGATGGTGCCAATATGCTTAAACTTGAATTACTCGAACCTTTGCTGGAAAAATTAGTGAAACTCAGAAGCGCAGTGAAATAAGGAATAAGAAATGAGAAATAAGCAATAAGAAAGGTAGATGCCGCAATGAAAGAATAAACTAACAAATTTAAATTATCCAGTATCTAGTATCCAGTATCTAGCATCCTGTATCTCGTATCCAGCATCCAGTATCCAGCATCCAGCCTCACCAATACCTCAACGGATTTCTCCGGGCATTGACGATGTATTTTTTTACATTCATCCAAAAAGCAACGAACAGGTAAATGATCAGGGGCGAACCCATGGTGAGAAAGGAAATATAAATGAAGTATTTGCGGATCGTGGCCGAAGCGATGCCAACTTTCTCCCCAATGGCAGAACAAACGCCGAAAACATGCCATTCCACAAAGTGCTTGAATCGATTCATGATGTAAAAATATTAAGCGTTAATGGAATCTAATATTAAAATTAGTCCTTTTTTTTCTACAAATCCTTCCTTCATTTCAGTAATTTTGCAAAACCATTTATCTGTATAAGAAATCAGGCTGTTATGCAGTATCCTGTAAAACAAATCGGTTCATATACAGTTTAAATTATCTTTTTTCCAAATCTCCAAATCAGTACTATGGCATTCGACATCGAAATGATCAAAAAGGTTTATGCAAATTTCCCCGAAAGAGTGACTGCAGCCCGTAAAGCAACCGGCAAAGCCCTTACCCTCACTGAAAAAATATTATACGCCCATTTATGGCAGGGCAATGCTACCGAAACCTTTGAAAGAGGTAATTCTTATGTAGATTTTGCGCCAGACCGTGTAGCCATGCAGGATGCCACGGCCCAGATGGCCCTATTACAATTCATGCAGTCTGGCCGTACAGCAGTTGCCGTACCCAGTACCGTACATTGTGATCACCTGATCGAAGCCAAAGTAAACAGCAAAACTGATCTTAGCCGGGCCGTAAATGAAAGCAGCGAAGTGTACGATTTCCTGGCATCAGTATCCAATAAATATGGCATCGGCTTCTGGAAGCCGGGTGCCGGTATCATTCACCAGGTAGTATTGGAAAATTATGCATTCCCCGGCGGTATGATGATCGGAACGGATAGCCATACGGTAAATGCAGGCGGACTCGGCATGATCGCCATTGGTGTTGGCGGTGCTGATGCCTGTGATGTTATGGCAGGATTGCCATGGGAATTGAAAATGCCCAAACTCATCGGGGTGAAACTAACAGGAAAGCTTAGTGGCTGGGCAGCCCCAAAAGATGTGATCTTAAAAGTTGCCGGCATTCTTACCGTAAAAGGTGGAACAGGTGCAGTTGTTGAATATTTTGGCGAAGGCGCTATCAACATGAGTTGTACCGGTAAAGGCACTATTTGTAATATGGGTGCCGAGATCGGTGCTACCACTTCAACCTTCGGGTACGACGACAGCATGAGCCGTTACCTCAAAGCCACCGGCAGGGAAGAAATTGCTGAACTCGCAGATAGCATTAAAGAACACCTGACCGGTGATGATGAAGTATATGCAAATCCTTCTGCTTATTTCGACCAGGTGATCGAGATCAATTTAAGCGAACTGGAACCACACCTGAATGGACCTTTCACGCCAGATCTTGCTACGCCGATCTCGAAAATGAAAGAAGCTGCTGCAGCAAATAACTGGCCGACCAAAATTGAAGTAGGATTGATCGGAAGCTGCACCAATTCTTCTTATGAAGATATCAGCCGTGCAGTTAGCCTGGCAGAACAGGTAAGGGAAAAAGGATTGAAATTAAATGCAGAATTTACCATCACGCCAGGATCTGAACAGGTTCGTTTTACCATCGAAAGAGATGGCTTCCTGGATACTTTTGATAAGATAGGAGCAACTGTTTTCGCCAATGCATGCGGACCTTGTATTGGTATGTGGGCAAGAGTTGGCGCTGAAAAAGCCGAAAGAAATACCATCGTACATAGCTTCAACCGAAACTTCGCAAAACGGGCTGATGGCAACCCCAACACTTTTGCGTTTGTGGGTTCACCCGAGATCGTAACCGCGATGGCCATTGCCGGAACGTTGAACTTTAATCCGCTGACTGATACGCTTACGAATGATAAAGGTGAAAAAGTAAAACTAGATCCTCCAACAGGCTTCGAATTGCCTCCACGGGGTTTTGCAGTAGATGATCCCGGATACCAGGCCCCGGCAGAAGATGGAAGCCAGGTGCAGGTATTGGTTTCACCGGAAAGCAAACGTCTACAGATACTCGAACCATTCCCGGCCTGGGAAGGCATCGACTTGAAAGGGTTAAGACTTTTAATCAAAGCCAAAGGGAAATGTACCACCGATCATATTTCAATGGCCGGTCCATGGTTGAAATTCCGTGGTCACCTCGATAACATCAGCAACAACATGCTGATTGGTGCGGTGAATTATTTCAATGAAAAAACAGATTTTGTAAAGAATCAACTCACTGGCCAGTACGGACCCGTACCCGCCACCCAACGCTCCTACAAAGCTGCAGGCATTGGCTCGTTGGTAGTTGGAGATGAAAATTACGGAGAAGGCTCTTCACGTGAACATGCGGCTATGGAACCACGTCACCTTGGTGTTAGAGCCGTTTTGGTAAAATCATTTGCACGCATTCACGAAACCAACCTTAAGAAACAAGGGATGCTGGCGTTGACCTTTGATGACAAAGCAGATTATGATAAGTTTTTGGAAGATGATGTGATCGATATTGTAGGACTCACCGATTTTAAACCAAATAAAAAACTGGCCCTGGTACTGCATCATGCAGATGGAACTTCAGACCATATCCAGGTGAATCATACCTACAACCTGCAACAGATCGAATGGTTTAAAGCGGGAGCTGCGTTGAATATCATCAGGAAGGAATTTGCCAATAGAAAATAACCGCTCACATAAACGAGTAAACGCAAAATAAAAGGTCCCTGTTAACAGGGACCTTTTTATATAATAGCAAACAATAATTATTAGTTGCCCATCATGGTAAACCTTACACCAAGGTTTACATATGGATGACTGCCATATACATTGAATGAATCGTATGAGTCATCGTATTTTGATGGCTCTACCTGCGATTGCAGGTTATAACCGCCGGCTAACTTAATTCCAAATTTGTCTGATAACGTAAATATAGCACCTGCACCAACATTGCCACCAAAACTAAAGGTGGTTTCTCCAGGATACTTTTCTACCCCATTTGTTAAATCAGGATTATACTCCACTGAAACAGGCTTTGCAGAACCGCCAAGCGCCAATACATTCAGCCCAATCGTCAGAAAAGGTTTTAGTTTATTCTTCTCATTCTTTGGGTTAAGGAGGTAAAACCCTACATTGTATCGAAAGGCTAGTCCCAGTTTCGACTTACCGGTAACGGTTACTGGTGTCAAAAGATTAACATCGCGGGTTTGATACTCAAACTTGGTTGGCAATAAAAGTTCCAGGTCGTTCCATTGAAAAAACCGCTTGCCCTTATCACTTCCATAACTGTAATAAATACCTGGCACATTGCTTTTGCCATCGCTGATGAAATGACCAGAGAAACCCAGGTCGTACGTTCTGCCACCCCTCGTTAAAAAGCTGGCTTTTTTATACTGCGCTTCAACCGACAATGAACAGGCAGTCATCACTAATAGGAAATAAAATTTTCTCATCTTTATTGTTTTGGTTTTAGTAAAATATATTTGAATGAATTTTTATAGGCAGCATCTACAAACGCAAGCACCTCGCTCCATTTTTCCTTTGGCAAGTTGGCTTGTTTATACATCTTGCTGACCTTTAAAATAACCTCCCCGTCTTTTTCTTCCGCTGTACTGCTATATGCACCAGCTTCGTTATCTACGGAAACATTCAGTTCACGCAGACCATCAGCTGAATAACCATCCGGAATTTTAAAACGAATGATCCATGATAACGATCTCGGGTAGCCGATATTAATATCATGCTGTCTTACGCGTTCATCTTTTTTGATTTGTAATTGTCCACCCACCAGCCCTGAAAGATTCACCAGGTATTTCTTGCCGGCTTTCCTGATCATAGATGGAAGTTCAAAGTCTTCGGTGAATACAAGATCCTTGGTTTTGAGTGTACGTCCATCGCTTCCGATCGTAAAACCACTGCACTTTACTTTTTGCGAAAACTCGTTCTGCAACTGGCTCTTGACAAACTCAGGCTTTTCTTCCTTGAAATTATCTTTCAACGCTTTAACTGCTTTGTTATACTGTTCCTCCTCCACAGACCTCATTTTATCTGTAGGTGAAGTGCCGCCGTAATTCTTATAATCATCAAGCATATATGTTGTATACTTCAATGCATCACTGATCTGGCGGGTTTTAGTAATGCCTTTATAGGTAGATGTGCGTGATACAGCAATTGAATTCATGTCTTTTGTTAACGAGGCATTCATTGTAAATGACGATGAATTATCATTTACCGTAGTATTGGGCAATGTAAAAGTTTTGATCTCCTGTTCCCCTTTTTTGGTTGGCTCCGAAATGATATAGGCTTCGCTCCCAACAAGGCTTTCCACCAATTCTCCCGGGATGCTGTGATCTGTTATGTTGAAATAAAGATCATTGTTTACTTTGCATACATACCTGATCTCCTGGTCAAATAAAACATCTTTGAGGCCGACGACCGAATTCGAAATGGTGATGATCAGTTCAGACTTGATATCCCTTTGAAACAGCAACGACCCAAAAATGAACGCCGCAGTCTTATCATTCAGGTAAGTATCCCTGTTCACCACAATATTGCGTAGTTTGTAATAAACATTCTTGATGTATTCTTTTTCCGGCCAGTCTTTGGCGCCAAGTTTCTTCAGTTCGGCCCAGGTTTGATCCACAAAATATTGTACAGTACCATAACCGTAACGGGTATCTGCAACCTGCACATAATCCTCCCAGGCCTTTTTCGCCAGTTCTTCTTTGGTAAACCCTGATTTGATCTCTCCTTTTTGCCCGATCAAGGCTCCCTTTATTTTGTCATTGTTAGCGTAGATCACCTGGAATTTCACCAGCGGACTCACTTTATAGACATTGATAAAATTTACATCCTTTTCAATGGGGCGGTCTTTATCAGTAAATACGAACCGATTAAAATCACTTTCTGGTGCAACTTCCTTTTTAAAGTCAGGTGCTCCGTTAAAAGATAATGATTTGAAAAAAGATTTATTGTCAGTTTCAATTACGATCTGGTTGAACAGGATGGGATAATTCTTGGCACATAGTTCATACTGCGGCGTAAATTCAATATAGCCTGATCCTGCAACATCCAGTTTACTCTTGGTTACGGTTACATATTCAAGAATATCACCTGCCTCCAGGTCTGGGATGGCCACTTTAAAATAAAGGCGCTGGCTACCACTTTGCTGGTCAAAAAAACTTTTAAAAAATTCCGGGATATTGGCTGATTGCTCTACGGCTACTGCATCATTCAACGAAACATTGGAAACCGTGCCTCCCTGCTTAACGATCCTTGCGCTGAATCCATCTGTTTTATCACTATACCTGAAGAAGATCGTGGTGAAATTCTTTACTGCATTTTTATCATTCAGTTTGATGCGAAAGCGAACATTCTCCTGGAAAATGAGGCTGCGTTCACCCCTCGACAGAAAACCCATCCTCGATTTCTTATCGATGGTAACACTGCGGCGAAAACCGATCACCGTAGCCGACTCATTTTTATATTTATCCGGAACAGCTGTAAGGTCAAATGCAGGGGTATTTTCACTCCACATTGGCTTGGCGTTATTCTCTATATTATCCAGGAAATCTTCATTGATAAAATCCTGCGACTGTGCAGTGAATGCCATCAACACAAAAAGAATTGGCAACAGGATTTTTCCGGCTGGTCTCATTTTCATTGTAAGTGATTATTTATTCGTAATACTTAACAGGTATTGATTGAATTCTTTAATGGCATTGATGAATTTCGTCCAATTCGGGAAATCCGTTTTTTTGATGATGCCATTTTTTATAGAAAGCTCTTTCTTTAAGGTCATTTTATTTCCGTTAAGAATATACTCACCCTTGAATTCGTACCCATCATATACAAGCTCAAGATTTTCAGGCTTGTCAATGAATTTTTTATCAGCAGGAACTGAAAGGGATATTTCATCTTCGAATTTGATCACTTCATCCAGGTCGTAACCTTCTATTCGCTTTTCATCGGGAACATATCGGTCGAGCGATTTAGGGAAAAAATCTACCCCAACATACTTGTCTCCACTGATGGTGTTTACCGTATTGGAAAGATCAACATTTCCTTCAATGGATACCGGCAACTCACGGTTACCCAGATCCGAAGTTTTAATATTGGTAGCTACCATATTATCGTTTCCGAATTCGATATAATTATTCAGGTATTTTTCTTTGTTAGTGCTGGGAAGTATCTGGTAAGACTGATGAAATTCGGTACGCTGGTTACCGGTAAGTGTTACTTTCACTGTACCGTTCAATGTTTCTCCGGCGAGTACAAAATCGGCTTTGGTGAGTATTTTATTATCAGCCGGGGTAAGCATTGGCACAGTCTTGATCTCAAACTTATTGCCGTTAGCAATCATTACTTCTTTGCCTTGAATGCGGTATGCATCTTCCCCAAAAGGTCCATAGTTTTCCGTACCATCGAGGTAATAAGTTTTTCCACCAAAGTACAACGCACAGATCGCGTGGTTATTTACACATAGTGCCGGTAATGATTGTGAATAAGGCAGCATCCTGGTGCCGATCCAGGTAAAACGTGCATCATATCCGGCCATCTTTAAAAATTCAGTAAGCAGGTTGGCCATGCCTTTGCAATCACCATATTTTTTGGAAAGTACATCCTGGGCCGAAGCGGGAATATAACCCGAATATCCATTCTCATAAGCAATGTACCGGATATTGTCCTGTACCCAGTAATAAATCGCTTTGATCTTATCCAGGTCTGCCGTTTTCCCCTGCGTGATCTTAGCTAACTGGGTTTTCAAAGTTTCATTTTCATTGCCTGCCATTTCATATAAACGGTTATTCCAGGCATATACATCATCTGTTTTATCAAAACCTTTCAATTCATCTCCTTTACTCATAAATGATTTGATCTGGATGATGATATGCGGATCCGTATAGGCCCGGCCAATGCGCCTGTATTCAGACTTATATGCAGGGATATCCTTCATGATGAACACATAATTGGTATAGCCACCTTTTTTAGTTTCCTGCACTTCCACTTTGGCCCCATCAAAATTCATTCGTTTAAAATCAACGGATAACCAATCGGGCACTTTAAATTCGATGACCTGTTCTTTGATCGGGTAAGAAGAATGAAAAAATAACCGGGTAAGATACTTGCCATCAGCGTATACTTTTTTAACGGTGATCCGTGACATGGCCCCTTTCTGGTTGAAGCGTATCGGGTAAAACTGAACCCGGCTGTCATCAAAGAAAATCCCATCATCTGTAACCGACCGATCAATGCCAGATCTTTCGGAAACCACATATTTACTTCCGTATTTGACAGCCCGCTTAAATGTTTTTATCTCGATGAATTTATTGTAATACTCGGCATAGGTCATGCTGGAAAATTGTTTCAACGATAAAAATTCATACTCCGCATCTTCCTGAACAACCACGACCTTATCGCCGAGGGCATTTTTCCCCTTATCAAAGGTGAAGTACTGGTAACCTGATGTGCACAGGATGTCATCTTCCTTGAATTTTTTACCATAAGTTACAGCTGTATTCACATCATCATCCAACTGTGCAGATAACGTTAAGCTATTGCCTGCTACCAATATGCATAGCATGAACAACCGCATTGGCATAATTGATAAATAAGATGAAATGGAGTACAGGTTTTTGCCTGGATTGGAATACAGGCTGTTAGCGCCTGTAATGCTTTTATTTCTCATATGGGCCTTAAACGGATCGTTTAAAATTAGTTTGGGAAAATGAAAATAATCATATTGTATAATATAGGGAAATTTAAATTTCATCCTTCCCGGTGTCACTTGGTTGTAGTGATGCTGGTAGAATAACGTATGAATGAATGCTGCATTTCTAAACTAATCTCCCAGTACATCAAACCAAACTTTTTTAACATCATTCCAGTCGCCATTGTAATTAATGGTTAGCTCCTCTCCTTTTCGGATATCCCTCACCGTTTTTACAAAGATGGTTTGTTCATCAAAATCCATAAAATATTCGCAATTGCTGGTATAGCTATGGTTGTAGATCGGAATTAAACCCAGTGCCATGCAACATTGTTTCTTCGTGTTACCCCATTCAAAAATATAGTCATGCAGCAGGGTTTGATCAAGAAGTTTACGATCTGAAGCCGGCATTACAATAACAGGAGAAATTTCTACTACGGTGCCCGCCGCTATTCTTTTGTCGGTGAAAACGGCCCTGCCTTTTTTTTCCGTTTGAGCCACTTGTAAACAGGGATTTATCATAACAATTCATTAAAATTAAATGAGGTAAATTGCGAACGCAAACGAAAATAATAAGAATCTGCTGATGTCGTTGGAAATGGAAGACATATCGCTGCAAAATCAGTTCGAAGAGGTGATCGCTTCCGAAGACAAACTGGCTATCCAGGAATTCCTGAATAACCAGAATATAAGTGACGTGGCCAACCTCATCTATGAAAATCAGGATTTTGAGACCCAGATCATTTCACATCTTTCCATTCACAGGGCTGCCAGTGTTTTCAAAATCCTGGACCTGGGTGAACAGAAACGCATCATAAAAAATCTACCGGCTTTTAAATCGGCCGAGTTATTGAATGAGTTACCGGCTGATGACCGCGTAGACTTTTTAGAAGAACTACCAACCGGCACCGTTAGAGAACTTATCAAAACACTTGACCCCGAAGAAAGAAAAGTAACCCTGGAACTCCTGGGTTATCCCGAAAACAGCGTGGGCAGGCTGATGACACCCGATTATGTGTATGTGTATGAGTACAACACAGTAAAGGAAGTATTGGAAACCATCCGCAGGTTCGGAACCAATACCGAAACCATTGATGTGATCTATGTAATTAACCAAAAAGGTGAATTGCTCGATGATATCAGGATCCGCGATTTTATCCTGGCTTCTCCCGAAGTAAAAGTAAATGAACTGATGGATGACCGCTTCATTTCCTTAAGAGTGAACGACGACCAGGAGCTGGCCAACGAAGCCTTTAAAATGAATAACCGGGTAGCCTTACCCGTTATAGATGATAATAATATCCTGTTGGGGATCGTGACCATTGATGACGTGCTGTGGGTTGCCCAGGAAGAATTCAGTGAGGATATACAAAAGATCGGGGGTACCGAAGCGCTTGACGAACCTTACCTCGATATCAGCATCATCAAACTGGTTAAAAAAAGGGCCGGATGGCTGGTATTGCTGTTTTTGGGAGAAATGCTTACCGCAACGGCCATGCAATATTTCCAGCACGAAATTGAAGCTGCTACCGTATTGGCATTGTTCATCCCACTCATCATGAGTAGCGGCGGTAACAGCGGATCGCAGGCTTCCACCCTCATCATCCAGGCCATGGCACTGGGAGAGCTAACCATTGAAGACTGGTGGAAAGTTATGCGACGGGAACTGATCTCGGGCCTTTTGCTGGGGGTTATCCTGGGCAGCATCGGCTTTCTACGGATCTTTTTATGGCAGAATCTGCACATTTTCGATTATGGCATTTACTGGAACCTGGTGGCGGCAACGATCTTCTTTTCCCTGATCGGTATTGTATTGTGGGGAAGCCTGATGGGGTCCATGCTGCCGATCATCTTAAAACGGCTGAAACTCGATCCGGCAGCGTCTTCTGCGCCTTTTGTGGCTACGCTGGTGGATGTTACAGGAATTGTCATTTATTTTTCGGTTGCCTACATGTTTTTGAAGGGTATTTTGTTATAGTGGTCAGACCAACATTCAACATCAAAATCTGTGGTTTTCCCCGGATCTCAGGCAAAAATCTCCAAAATCTGACCTCTTCTAACTTAACATTTCATATTGAGAACAAATTCATTAATTTGCGCCAGCAATATCTCAACGGCTGCTTCGTTTAATGGCTCTATAATGACCTGAAGTACAAGCTTTCATCCTGTACATGCCAGTAGGATGATAACATGAAGCTAAAGAGCGCACTTCAGCCGGATCATTTAAATAATTAAATCATTACCATATGTGCGGAATTGTAGGTTACACCGGCCCACGACAGGCTTACCCGGTTATTTTGAAAGGCTTAAAAAGGCTCGAATACAGGGGTTACGACAGCAGTGGCGTTGCCCTGATGAACGGTGGCAAACTGAAAGTATTTAAGAAAAAAGGTAAAGTGGCCGAATTGGAAGAACTCCTGATAGGGAAAGATGTTGAAGCCAATATTGGCATCGGGCATACACGTTGGGCTACCCATGGCGAACCAAGCGACCGCAATGCTCATCCACACTCCTCAGCCAGTGGCAGGCTCGCCATCATTCACAATGGCATCATTGAAAACTATGCCCAAATCAAAAAAGAACTTTTGAACAAAGGCTATACTTTCACCAGCGATACCGATACAGAAGTATTGCTGAATTTCATTGAAGACATCCAGAAAAACAACAACAACGGTAGCCTGGAAGAAGCCCTACGCATTGCCCTGAAAAGGGTAAGCGGTGCTTATTGCATTTTGCTGGTAGATCAGAACGATCCTCATACCATCATAGCCGCCCGTAAAGGCAGCCCGTTGGTGATCGGCATTGGCAAAGGAGAACATTTCCTGGCCAGCGATGCATCACCCATCATAGAATACACCAAGGAAGTGGTTTATGTAAACGATTATGAACTGGCCATCGTTAAACCAGATGAACTGATCCTGAAAAATATCGGGAACGAAACCATTACGCCTTATATCACCAAGCTTGATATGGAACTGGCCGCCATTGAAAAAGGCGGATATGATCATTTTATGATCAAAGAAATTTTTGAACAACCCAGTACCATTTACGATTGCTTACGCGGACGTTTAGACGCTGCTGCCGGCACCATCACGATGAGCGGTGTTGAAGAAAATATAGAACAACTTAAGAATGCAAGCCGCATTATGATCATCGCCTGCGGAACCAGCTGGCATGCCGGGCTTGTTGCCGAATATATCATTGAAGAACTGTGCCGTATACCCGTAGAAGTGGAATATGCATCAGAATTCAGGTATCGCAACCCGATTGTTAACAAGGGTGATGTGATCATCGCCATATCGCAGAGCGGGGAAACCGCCGATACCCTGGTGGCTTTGGAAAAAGCCAAGGAAAACGGTGCATTCATATTCGGTATCGTGAACGCAGTAGGTTCTTCCATCGCCCGTATTTCTCACGCTGGCGCTTATACGCATGCGGGCCCGGAAATCGGTGTTGCTTCTACAAAAGCATTTACAGGGCAGTTGACCGTTTTAAGCATGATGGCACTGAAGATTGCCAAAGAAAAAGGCAGCATCAGCAACGAACGTTACCTGGGCCTGTTGAACGAACTACAGGATATTCCGGAAAAAGTTGAATCCATTTTAAAGAATGCTGAAGACATACGTAAGATCGCAGAGCATTATAAAGATGCCTCCGACTTCCTGTTCCTCGGAAGAGGTTATAATTTCCCGGTTGCACTCGAAGGCGCCCTGAAGCTGAAAGAAATTTCCTATATACATGCTGAAGGTTACCCTGCAGCTGAAATGAAGCATGGCCCGATCGCTTTAGTAGACGAAACCCTCCCCGTGGTTTTTATTGCAACCAAAGATCTTTATCATGAAAAGATCGTAAGCAATATGCAGGAAATCAAAGCCAGGAAAGGAAAGATCATTTCTATCATAACAGAAGGAGATGATGTTACGCCAGGCCTCAGTGATCATTATTTTGAAATACCCCCGGCAGATGAACTCATTGCACCAATACTCACCGTAATACCGCTGCAATTGCTTTCTTATTATGTAGGCACGGCAAAAGGCATCGACGTGGATAAGCCGCGTAACCTTGCGAAAAGTGTAACAGTAGAATAAGTTCAACAACCAAAATATCCTGAATAATGTTATCCTGGATATTGTTTGTATGTCAATTTTCCTTATTAACTTGAAGGATGATCAGCACATGAAAAGCGGGTGAATATTTTTATTCGTTCGCCATCCAATCATTAATTATTCATAAACTGCATGAACATCATTCAAACCCATCCGGTAGGGGAAATAGGCTATAATTTCATCGACAAAAAATACATTCCAAAAGGTAAGGACGAATACCATCTCCGGTTTAAACAAAACCGGAACAATGTAAAATACCGGGCACTCACCTCCGCCGAAATAGACACACTCATCGCCAACAGGAACAGTTCCGATAACTGGAAAATGGTACAGGTTACCAAAGGCTTCAATGCAAACCTGGTGAAAAACTGTAAATTCTTCGGCCTTGTTCGCATCGGTAGCCTGCAGCCCCTTTACCACGAATTTCATAATTTCCGAATGGCTGTTGGCATATACAACAGCACCATCATCAGTTGCGATCTTGGAAATGATGTATGCATCGATAATGTGAATTACATGAGTCATTACATCATCGGAAACGATGTGATGATCGCCAATGTGAACGAACTGGCCACTACAGATCATTCCAAATTCGGGAATGGAATTTTGAAAGAAGGTGAAGATGAAAAACTTCGCATGAAGATAGAAGTATGTAATGAAAACGGCGGCCGCCCAATCGTACCATTCAATGGCATGCTGGCCGGCGATGTGTATATGTGGAGCAAATACCGGGATGATGAAGCCCTCCTGGAAAAATTTAAAGAATTCACGGAGCTAAAATTCGATCGGCAACGTGGTTATTATGGCAAGATTGGTGAACGCACGGTTATAAAAAACTGCCGCATCATCAAAGACACCTGGATCGGTTCCGATGCCTACATCAAGGGTGCCAACAAACTCAAGAATATTACCATTAATAGTGATGCCGACCGTACCTCACAGATCGGTGAAGGTTGCGAACTGGTGAATGGCATTGTTGGGTTTGGATGCCGGATTTTTTATGGCGTAAAAGCCGTTCGTTTTATCACCGCTTCTCATTCTCAATTAAAATACGGTGCTAGGCTCATCAATTCATACCTCGGCAACAACTCTACTATTTCCTGTTGCGAAGTATTGAATTCACTGATCTTTCCTGCACACGAACAACATCATAACAACTCATTCCTGTGTGCATCATTGGTGATGGGACAAAGCAATATTGCTGCTGGGGCAACCATCGGCAGCAACCACAATAGCCGCAGTGCAGATGGCGAGATCGTTGCCGGCAGAGGCTTTTGGCCCGGCTTATGCGTGAGCCTAAAACATAATTCCAAATTTGCCTCGTTTACCATCATAGCCAAGGGCGACTTTCCATCGGAGCTGAACATTCCCATTCCTTTTTCGCTGGTAAGCAACGACGTTACCAACAATCGTTTGTTGATCATGCCGGCCTATTGGTTCATGTATAACATGTATGCCCTCGCCCGCAACGCATCGAAGTACAAGGATCGTGATAAGAGAACACAGAAGACACAACACATCGAATACGATTACCTGGCGCCAGATACCGTCAATGAGATCTTTGATGCGCTGGACCTTTTTAAAAAATTAGTGCCCAACGAAAAAGGAGAAGCAACTGTTACAGGCTGGGAAAATACCGGCAGGCCAACCGTGCTTACGAAATTACCGCAATCAACAGCTGTATTCAGGGAGATGATCCAATTGTATGGATGCAGGAACCTGCTCAATCATATTGCATCAATCAAACCTGCTGATTTCGATACTTTCAAAAAAACACTTTCTGCAAAGATCAGCAGGAGCAAGTGGCTAAACATTGGTGGCCAGCTCATTGCTGAAGAAAAAATGCAGCAAATGAAACGCTCGGTGAAATCGGGAAAAATAAAAAGCTGGGACGACATTCATCATTTTTACGAATCAATGGGCAACCAGTATGAGAATGATAAATTAAACCATGCTTATACCAGCCTGCTGGAAGTATTGAACATTACCTCCAAACAATTCACGGCAACACTTTTCAAAGATATCCTGCTCAAAACCATGAGTACGAACGACTGGATGACAAACGGCATTTATGAGGCCCGCGAAAAAGATTACAGCAATCCCTACCGGAAAATGGTGTATGAAAACAACGAAGAAATGATCAAAGTAATCGGCAGGCTGGAAGACAATAGCTTTATCCAGGAGCAGATGAAAAAATCAGATCTGTTCAAAAAAGAAGTTCGGTCGCTTATTAAAAAATGGAAGTTATAAGGCAGCAGCTCGCAGGAATGTTTTGCATATAGAAATCAAGAAAAAGATTGTAACTTTTTCAGAATAACCTTGTAGTCCGGGTTAATAACACTATTTTTAATATATACGTTTATTAATCCCTACGTTCATGAAAAAGTGTATATTTCCATTAGTATTATTCTTATCAATTACATTATTTTCCAATGCACAGGCAAATTATTCGGGGACCTATTATGTAAACGGCCATTTTTTTCATCCTACCGTTTCCAGAGACCTTGATTTAACTAAAACCCTCACCCAGGTTGGGCCCAACCGGTATGAAATTAATGTAGGGGACTTTATGACCACGACGATTTATACAGTTCAGTTTGAAATTAACAGCTCAAATGATTTAATTAACTGGACGCCTGTATTAAATACCCCCCAAACACCTGCCAGTGGTTTTATGACACTGGATAATCCAGGGAACTTCACATTTCTTCCTGAAAGCTCGCCGCCCGGTCTGGGCCTATACTCACATAGTAATTTCGCAAATAAGTATGATCCGCTTACCCATACCTTTTACATGCACTATGGATATGCTGTCGGATCCACAAGCCAGGCAGGTTATGACAGGCAGATCTATGAAAAATGGACCTTAAAAGGACCCAGGATAACTTCTTTTACCCCAACAACCGGAACCGGATTAACGGAGATCACGATAAAAGGATGGAATTTCAACATAGTCAATACATATAATTATTCGCCGGTAAAATTTGGAAATGTTCCTGCAGATTCTATAACACGATTATCCGACACCGTTATGAAAGCCTGGGTGAGTTATGGAGCAAGTGGAAAATTAAAAATGACTGCTTCCGATGCTGTCTCAGATTCACTGGATGGTTTTACCTATATCCCTGTCCCTCCTGTGATCGATACACAATGGAACTACCTGGGCGGAGCAGGTTTTTCAGCCAACCAGGCAGACTATACGAATTTGGCCTGTGGCTCAAATAATATTCCCTATGTAGTGTATGTAGATAGAATAACCCGGGCAGCAAAAGTAAAAAAATACGATCTCGACCTGGATACCTGGCAGGACGTTGGTAACGCTGCATCCGAAGGCTCATGCAGTAAATCCAATATCATCATGGACAATGCCAATAACCCCGTTATTGCCTATGTTGATTCAGCAAATGGTGGTCGCATAACTGTGCGTAGATTTAATGGAAGCAGTTGGGTTACGTTGGGCACAGCCGGCTTTGCTGCGTGGTTGGGAAGCACATCCGTATATGAAAGTATTCCTATTGACAAAGATGCAGCAAATAATATTTACGTCGCATCCAGGGATACATTTGAAACCAGTACGAATTTTGGTGAATTCATATCAGTTTATAAATTTAACGGCACTGCCTGGTCTTTGTTGGGCAGCCCTAATTTTGGTCAAACAAATTATGGAGGAGTCAGTATAGCAGTTGATAAATTAACCAATACGCCTTATGTTCATTATTCAAATTTAAATGACAATGGCAGCTCATCTGACATGTCCAGCGTTGTAAAATTTGATGGCAGCAATTGGGTAATAGTTGGACAGGAATTTATCAGTACAGGATTTAATGGAATCTTTTACCCGGACATTGCAATTGATAAAACCGGCGTACCTTATATAGGCATGCAGGATGATAATGGGTTTGAGCGAATAAGTGTTTTTAAATTTGTAGCTGGATCCTGGGTTAATGTTGGCAGTCCAAGATTTACCAATAGTCATTCATTTGCAACTTCACTTGCCTTTGATACAGCGAATATACCCGTGCTGGCATTTAGGGATGACTCATACAAGCGATCCGGAACTGTAATGAATTTTGAGAACGGGAACTGGAAATACAAAGGAAAAAGAGGATTTGTGCCAACACAAGTCTTCCAGATAAATTCTTTGGCGATAGATAAAAACAATATCCCGATGATCGCTTTTCCGGATAATAATAATGGCTCAAAAATCAGTGTGATGGCGTTCAGGCGAAACCCAACAGCAAACGATTCCATCTGTGCCAATGCCAACATTTCGTTTAATGCTGATAATAATAACGCAGGAAATACATACCAGTGGCAATTGAATACAGGCGCAGGATATACCAATTTGTCAAACAACAGCATCTATTCGGGCGCTACTTCTTACACGCTATCCATCCAGGCTATTCCATCATCGTACGCAAATTATAAGTATCGCTGTATCATTCAGAATAATACCAATGTGCTCACAGGATCAGCACACATGATCCGCATAGTAAATAAATGGACTGGCGCAATAAACAATCTTTGGGAAAATCCAGCTAACTGGAGTTGTAACCAGGTACCCGATCCTAATACAGATGTACTCATCAATTCCGGCACGGTTCAACTTAATTCAAATACGACCATTCGAACATTGACTATTTCACCCGGAGCAACGTTGACTGTTACAGGAGGCTTTAACCTTACGGTCACCCATTAAACTTTAAGAGAAGACTATTTGTGATATTGATTATAAAAAATAGGTGACCGCCAGCTCATACCCCTTTAAACCCAATCCGCTGATCACACCAACCGCTTTGCCGGAAACATGCGAGAGTTTGCGAAACTCCTCCCTGCCCATGATGTTGGAAATATGTACTTCTACAACCGGGGTTGTGATGGCTGCCACAGCATCTCCAATGGCTACTGACGTATGCGTGTACCCGCCGGGGTTAAAGATGATGCCTTCGTAACTGAACCCGACTCTTTGGAGTTCGTTGATCAATTCACCTTCCACATTGCTTTGAAAAAAGGAAAAGTTAACTGCCGGAAATTTTTCTTTCAACTTTTCCAGGAACACATCGAATGATTCAGTACCATAAATATCCACTTCTCTTTTTCCAAGCAGGTTCAGGTTAGGACCGTTAATGATGGCAATGTTCATGGAAGTAAATTATAAGATTAACATTGAAAATTGATTGTTGATTATTGAAAATTATTCTTGAATATTCAATGCACAATGTTCAATACAAAATTTTCAATGAGCGTAGATTAGTTATTCATTAAGGCTACAAACTCATCAAACAGGTACCTGCTGTCGTGTGGTCCTGGCGTGGCTTCCGGGTGATACTGTACCGAAAAAGCTTTCTTGTTTTTTACCCTGATGCCTTCAATGCTGTCGTCGTTCAGGTTTATGTGTGTGATCTCAATATTATCATTTGCCCTTACTGCTGCCGGGTCTACACCAAATCCATGGTTCTGTGTTGTGATCTCCGAACGGCCGGTAACAAGGTTTTTAACGGGGTGATTAAGTCCGCGGTGACCATGGTGCATTTTAAAGGTAGGTATATCATTTGCAAGCGCCAGTAGCTGGTGGCCCAAACAAATTCCGAACAATGGTTTGTTGGAAGCAAGTATCTTTTTCACGGTATCGATCGCATATCCCATGGGTGCAGGATCACCCGGACCGTTGCTGATGAAATATCCCAGGGGACTGAATTTCTGCAGTTCTTCGAAAGATGTTTTAGCCGGATGCACTTTTACATAAGCCCCCCTTTCAACCAGGCATTGAAGAATATGCTTCTTCACTCCAAAATCGAGTACAGCTACCCGTAAGCTGCTCACCGGATCGCCCAGTTCATAGGTTTCCCGGGTACTAACGGTAGAGGCTAACTCCAATCCATCCATGGATGGCACATCGGCCAATTGCTGTTTGAGCACTGCAAGGTCCATTTCGGTAGAAGAAACAATACAGTTCATGGCTCCTTTGGTTCGAACATGAGCAACCAACGCACGTGTATCAACGCCATCAATTGCTACTACCGACTGTGCTTCAAAATATTCCTGTAAAGAACCTGTGGCAGCAAAGCGGCTGAATTTTTCTTCGAGGTTTCTACCGATAACAGCCTTCACTTTTACTCCATCACTTTCCACATCTGCCAGGTTTACCCCGTAATTGCCAATGTGCACATTGTTCATGATCAGCACCTGGCCATAATAACTCGGATCGGTAAACACTTCCTGGTACCCCGTCATCCCTGTGTTAAAACATATTTCGCCGGTTGCAATACCCTTTTTTCCAAAAGCCCGACCGTAAACGATGGTGCCATCTGCGAGGATTAAGACTGCTGTATTTGATTCACTGTTTCCCATGGTATGATTTCTGTTTTGCAAAGAAAAGAAATGATGCAGGTTTTCAAAAAATTAATTCAAAAAAAGCCCCGGTAAAATACCGGGGCTATATATACGTTTCACTTTTTCAAATTATGCTTCTGGTGTTTCTTCTGTAACAGTGTCTGTTTCAGCAGCTGTATCAGTAGCTTTCTTCTTACCACCGGCACGACGTGTTTTCTTAGCTGGTTCAGCAGCAGTAGCAACTGATTTGCCATAAATTTCGTTGAAATCAACCAGTTCGATCATTGCTATTTCTGCATTATCACCAACCCTGGCACCCAGTTTAATGATACGGGTATATCCACCAGGCCTTCCGGCAACTTTTGGTGCAACAACCGTAAACAATTCTTTAACGGCAGCCTTATCGTTCAGGTAGCTGAATACGATACGGTGATTGTGCATGATAACCTCTTTGGTATCGGTATGCTTGGTTTTGGTGATCAGTGGCTCGATGTAAGTGCGCAATGCTTTAGCCTTAGCCAATGTAGTAGTGATACGCTTGTACGTGATCAACTGGCAGCCGAGGTTCATCAGCAATGCCTTGCGGTGCGATGCGGTTCTGCTTAAATTGTTCTTTTTGTTACCGTGATTCATGTTGACTTGTTTTTAAAACCCTGTACCGTGTCAGGAATTACAGGATTGATGTATAATAAAATTGATTTGATGATGAGTCGATTTGAAAATTTGAAGATGATTTGATTTGATGATGATTTGATTTGAAAATTTGAAAATGTGTAGCACTTCCAAACTTGTTAATCTTCAAATCGCCTAATTTTCAAATTGATCAATTACCAAATCTTCAAATTGGTCAATCTTCAAATTACTCGTCGTCCAGTTTCAATTTGCTCAAATCCATTCCAAAGCTCAAACCTCTCTCGTGCAATACCTGGTCGATCTCGCTTAATGATTTCTGACCGAAGTTCCTGAATTTCATCAGGTCTTCCTGTTCGTATTGTACCAGTTCGCTTAAAGAATTGATCTTGGCAGCTTTCAGGCAGTTGAAGGCACGTACAGAAAGATCGAGATCTTCCAATGGCGTTTTCAGCATTTTGCGAAGCTGTAAAGTTTGTTCGTCAACCAGGTCTTCTTTCTTATCTTCTTTGGTATCGAACGTGATGTTTTCATCAGTGATGATCATCAGGTGCTGGATCAGAATACGGCTGGCCTGTTTAACGGCTTCTTCCGGGTGAATGGTACCATCGGTAACCACATCCATGATCAGTTTTTCAAAATCAGTGCGTTGTTCAACCCTGGTATTTTCAATCAGGTATTTTACATTCTTGATGGGTGTATAAATTGCATCCACCGCGATATATCCGAAATGAGAACTTTTTTCTTTATGCTCTTCAGCTGGTACGTAGCCACGTCCTTTACCAATGCTGATCTCAATGTCCAGTTTAGCACTGCTATCCATGGTGCAGATCAACAATTCAGGATTCATCACTTCAAAAGCAGGAGAAGCTTCGCCAATCATGCCCGCAGTGAATTCTGTTTTATTTTTGATAGAAAGGGTAACCTTTTCTGTGTTTACCTCATGGTCTACTTTCATTTTAAACCTTACCTGCTTCAGGTTAAGGATGATTTCGGTTACGTCTTCTGTAACACCTTTTAATGTTGCAAACTCGTGATCGGCTCCGGCAATGTTGATACCGATAATAGCATAACCCTCTAAAGAGTTAAGCAATACCCTGCGCAAAGCATTACCAATGGTTACACCATATCCGGGTTCAAGCGGACGGAATTCAAACTGTGCTTCAAAATCGTTTGCTTTCTGAAGAACAATCTTATCGGGTTTAACAAAATTGAAAATGGCCATTTGTATTTTGTTGTTTTAATTTTTAAATGTTTGTTGCCAACGCTGAGCAAATTCAACAGGAAAAAGTCATCAACCTTAACTTTTAGGTTTAGACTTTTAACTTCTTACTTACTGTACAATTCCACGATCAGCTGCTCTTTGATATTCTCAGGAACGCTTTCCCTTTCAGGATACGCGATGAAAGTACCTTTCATATCACCTTCACTCCATTCGATCCAGTTGAATTTTGCATTCTTACCACGAAGGTTGCCGGTGATAGACGTGTTAACTGCGCTTTTATTTTTCAGGCTGATCACATCACCTGGCTGACAGCTGTATGAAGGAATGTTCACCACTTCACCGTTAACAGTGATGTGCTTGTGACTTACCAACTGGCGTGCACCCTGGCGGCTTGGAGAAATACCCATGCGGAAAACTGTATTGTCTAAACGGGCTTCCAGTAATTTGATCAGGTTTTCACCTGTAACGCCTTTTCTACGGGCAGCTTCATCAAAAGTTTTACGGAATTGCTTTTCAAGCAAACCATAGGTATATTTTGCTTTTTGCTTTTCTTTTAACTGAACACCGTATTCACTAAGTGTTTTACGTTTTTTGTTAGCACCGTGCTGACCTGGAGGGTTGCTGTTTTTGGTTAACCACTTTCCGTTGCCAGTGATCGGTTCGCCGAACCTGCGGGAGATTTTTGTTTTGGGGCCTGTATAACGTGCCATAAAATGTATGTTGGTCTTTTAGTGACGGTGGATCATTATAAAGACCTTTTAAAATGAATGATACACCCGGTTATTAAATAGCGCCAACCGGCAAAGGCCGGTTGAACGTTGATTGAATGATTAAACCCTTCTCTTTTTAGGAGGCCTGCAACCATTGTGCGGCAAAGGGGTAACGTCTTTGATCATGGCAACTTCAAGGCCATTTTGTGACAGGGAGCGGATAGCGCCTTCACGACCACTTCCCGGACCTTTTACATATACATCTACCCTTTTAAGACCAGCATCCAGGGCAACTTTCGCTGCATCGGCGCCTGCCATCTGGGCTGCATAAGGAGTATTTTTCTTACTTCCTTTGAATCCCATTTTACCGGCAGAAGACCATGAAATAACCTGGCCGTTCTTGTTGGTTAAACTGATGATGATGTTGTTGAAACTTGCAGTGATGTGTGCATCGCCGTGGCTGTCTACTTTTACCACACGCTTCTTTGCTGCTGCTTTTGCGCTTTGTGCTTTGTTAGCACCTTGTGCTTTTGCCATAATGTTCTTAAAATAGGTAATCTGAAAAAATGATCCCGGTTTCCCGGAACTGAACCCACCCTCCTGCTGGCTTATGCGATCCGGCGTTGGTTCAGAAAATACAAGCCATTATATATAGAGATACCGGGTACTAGGTAACCGGCATCTTTATTATCATTATTTCTTAGCCACTTTTTTCTTACCGGCAACCGTTTTACGTTTCCCTTTGCGGGTACGGCTGTTGGTACGGGTACGCTGACCACGAACCGGCAAACCTTTACGATGACGCAATCCACGGTAACAGGCGATATCAAGCAAACGCTTGATGTTCATCTGAGTTTCACTGCGAAGTGCACCTTCCGTTTTAAACTCGCCATTGATGATATTACGGATGGCAGTCTGCTCATCATCATTCCACTGGTTAACTTTCTTATTCAGGTCGATACCTGCTTTCGTTAAAATATACTGGGCAGTGGAACGGCCAATACCATAAATGTAGGTAAGACCAATTTCGCCTCTTTTATTCTTTGGTAAATCTATACCGGCAATACGAGCCATAGAAATTATTAATTTTTAATTATTAATGGTTAATCCTGATTACCCCTGCTTTTGCTTAAAGCGTGGATTTTTTTTGTTGATCACGTACAGGCGGCCTTTTCTTCTTACGATCTTGCAATCTGCACTGCGTTTTTTAATGGAAGCTCTAACCTTCATGTTGCTTGTTTTTATCTGTTTGCCAATGGCTACAACTTTACAGCCATAGCTTGTATTATTTTACTTATAACGGAAAATGATCCTGCCCCTCGTAAGGTCATAAGGGCTCATTTCCACCCCCACTTTATCGCCTGGCAAAATACGGATGTAATGCATCCTCATTTTACCCGAAATCGTGGCCAATATTTCATGACCATTCTCTAACTTCACCTTGAACATAGCATTACTGAGTGCTTCAACTATTGTTCCGTCCTGCTTAATAAGTGCCTGTTTAGCCATAAATTTGGGAGCGCAAAGATAAGAGGAAAAATTTAATTATTACCAAAAAATACAGATATTACACAATTAAACTAAAGAAATATATGAAAAAACTCATTTTTGCCTGTTTACCCCTTGCCTTACTGGTCATTTCCTGTAAAAAAGACGGCGACAGTAACCCGGTAGTGCCCGAAGAAAAATACATGTCCATTACCACCAACAGCAAATGGACCTACGACGTGATCAACAACCCCGGAACCCCCGGCCAAACTTCCCTTGTAGACACTGTTACCGTCACCAGCCAGGATACCAGCATCGGTTCCCGTACATACCGCATTTTCAAGCATTCAAACGCCAATGCCTCAGATTATTATAATATTACCGGCAACGAATACTACCGTTACCAGAAACAGGACCTGAATGGCACACCCCTGTCAATTGAAGACCTTTACCTGAAAGATAACCAGTCAACCGGCGCCTCCTGGTCACAAACCATTAATTTAACGGTTCCCGGATTCCCGGTAGCCATCCCCATTACGGTGACCAATAGTGTTATCGAAAAAGGTAGTTCTAAAACCGTGAATGGAACATCTTATACCGATGTGATCGGTATAAAAACGGATATTGTTGCCGGTGGCGGACTTCCGGCCAACACCATCGTAACCGATATTAAAAGCTATTATGCCCGTAAAGTAGGGTTGATCCAGGCTGATTACAAAATCGCCATTTCAACCATTGGCGTTGATATTAACACCCAAACCCTGCTTAAAACAGCAGTTATCCAGTAAAATAAACTTTTAAAATAAAAGGCTGAAGCCGGACTATCCGATCTTCAGCCTTTTTATATAAATGAAATAATTTAAAGAATTTTAACCTCTGTCCGCCTGTTTTGCGCCCTGCCATCTTCCGTATTATTTTCCGCCACAGGCTCTGTCATTCCATAACCTTTAGCAGTAAGCCTTTCAGGATTGATCCCCTTCCCGATCAGGTAATCTCTTACAGCATTGGCCCGGTCCAACGATAATTTAAGGTTACTGGCGGGTTTACCAACATTATCGGTATGACCACCTATTTCTATTCGTTCCTCATCCTTCCTGTTGAGATATGCCACGAGTTCATCCAATACAGTAAAGGATGTTTCCTGTAATGTGGCTTTTCCAAAATCGAAATTACAGTCTTCCAACACAAAAGTTTTTGATGGCTGAAACTGGATATTTACCACAAAAGGTTTCTTATAGTATGCGTTACCGGTAGTAGCCGGAATTTTTAATACATTGTAACTGGTAGAATCTTTAAATCCGAGTATAAAAATCTCGTATTCATCGCCAGCAGGGAGCCTTACAGTAAATTTCCCTGTTTCATTGGTAATTCCCTGGAACTCTTTATTATTGATCTTGCTCTTGAATACAATGATCTCGTTGTTAAGCAAATTGTTCTTGAAATCCGACACCGTTACATCAACAGCAGCATCTTTTGGTATGGCCGCATTCTGTACATTGCCGTTCTGGCTATATACCCATACAGGTCCCATCGATAAAAGGACGAACAATACTAATAATTTCTTCATATGATTTTTTTATAAGCCCGATAAAGATAAAAACAATTGCAAACATTATGCCCTTAATGCTTAAAAATAGCATTCCTTATAGTCGCTGCTGGAGGCGAATAACCATCTCATTTTTCCAGCCAGGGAAATCGCCAGCAATAATATGTTCTCTCGCCTGTTTAACCAGCCATAAATAAAATGCAAGGTTGTGTACACTGGCAATGGTGAGCCCAAGATATTCCTTCGCTTTCATCAGGTGCCGAACATAAGCTTTACTATAAAACCCGCTCATGGCACAATCAATGCCATCGTCGATCGGGGAAAAGTCGGTCTCCCATTTTTTGTTATCGATGTTGATGATGCCATTTGAAGTAAACAGCATGGCATTGCGCCCGTTGCGGGTAGGCATTACGCAATCAAACATATCTACTCCCATACCAATGGCTTCGAGGATATTCCATGGAGTACCTACGCCCATCAGGTAACGGGGTTTATCCTTTGGAAGATGCTCACAACAAAGCGCACAGATCTCGTACATTTTCTCGATCGGTTCACCAACACTTAACCCACCGATGGCATTGCCCGTAGCATTTTTAGAAGCAATAAAATCGCAGGATGCTATCCGCAGATCGTGGTGGATGCCGCCTTGTACTATAGGAAACAGGTTTTGCGTGTACCCGTACCTGTCAGGCGTATCGGCAAAACGTTTTACACATCTATCCAGCCAGCGATGAGTAAGCTCCATGGATGTTTTGGCATAAGCGTATTCACTGCCACCGGGCGGGCATTCATCAAAGGCCATGATGATATCTCCGCCAATGATGCGCTGGGTATCCATTACATTTTCGGGGGTGAAGAGGTGCTTGCTTCCATCGATATGCGATTGAAAAACAACTCCTTCCTCGTTGATTTTGCGGTTATTGGCCAGGGAAAAAACCTGGTAGCCACCACTATCGGTGAGAATCGGCCGGTTCCAGCCATTGAATTTGTGAAGGCCACCAGCCTGTTGCAAAACATCCAGGCCGGGCCGCAGGTATAAATGATAGGTATTGCCCAGGATGATCTGTGCCTGTACTTCGTCAACCAATTGTTGCTGGGTTACCGCTTTTACACTGCCTACTGTACCTACCGGCATGAATATGGGCGTACTGATGACGCCATGATCGGTTGTAATGGTCCCTGCCCGGGCAGAACTGCCGCTATCGGTATGATTTATCTTAAATTGAAGAGATGCCATGTTGGAAATATAGAATTACAAAGGGCGCAAAGATAAATTTTAAAAATGCTTTTTCAGAAAGCCTCTTTGAAAGCGGTATAGCTTATTTTTGCGCCGATGAATTTACCAAAAATCCTGCAGCACTGGCAGCTGATCCTGTTTATTGTTTTTTGTTCTATCGCATTCATTCAGCTGTTCTATTACCTGTTTTTTTTCAGCAGGCTGAGCTTTTACAGGAAAAAACAAAGATCAACATCCCAAACACATCCTGTAAGCGTGATCATTTGCGCCCGCGATGAAGCCCGCAACCTGGCTCAATATTTACCCGGTGCATTGGTACAGGAATATAAA
Source organism: Bacteroidota bacterium (assembly GCA_029560415.1). Taxonomy (GTDB): domain Bacteria; phylum Bacteroidota; class Bacteroidia; order Chitinophagales; family Chitinophagaceae; genus Ferruginibacter. The sequence continues at coordinate 21,273 of JAKQKY010000057.1, read as the reverse complement.
ACCACGCATGAAGTGATCGTGGTTAATGATAACTCCTACGACGAAAGCAAATACATCCTGGAAGAATTCAGGAAACAATACAAGCAATTGCAGGTGGTTGAACTTACGCAGGAAGCCAAGATGATCCCGGGCAAAAAATTCCCCCTGAGCATTGGCATAAAAACGGCCAAACATGAGATCGTCTTGTTAACCGATGCGGATTGTGTTCCTGCAACAGAACATTGGATAGACAGTATGCAAAGTGCTTATACCGATGATACCGAGATCGTGTTGGGATATGGCGCCTATCATAAGAAAAAAAGTTTCCTGAATAAGATGATCCGCTGGGAAACTTTTCATGCAGCATTACAATACCTAAGTTATGCCCTGGCCGGTTTACCCTACATGGGCGTTGGCCGAAACCTAAGCTACAAGAAAGTGGTGTTCTTCCGGCACAAAGGATTTTCGGCACACAATAATATACCGGGTGGTGATGACGATCTCTTCATTAACATGGCCGCTAATAAAAGAAATACAAAGATCAACATAGATAAAGAAAGTTTTACACTGAGCGAGCCGGCCACCAGTTTTGCTCAATGGATGTCGCAGAAAAAAAGACATTACAGTACGGGGCGTTATTACAAACCGTTACACAAATTTTTCTTAGGCCTGTATGCCTTCTCTCATTTTTTATTTTACCCGTTATTGATAGCCAGTTGCCTTTTTTATAACTGGCAATACAGCCTCATGATCTTCGGAGGCCGACTGATCATACAGGCTATCGTGTACGGCAAGACGCTGACTAAACTGGGCGAAAAAGATCTGCTCCCCTGGTTCCTGTTTTTTGACATCTGGATGTTCTTTTATTATATCCTTTTTGCCGGATCCCTGGTAAGAAAACCTAAACCAACCTGGAAATAATTTCACATGGATATACTATTAAAATATTTCAGCGAATTCACCGAACAGCAATTGAAGCAATTTGAAGCGCTTAAACCACTGTATACTTCCTGGAATGAGAAGATCAATGTGATCAGCCGAAAAGACATGGATAATTTTTATACACACCATGTTTTGCATTCACTGGTCATTGCCGCCCAATTCAACTTTGAAAAAAATATGCAGGTGATGGACCTTGGCAGTGGTGGAGGCTTTCCCGGCATTCCACTGGCCATCTTTTTTCCCGAAACATCCTTTCACCTGGTGGATAGTATCAATAAAAAATTAACTGTTGTAAAGGAAATAGCAGCCGAGATCGGACTTACCAATGTTACAACCCAACACTGCAGGGCCGAGGAAATAAAAAACAGGCAATTCGATACCGTGGTTTCACGTGCTGTTGCGCCAATGAAGGATCTCTGGCATTGGAGCAAGCCCCTATTAAAGAAACCAATTGCACATACTGAAGGCGTTCCACGTGGATTGGTTTGTTTAAAAGGAGGTGACCTGGGTAATGAGATCTCGGAAAGTGGCTGTAAGCCATTTATCTGGGAGGTGGAACACTTTTTTCCTGAACCTCATTTTAAGGATAAATACTTATTGTATCAACCGATAAAGAAATGATCGATATACCAGTTTAGGGTATTGCATTAATAAAATAATTAAACAAGCTTTGCATACATGAACATTACTGTAGCCATTGTAGAAGATAACAATGATATCCGGCAGGCGCTGGAACAGATCATTGAAATGTCGGAAGGCTACAGCCTATGTTGTTCCTGTGTAAATGGAGAAGATGCCCTCGTTAAACTGCCCATATTTAAACCGATGGTAGTATTGGTGGACATTCACCTCGGTGGCATCAATGGCATTGAAGTAGTAAAAGACCTCAAACCTACCTGCCCCGAAATGCTGTTCATGATGTGTACGATCTACGAGGAAGATGAAAAGATCTTCGAAGCACTGAGTGCCGGAGCCAGTGGATATATCACCAAAAAAACAGCGCCGGCAAAACTGCTCGAATCCATCAAGGAACTATATGAAGGCGGGGCGCCGATGAGCAGCCAGATCGCCCGCAAAGTGGTTTCTGCTTTTGTAAACAAACCTACCACACCTGCTGCCGATGAAGCCCTGGATGTTTTATCGAAACGGGAATTTGAAATACTGGAGATGCTTTCGAAAGGTCTCGTGTATAAAGAGATCGCAGAAGATCTCTTCATCAGTTCCGAAACCGTAAGAAAACATGTTTATAATATTTACAACAAACTGCACGTATCGAACCGGGTAGAAGCTGTTAATAAATTTTTTGGCAGGTAACCGTTACCGTTAAAACTACCAGTTCAGTTCCAATAAATTATTCTTTCTTTCTGTGTCAGCCATTCGCTTCGATGGATCGATCTCTGCCATTTTAAGCTCCCCCAGTTTCCGCGTAGATTCTACAATATAAGTTGGATGTGTCCAGCGCCATTCTTCATGCGTGATGAATTTAGCAGCAGGATTTTCATTTGCTTTATTGCCAAACATCAGGTTCAATGGGATGTAATGCATCTCCGTGGTACCATCTTTGAAGGTAAGTTGCAGGTCTATGGGCATTGGCATCTGCCCGATACGTTTTAGCCTGATCTTTGAAACTCCATTTTCTTCCCATAAACTATCGATTGAATAGTTGATGGTTTTGGTGGTATTGATCCAATACTCTTTGTACCAGTCTAGTTTGATACCACTCACGTTTTCGGCTACCCGAATAAAATCATTGGCATTTGGGTGTTTAAAACGCCAGAGCCTGTAATATTCTAATAGTATCTTGTCTCTTACAGAAGCTCCCGCAATATATCCCAGCTGTTCCATGAACACTTCACCTTTTGAATAAGCATCGATGCTATAAGCAAAATTGTTGTTGTAATGATCGGCATGCGTGGTCATGGGCTCTTCCAGTCCACTCTTAGCCAATGCAAAATAACTGGCATAGGCACCAGCGTGATCTTCAGGCAAAGATGCGATCAGTTGTTTCAGGTTTTCATTGTCGGGTGTTTTGGCCAGGGCGTCACGGTAATCTTCCAGGCCCGACCGTTTATTGTAAAATTTAGACACCAGGTCTTCAGCAAAGCTGGTAAATCCTTCATCCATCCACGCATACATGCTTTCATTGGTGCCCAGCATCATCTGGTACCAGCTATGCATCCATTCATGAATAACGGTTCCAAGGGAGGGCCCGCTGATGAGGGTGGCCATTGGGTATTCCATACCACCATCACCCCCATGTATAAACGAATATTGAGGGTAAGGATATTTACCAAAATTCTTTTCAATGAACGGCAAAACTGTTACAGCAGCATTGGCCACTTTCTCCCAGGCCGAATCATTCTTTGCATCATTTGGTTTATAGTTGTATAAAACATGCAGCATAGTGCCGGTAACAGGCATTTTACGAACAATATGACGGTAATCGGGATCGGCAGCCCAAACAAAATCGTGCACATTACCTGCTTTAAAATGCCAGCTGCGTTTATTGGCCGACGTTGGTTTCAGTTCTGTTCCGGGTTTATCGTACCCCCATCCTATTTCATTGGCATTCACCAACACACCTGTTCCGCCGAGTTTATATGTTTTGTCGATCTGGATGGTCACATCAAAATCACCCCATACTCCATAGAATTCCCGGGCCACATATGGTGTTGGGTGCCAGCCTTCATAATCGTATTCACAAAGCTTGGGATACCATTGGCTCATACTATATTTTACACCCGTTTGTGGATTATCTCTCCCACTCCTGCGAACCTGCAGCGGCACCTGTGCTTCGAATTCCATATCAAGTTGCACGGTGGTCTTGGGTAAAATCGGTTTAGTGAGATTCACTTCCAGGATGGTTTCATGATAGCTGAACGGTTGAGGTACACCATTTAGTTTCAGGGAAATGATCTTTTGATAACCGATCTCATTTTCCTTTAATTTGCTGATCCTGTCACGAACCCTGCCATCCCAATCGGGCCGGCCGTTGGTTTGTATCTTTCCCAGTTCACGACTGCGTACATCCATGCTGCTGTTTGGCTGAAAAGCATTCCAGTATAAATGGTAAAAAATTTTATCCAGTTTATCGGGAGAGTTATTGGTATACACAAGTTTTTGTTTACCTGTAAACCGGTTGCTAACCGTATCCACATCAATCAGCATAGTATACTTTACCGATTGCTGCCAGCGATCAGGCTGCGCTTGTAGCGGAACAAGAAATGAGAAATAAGAAATAAGAAATAAGAAGCTGATACGAGTTTTCATCCTGAAAGTTTAGAAGGGCTAAATTCGGTAAAATCGGGCAGGAAAAAAACTCTAATGTGTTAAAGAAACGATGTTTAGGTTTGATTGGCTGGCAATTAATTTTTCCCTTCTACTACGATCACGATCTCTCCCTTAACTGTTTTAGCATTGAAATGGTCATGCACTTCCTGCAAACTTCCGCGTTTGTTTTCTTCAAATTTTTTACTGAGCTCGCGACTTACACAACAGGGTCTCTCAGCGCCGAAGTATTCAATAAAATGTGACAAGGTTTTAACAAGCCGCATCGGGCTTTCATAAAATACCATCGTACGCTCTTCAGTAGCCAGCATTTTCAACATCGTTTGCCTTCCTTTTTTTAAAGGAAGAAATCCTTCAAAACAAAAACGATTGATCGGCAAACCGCTATTGATAAGCGCAGGTACAAATGCGGTAGCTCCGGGAAGGCACTGCACTTCTATGTTGTGACGGATGCATTCCCGCACCAGTAAGAAAGCGGGATCGCTAATACCAGGTGTACCTGCATCGGTTATTAATGCAATGGTTTTACCGGCAAGCAATTGATCAGAAAGATGGGAAACAATTTTATGTTCATTGTGCTGATGATACGGAGAGATGGGTTTGTTTACCTGGTAATGATTCAATAACACAGAGGATGTTCGGGTGTCTTCTGCCAGGATCAAATCTACAGACCGCAGGATCTCCACAGCACGGTAGGTGAAGTCGGCAAGATTACCGATGGGAGAAGGGATGATATAAAGCATGAATAATTATAGAATTTATCAATTTGAAATCCGAAGTGAGATATTTTCAAACTGATGAATAAATGCATTCCCTTTTTGAAAACAGGAAAAATTAATTGCTAACAGGAAATTTGATCACTGTCAATTCACTGTGATCTCAAACATTTCCATCACCGGGTTCGACAATAATTTTTTAGCGGCTTCAGAAGCAATATTCAACGCTTCTTCTTTTGATGGGGCGTCTATCTGCAGATCGATATGCTTACCGATCCTGACATCCGACACTGCTACAACACCCAGGTTTTGTAATCCTCCCAACACGGCTTTCCCCTGTGGATCCAGCAGGTCTCTTAATGGCATTACTTTTACTTGCGCTGTGTAAGTCATGATTATTTATTTTTAAAAACCAAAGATAAAATAATGTATGTGATAAAAATAACCGGCACCGATAGCCATTGAAACAATACAATGGCTGCTACAGACAAGGCGAGCAGGATCAGTTTTGGCATGTTATCTTTTACCGAACTGTTCCTGAATTTCATGGCCATCATGGGAATATTGCTCACCATCAACCAGGAAACTAAAACGATCACTGCATACAATACCCATTTATTCAGCAAAAGTCCTGCTACTGCCGCAGATTCTGCATGCCAGTAAATCATTGGAAAAGATGCTACCAGTAAACCCGCCGCTGGTGTGGGTACTCCCCGGAAACCATATTGTTGCCTGGTATCCAGGTTAAACTTTGCCAAGCGGTATGCCGAGGCTGCAGCCACGATAAATGCCGGTAGTAAATACCAAACCGATGTTTCAATTCCCGATTCTTCCCGGGCAAAACTCATGCGCAGAAACTGGTAAATGATCATCGATGGGGCTACCCCAAAACTAACTACATCTGCCAGGGAATCGAGTTGTTTGCCCATATCAGAACTGGCATTGAATAACCGGGCCACAAAACCATCCAGGAAATCAACTACTGCGGCCAATCCAATGAATAAAGATGCCATCCAGATCTGTTCGGGAATATCAATGAACTGGGCACCTTCGGCTGTGCTTTGAATCGCAATGCCATTTTGCAATGTTGCCGTAATGGCCAGGCAACCGAATACAAGATTAAGCAGGGTAAAGAGGTTGGGGATCTGTTTCATGTTTTGTTGTACTAAAGTGGATATTTTAATGATTGATTCAAATCAATGCATTCATCCATTCAATTAGATATTCGTATCAAATGTATTACCGCTTCATCAATGCTTCTATATCTTCTACGGTCATGGGAATATTTTTCATCAGGTCTTTATTTCCATTCTTCGTGATCCAGTAATTATTTTCAATGCGGATACCCATTTTTTCTTCTTCAATATAAATTCCTGGTTCAATGGTAAACACCATACCCGCTTTGATAGGTTCTATCCGGGTGCCCAGGTCATGAACATCAATTCCCAGGTGATGAGAAATGCCATGGTATAAATATTTACGATAGGCCCTGTTTTCAGGGTCTTCATTTTTTACATCTGATTTACGGAGCAGCCCTATCTTTTGAAAAACAACGGTTGCTTCATCGCCGACTTTTTCGGTATAATCTACTATGCTGATACCTGGTTTAAGGATGCTGGCGGCATAATGATGCAGGTGCAGGCAGGCATTGTAAACCGTTTTCTGCCTTCTGCCAAATTTGCCACTAACCGGTACCGTTCGGGTAAGGTCGGCACAATAATTTCCATACTCGGCGCCAAAATCCATCAGGATTAATTCACCATCCTTACATTCCTGGTTATTTTCCACATAATGCAGCACCCTGGCCCGGTCGCCACTGGCAATGATAGAGCCATACGCCGTACCTGTAGCCCTTTTCGATAAAAAGGAATGAAATATTTCGGCCTCAATTTCATATTCCATCACACCCGGCCTGATAAATTGCAACAGCCTGCGAAAGGTATTATCCGTAATATCGATCGCCTTCTGCATCACCTCAATTTCAAGTGCAGTTTTTATGGCCCTGAGGTCTCTTAGTATTTTAGCACTTCTCCTGTACTGGTGTAGTGGATATCTTTCTTTCATCATGGCAGCATACCGGTAATCCCTTACCGCTACCAGGTTAGACTTGCGGTCATTTTCATTGCTGTTGAGGTAAATCGTATCTGCTATATGGATCCATGGCTGCAATAAACCGTCTATTACATCCAGCCACACTATTGTTTGAATACCAGAGATAGTGCGGGCTTCATCTACCCGTAACCGGTGTCCATCCCATTTTTCCTTTAATTCATTGGGCCTTACCAGCACCAATACTTCCCTGAATTTCGGATCCGGATTTCCGGGAAATAAGATCAACATACTGTCTTCCTGCTCAATCCCGGTAAGCCAGAAAAGATCGGAGTTTTGTTTGAATCGATACAATTGATCGCCATTGGTGGGCAATTCATCATTGCTGTTAAAGATGGCAATGGCATTTTTTTCCATTCTTTCGGTAAAACGCTGACGGTTCTGAACAAAAATGGAAGGATTTAAGGGAAGATATTTCATTACTGGTAGTTATTCTGTTTTGAAAATTGAATTCAACCTGATATAAACACAAGATACCGTTTTACCAAAAATTACCGTGAATGACGCCCGGAATTCGTAAAATAAAATTAAAAATATACACTGTTTAATATTATACCCAATTGATAAACTTTATTTATAAAAAAACGGTAAGTTATTAATGAATTACTAAAATAACGGGCTAATATTAAATATTACATCAGAATCGATACCCGTTTAAGGGTTTCTTTTTAAAATAATGAAATGTTACCTTTGTACTCATAACCAAATATTGCTTGCTATGTCAGTATCAACAATGATCGAAGCTCCGATAAAAGCTTTGACGGAAATGGGTTTGCAAATTTCGCACCCAGTACATTACCAACAAACACCAGAAGAATTAACAGCACAAACCATTGAAAGGGGTGCCGGCGTTTTGAACGATACCGGGGCGTTGCTGATCAACACCGGCGAATTTACCGGTCGTAGCCCAAAAGATAAATTCACCGTAAAAGATGAACTGACAGAAAATACGGTTCATTGGAATGATTTTAATATACCACTGGAACCGAAGTATTTCGACCAGATGTATGAAAAGATCACCAAACACATGAGTGGAAGAGAGATCTGGGTGAGAGATTGTTATGCCTGTGCTGATCCCAAATATCGTTTAAACATCCGCGTTATCAACGAACTTCCTGCCAACAGTCTATTTGCCTATAACATGTTTTTGAGGCCTACAGAAGATGAACTGGAAAATTTCACCCCGGAATGGCATATCATCCAGGCTCCGAGCCTGCATGCCAATCCTGCAACTGACGGAACCCGTCAACACAACTTTGCTATGGTGAGCTTTTCTAAAAAAATGATCCTCATTGGAGGCACCGGTTATACAGGTGAAATGAAAAAAGGCATTTTCACCATTCTCAACTTCATCCTTCCTCATCAGAAAAATGTTTTGAGCATGCATTGTTCGGCCAACATGGGTCATGAGGGTGATACGGCTATTTTCTTTGGATTAAGCGGAACTGGTAAAACAACCTTGAGCGCTGATCCAAACCGTAAACTCATCGGGGATGATGAACATGGCTGGACGGAAGATTCAGTATTCAATTTTGAAGGTGGTTGCTATGCTAAAACCATTGATCTGAGTGAAGATAAAGAACCGGAAATTTTTCGAGCCATCAAACCAGGTGCATTAGTAGAAAACGTAACTTTTATTGAAGGCACTAACAAGATCGATTTCAGCAGCAAGGCTATCACCGAAAATACCAGGGTTAGCTATCCATTGTCTTTTATCAGCAATGCACTTGAACCATCGATCGGTAAAACGCCAAAAAATATTTTCTTCCTCACCGCAGATGCTTATGGCATCCTACCCCCGATCAGTAAGCTTACTGCCGGGCAAGCCATGTACCAATTTATCAGTGGATATACCGCAAAAGTTGCCGGTACAGAAGCGGGAGTTACAGAACCTAAATCTACTTTCAGTGCCTGTTTCGGCGCACCTTTCCTGCCATTACATCCTGGTAAATACGCCGAAATGCTGGGTAAGAAAATGACCCAACACAATGTAAATGTGTGGATGATCAATACCGGTTGGAGTGGCGGCCCTTATGGGGTTGGACAACGGATGAAGCTTGGGTATACCCGTGCAATGATCACAGCAGCACTGGAAGGAAAACTCGACAACGTTGCGTACGAAGCACATCCCGTGTTTGGCATGATGATGCCGATGGAATGCCCGGGTGTTCCTACAGAAGTTTTGAATCCCAGGAATACGTGGGCCAATAAAGAAGAATATGATGCAAAGGCCAAAGACCTTGCACTTCAATTCATCAAGAACTTTGAAAAATATGCGAGCGGTGTGAACGAAGAAACATTAGCTGCTGCACCAAAAGTTTAAGGAAATCAATTACTACATAAAAGGTTGATGAAGCAGGCAAAACCCTGGTACTTCATCAACCTTTTTTTATGAATTAAACCTATTGTTAAAATGTCATTTCTGCGATATCTCCTTCTACGATCAGTTTACCAGATGTCTTTTGCTTAATTTCTTCCACGGTTACACCGGGTGCCCTTTCGAGGAGTTTAAACCCGCCGGGTGTAACTTCCAGCATGGCAAGATCGGTCACGATCTTTTTCACACAACGTATACCCGTTAACGGTAGCGAGCATTGGGGCAGTAATTTGCTTTCACCTTTTGGGTTCGTATGCATCATGGCAACGATGATATTTTTAGCGCTGGCAACAAGATCCATTGCCCCGCCCATTCCTTTTACCATCTTCCCCGGAATTTTCCAGTTGGCAATATCGCCGTTCTCGCTTACTTCCATTGCGCCTAAAACAGTAAGATCCACCTTCCCGGAACGGATCATACCAAAGCTCAATGCGCTATCAAAGAAAGAAGATCCGGCAACGGTAGTGATGGTCTGTTTGCCTGCATTGATCAGGTCGGCATCTTCCTGCCCCTCTTCCGGGAATGGGCCCATGCCCAAAAGGCCGTTTTCACTTTGCAGCACCACACTGATGCCTTCGGGGATATAGTTGGCTACCAGGGTAGGTATGCCGATCCCCAGGTTAACATAGTAACCATCCTTTAACTCTTTCGCGATCTGTTGTGCGATCTGGTATTTATCTAATGCCATTGCTTTGATAATGAAGTGTTTTAAATTTTTCCTGCATTATACACAGGTTATCCTATACCGTTAGTAACTATTAAACCACTATCCCTTTTTCCTGACGGTTCGTTGCTCTATCCTTTTTTCATAATTTTCTCCCTGGAATATCCGGTGTACATAGATGCCCGGTGTATGCACCAGGTTAGGATCGAGTTCGCCGGCAGGTACCAGTTCTTCCACCTCGGCGATGGTGATCTTTCCAGCCATGGCCATCAACGGGTTAAAATTACGGGCCGTTTCTTTATAAACGAGGTTTCCCATGGTATCTCCTTTCCAGGCTTTTACAATGGCGTAATCAGCTTCAAAAGCGTACTCCAGCAGGTAATCCTTACCGTTAAAATTACGGGTCTCTTTTCCTTCGGCTACTTCCGTTCCAACCCCGGCAGGAGTGAATACAGCCGGCATACCGTAACCAGCCGCCATACAACGCGTAGCCAGGGTTCCCTGCGGTATAAGTTCCACTTCCAGTTCACCACTCAGCAACTGGCGTTCAAACTCGGCGTTCTCCCCTACATACGAAGAGATCATTTTTTTAACCTGCTTTTGTTTCAGCATCAGGCCGATCCCGAAATCGTCAACGCCTGCATTATTTGAAATACAGGTGAGTTGTTGTACTCCCTTTTTTACCAGGGCTGTGATGCAATTTTCCGGGATACCGCATAACCCAAAACCACCCAGCATGATCACACTGCCATGTTGAATATCTGCAATTGCCTTATCGGCGTTATCATATACTTTCTGCATATTGAATTATTGAATTTCCATTAATTTATACCCGGGCTTTTTCCGGTTTTGCTTTGCCAGCATGCTGTCGATGATCTTGGTGAGCATACCAGAATGGCTGATATAATAGTCATAACTTCTGTAAAAATCTTCCCGGCTCACTTTATAATAAGCAAACAGTTTTTGCTGCAACTTCAGGTTCTCCAGCGTATCGTTAACGGTACTGTCGCGTTTCAGGTAATCGGTAGTATATGCATCTGCACGGAGGTAATCCCACAATACAGGTTCCATTTTTTGTGGAGGGAGGATGCCATCAGGAATATCATTTTCTGACCCGCAGGAAATAATGCTGGTTATCATGACCAGGAGCAGCAGGTTCTTCATTTAAGTTCGTCTTGGTATTTGGTAGCATTCGTCAGATCCATTTTCGCCAATAGTTCCTTGGCCCTTACTTTATCCTGTGGCAACGCCTTTGAAAAAATCTTGATGAGTTCAGTAGATTTTCCCTGGAAAAAGAACTGGTTTATCATCGTGTTTGGATTCTCTGTATTGAAATTATTCATGAGGTTAAGTACGTTCAGCAGTTCTGTGCGGGCAGCATTGTCATCCTCATACAATTTATCCATACCAAGCCGGTAATAATTATAATATATATCGTGCATGATCGAATAGCGGGTGTTAAGCATGTTTTCAACCAGCCAATAACGGTTACGAATACCGTCAAATGCCTTCCAGCCCGAAATATTCCTTCCATCGGGAGCATTGTTTACAATGTTCTGCGCCTTCTGGAAAAACGCATCCCCGCCATGCGGTGAAAAAGAAGCATAATCAAATCCCAGCACTACAAATGCATAATAACCAAATACGGCTGTAAGATTCGACACGAGCGGGTCGGAACCGGATACCCTGTTCTCATTGAATTCAAGTTGCTGAAATTCGATGTATTTAAAAATGACATTGTCATCTTTAAAGTTGATGATCGGAGAAAGATAGGTTGAATTAAATGCAGGCCGTGCAGACTGTATCGTAAGAGAAGCGGTATATACGTTGGCGTCATTCGTGGCTTCGAGATTAAGCAGGAAATTACAATCTACTTTTTCGTTGGCACCAAACTTATCGCCTGTCCATTTACGGTTATTCAGAAAATTGGTAAGTGCTGTCTGAAGGGAGGTAAATGTATTTCTATTCACGTTGTTTCCTACGCGGGTGCTCACTACCGTTACCCTTGCATTGAGTTCCTGTGCTTCTGCCTGCAGTAGCATGAACATACATATTATAATAATGGGAAGTTTACGCATGCGAAAATTTAATGATGCTGTTAATGATATCGGTAGCCACGGCTGTCTTCGATTTACTCTCAAATGAATATTCCTGGCCTTTCCTGTCAAAAATAACGATTTTGTTGCTGTCATATCCAAATCCCGCACCCGGGTCATTGAGTGAATTCAGTACGATCATATCGGCCTTTTTGGAAGACAATTTTTTTAAAGCATTCTCTTTTTCATTATTGGTCTCAAGTGCAAAACCCACCAATACCTGGCTGCTTTTTTTCTGTTCACCCAATGCTTTGAGTATATCACGGGTCTTCTCCAGTTCCAATACGAGGGATGAATGATCTTTTTTTATTTTTTGAGTAGCGGGATTGGTAATGGTATAATCTGCAACGGCAGCACTCATGACCGCAATATCTACGTCGGGAAATACTTTTATACAGGCATCATACATTTCTGCTGCAGAAGTTACCCTCACTGCGTTTACCCCTGCGGGTAATGTTTCGCCGGATGGGCCGCAAACAAGTGTTACATATGCTCCCCTGGCCACACATTCCCGGGCTATGGCGATACCCATTTTGCCTGTAGAATGATTCCCTATAAAACGAACAGGATCTATGGCTTCAAAGGTTGGACCCGCTGTGACCAACACTTTTTTACCCGCCAGATCTGATATTTTAGAAAAATAATGTTCAAGGTAAGTTACAATATGTTCGGGTTCTGCCATCCTTCCTTCTCCATTAAGCCCGCTGGCGAGTTCCCCTTTTTCTACCGGGATCACCAGGTTGCCAAATTGTTCGATCCGGGTAATATTAGACCGGGTAGCCGGGTGTTTCCACATATCCTCATCCATTGCAGGCGCTGCGATCACCGGGCTGGTAGCTGAAAGGTAAACAGCCATCAACAGGTTATCACATAATCCGTGTGCCATCTTGGCCAGGGTATTACAACTTAATGGTGCAATGAGCATCACATCGGCCCAACGACCCAGCATCACATGGTTTGCCCAGGAATCATTTTCGGAAAGTGCTGTAAGTACATCGTTCTTTGATAGCGTAGACAACGTGAGTGGCGCTATGAAGTGTTCGGCTGCAGGGCTCATCACCACTTTAACCTCAGCGCCGGCCTTTATCAATAGTCTCACCAGTATAGCAGATTTATAGGCTGCGATACTACCGGAAATGCCTAACAGAATTTTTTTTCCCTGTAACATGTAAGTAAAATAAAAGTCCCGCAAAATGCAGGACTAAAATTATGATTTCTAAATTAAATGAAGTGGTAAAATTAACCGAAGGAATTAACTGAACAGGTTCTCATCATTTCTCCTGAAATACACTTTATCTTCCAAAAATTCGGTTGTAGCCAACAGCGATGGATTCGGCATGCGCTCATAAGCTCTTGAAATTTCGATCTGCTCTTTGTTTTCGTGAATTTCTTCAAGGCTATCGGTATGGCTGGCGAACTCTTCCAGTTTATTGTGCAGCTCTTCCTTGATGGTAATGTTGATCTGGTTGGCTCTTTTTGCAATGATTGCAATAGATTCATACAGGTTACCCGTTTTATCTTTCAGGTCCGACAGTTTTTTCGGTTCAACAGAACTACTGGTATTAGCGCTTAGCTGACGACGGAGTTTGCTCATTTTTTATTTCTTTAATTTGGTTTTGACTTGAAATGCTATACGTTTCTGCATCCTTCAGTAATTTACTATCGGGATAGCGATCTATAAAATCCTGGTATTCTTCCACTACCTTTTCAAAGCGTTCCATCTTCTTTTCAGCGATGCTCAATTTGGCGAAGCGATAATAAGATTTCACCACCATCAGTTTATATTCATCTCCCTTTATTGATTCAGGATAGCTGTTGAGCAAACCTGCAAAGGCAATGGCCGAAGCCCTGAACTGTCCTAGATTATAATACAACTGTGCGGTACGGTTATCCTTTGTTTCCAGTTTTACCCTCGATTTATCTATGATCTCGGTGGCATCTTTTACCCTGGGTGATCCCGGATGTGTATTGATGAAGGTCTGCATCATGCCCATCGCCTTGATCGTATTTACCTGTTCCAATTCAATTTTCGGCGATTGCTTGTAAAAGCAGTATGCCCGCATGTAATCTACTTCTTCTGCCCTTGTACTGGATGGGAATACCTCTAAATAACCTTTGAACAGGTTTTCGGCATCCATATACAAACCTAAATGGTAAAAGCAATAGGCGTATTTATAATAAAGATCTTCAAATTTCTGTGAGCCTTTATATACCGGGAAAAGCTCTTCATATAATTGCTGGGCGAACCTGTACTTCTTCTTGGCATAAAACTCATCCGCCTTTACCAGCCTGTATTCATAATCCTTGCTCTTCTGGATCTTGCTGAATTTATTACAGGAAGAGAAACCAAGCAGGATAAACAGGACCGGAACGATTATTTTAAGTGATCTCATAAAGAAGTGCAAAATTAATAGATTTTAGTCAAAAATGCCGGTAAATGTAGAATTCTCCAAAAAACAGTTGTTAAGTATTATATAAAGACGAAAAAGCCCTCCCAAAAAAGGGAGGGCTTTCATCATTGAGCAAAAAGTGGAATAAAACTTATTTTAGTTTGACTTGATGTCGATTGTATTCTTATCACCACCGCCAACTTCGCAATTGGTTGTGATCCTGTCGGCACTGATGCCTTCTTTTTCTACCAGGTGCTTTTTAACTGCTTCAACCCTTTTCTGGCAAACTGCCTGTGAAGCTTTAGAAGCTTCAGGATATCCGTTGATGTTAATGTTACAAGTAGGATTTGCTTTCATTTTAGCAGCTACAGTAGCCAACATAGCTTTCACGTCGTTGGTAAGGGTGTTGCTGTTTCCTTTGAAAGACAGGCTAGGATAGTCAGTTGGGCATGGAGGCGTTGTTGGCTGAGCCACGATGTTTTTGCAACATTCTGGATCCGGGCATTTGCCGATACCATCTGCATCAACAGGCTGACATTCTGTAGGAGTGATCAATTGTTTGTCTTTGCAATCTGGTACACCATCGCCATCAGTATCTTTGGTTACACCATGAGTATCAACCGGGCAACCAGCAGGAGTGTTTGGTTCGCGATCAAGCTGATCGATAACACCATCGCCATCTGCATCATCAAATACTGGCTTTGGCAGTTTCATGTGCTTAGGATTGTTCAACTCGCCGTAAGCATAATCCAATGGATTGATCCACCACAAAGGTTCTACAGATTTAGCACCCAGGTTGAAATTCAAACCAAGAGAAAGGTAGTTATAAGAATCCCAGTTACCGGTTAATGCTGGATCACCAGTAGCTTGTTCCTGCCATTGCTGACCATCTAACAGATCATCATGAATGAACGTATGACGATTTTCAAGGGCTACATTGATACGCTTGCTCAATTTCACAGCAATACCAGCTAACACTGAAGTAGAAAAACGGAGTGTTTGGTTATCACCCAGTTTAGGCCTGCGTTCGCCATTGTTTTCGGCCGGAGTTTCGTAAGTATCATCCATACCATCTTTTAACGCTTTACGAACGTCTTTCCTGTTTTTGTAAACAAGTGGCTGAGAAGATAAAGTAGTGTAAAGGGCGCTGTAGTTTGTTCCAGCAGCTTCATCCAAAGCATTTATTTTGGTTTCGTAAGCTGAAGCACCAAAGCCGGCACCAGCGTAAAGAACCCATCCTGTTTTTTGTTTGTGGAAACGGATGTTATTCAATGTGAAAATACCCTGGATACTTAAATCCTGAGTTTTGTTTTTGTAATTGTAGTACACATTTTCAGCTGGTCTTCCAGGAATGGTTGTTGATCCCTGGATTGGAGCGCTGTACACCTGGCTTAATGCCGGGTTACGGGAAAAGTTGTAGGAAGGGTTCCATGCAAGACCCTTAGCTGTTCCATTGAGGTATTGTAACCTTAAAGAGAACAGGTAGCCAAAAGCTTTCCTTACATGTGCTGCAAAACCAATGGTTGGGATCACAGTTGGCACGTCGCCTGATACATTGAACAGACCGCCAGAGATACCGATTTCCCACATATTACGTGGTTTGGCAGGGAAATTATATGAGTTGTTCCAGAATTCGTTCTGCTGTGGCATTCGCTTGTTGGTTATAACGGAAGTGTCGTAGACATCATAACCGCTACCCGATTTTTTTTGGGCGAATACCCCTGTAACGAGGAGTAAAAACACCGGTAATAATAATTTGTACTTTTTGCTAGACATAACTTAATGATTGATAGATTTCTAAATATACGAGTTGATTAAGCGCAAATTTATCGAATGCATGGTAAAAACCAAAACTTTTTAGCATTTATTTATACAGCAAGGCTTTTACCTGTCAACAATTTTGCGTATATCCAAGAGCGCTATATAGAATAAAAAGCTGCTTGTAATCATGATGTTTTAAAAATTAACCCTTAAAAAACGCTAAGGCACTAATAAAATTCTTTGACAGGGGTTTGTACTGCACTATATTGCCGTTTTTTTAAATGGACTTCGTAAAAAATATCATCGGGAAAGAGCTAGATACTTTTGAAAAGAAGTTTTCCGATGCTGTACGCAGCAAAACGCCGCTTCTCGACCGCATTATGAAGTTTATCATTAAGCGGAAAGGAAAGCAGTTGCGCCCCATGTTTGTATTCCTGAGCGCCAAACTAAATGGCGAAATTAATGAGAGCACCTATCGTGCTGCCGCCCTGGTTGAACTCCTTCATACCGCAACCCTTGTTCATGATGATGTAGTTGATGAATCCATGGAACGAAGAGGTTTCTTTTCGATAAATGCCATCTGGAAAAATAAAATCGCTGTGTTGGTGGGTGATTATCTTTTGTCGAAAGGTTTGTTGCTCTCAACCGAACATGACGATTTTAAACATCTTCATCTTCTTTCAGAAGCAGTGAAACAAATGAGTGAGGGTGAACTCCTGCAAATGGAAAAATCCCGCAAGCTCAATCTGGATGAAGACATTTACTTCGAGATCATCAAAAGTAAAACAGCATCCTTATTATCTTCCGCTTGTGCAGTTGGAGCTTACAGTACAAGTAAAGATGAAAATAAGTGCGATAAAATGAAGTTATTCGGCGAAAAAGTGGGCATCGCATTCCAGATAAAAGATGACCTGTTTGATTATGGAAACGAAAATATCGGCAAACCAACCGGCAACGATATCAAAGAAAAAAAGATCACCCTCCCGTTGATTTACACTCTGAATAAGGTGGATAAAACCCTGCGCAGGCGCATTATTTACATCCTCAAAAATGAAAATAAGAAGGCCGACAGTATTAAGTTTGTGATCAATTCGGTAGAAGAAGCAGGTGGTATCCGCTATGCAGTTGAAAAGATGAACGCTTATAGGGACGAAGCACTCGCCATCTTATACGAATATGATGAATCGCCGGTAAGAAATGCACTGGAAGAACTGGTACGTTATACAACCGACAGAAAATACTGATCTTGAAGAAACGTTGGAATATATTACCGGAATCAACAGATAAAACAACTGCCTTACAAAAAGCTTTGGGTATCAGCCGAACCATTTGTTCTATATTGGTACAACGTGGCATCGATGATTTTGAAAAGGCCCGCGATTATTTCAGGCCGCAACTCAGCAACTTACACAGCCCATGGCTGATGAAGGACATGCGCAAAGCAGTTGACAGGGTGGAACAGGCCATTACACAAGAAGAAAAAATACTCATTTTTGGCGATTATGATGTAGATGGTACAACTGCCGTTGCATCGATGTACCGGTTCGTCTGCAGCATCGGCAACCCTACCCTTGTTGATTTTTATATACCTCATCGTTATAGGGAAGGTTATGGCGTAAGCAAGGCGGGTATTGACTTTGCAGCTGAAAATGGATTCACGCTGATCATCTGCCTGGATTGTGGCATCAAATCTGTTGAACTCATCGCATATGCGAGAACGTTAGGCATCGATTTTATCGTTTGCGATCATCATCTTCCTGGAAATGAACTGCCCAACGCCGCAGCCATCTTGAATCCAAAACAGGCAGATTGCGAATACCCATACAAAGAACTTTGTGGATGTGGGGTTGGGTTCAAACTAATGAGCGCACTGGCAGAACATTTTTCCTTAGACGAAACACTATATTATCGCTATCTCGACCTGGTGGCCATTGCCATTGCTGCCGACATTGTACCAATGACCGGCGAAAACAGGATACTGGCCTGGTACGGACTTAAAAAGATCAATGAGGATCCTGCTCCTGGAATAAAAGCCCTGATCGAACTTGGTGGTATCAAACATAAACTCAACATCAGCAATGTGGTTTTTGTAATTGCGCCCAGGGTGAATGCCGCAGGCCGCATGGACGACGCTCGCAAAGCCGTTCAGCTCTTTATAGAAACGGATGAAACCAGGGCCATGGAATTTGCAGAAATGCTTCACTCCGACAACAGCGACCGCAAGCTGGCCGACAGCAGCATTACCGAAGAAGCACTCGCCATCATTCGTGCAAACGATGATCTCATTAACAGCAAATCATCTGTAGTATACAAGGAAGACTGGCACAAAGGCGTGGTAGGTATCGTGGCTTCCCGCCTTATAGAACATTTTTACCGGCCAACGGTAGTGCTTACCCGAAACGGGAACATGGTCGCCGGCAGTGCCCGCAGTGTAACGGGTTTTAACCTGTATGAAGCGATCTACGCGTGCCGGGAACACCTGGTAGCCTATGGTGGTCATTTTGCAGCCGCCGGCCTGTCGATGCTACCTGAAAATGTTGACGCATTCAGTAGACAGTTCAATGAAGTAGTTTCCGCTACGATCGATGAAAGGCTGCTCATACCTGAGATCATTATTGATGCAGAGATCGGCTTTGCAGATATAAAAGAATCTGCTTTCCAGATCATTCAACAGATGGAGCCGTTTGGTCCCGAAAATATGCGGCCGGTTTTCATTGCCAGGAAAGTAACCGATACCGGTTATTCAAAGATCCTGAAAGAACTGCATGTAAGATTTGTATTGAAACAGGGAGACATTACCCTCACTGGTATTGGATTCAATATGGCAGATAAATTTCACCTGCTGCAGCTGAAAAGCCCTGTGGATATCGTTTTCAACATCGATATCAACGAATGGAATGGCGAAAGAAACCTTCAGTTGAAGATGATCGACCTGAGAATAAGTGAATAATACCGGTAAAGGCTAAACGAAATAAAAAAACAATCATGATCATGCAGGCTGCCAGGTATCTCAGGTACTTTTTTTTCCTTTCCATAAACTGGAATATCCGCATAGCCCTTCACATCATCATCCGCGAGATCAGGGGAGAAAAAAAATACGGGATACAAACTACGGGTGCAGATGAACTTGCATCCATGGAAAAAAAAGGGATCGACATCAGCCATGCCACCATTTACATGCCGGCAAGTTACGACCTGCTGGAGGTCCTTTTTACACAACTGGAGCCCTTAAAAATCAAACACTTTCTGGATATCGGATGTGGAAAAGGCCGGGCACTTTGCGTAGCCGCAGGTCATCAAGTTCCCCAGGTTACGGGAATTGATTTTTCAAAAGAATTATGTCAACAGGCTATCATCAACCTCGAAAAAATAAGTAAAAACTTTCCCGCCCTTCAATATAAGATCATTAACAATGATGCTTTTTATTTTGATATCCCGGATGATGTGGATTGCATTTTTCTGTTCAATCCATTTGATGAGATCATCATGAAGGGTGTGTTGGAAAACATCAACAAAAGCCTGAAACGCTCTCCACGCCTGTTACACATCGTTTACCTGAATCCGCTCTATAAAGATCTTTTTACTGGCAAAGGTTTCAAAGAAATTTTCTATACCAATAAAATGCATTACCTGGAAGCAAGTATCCTGCAAAAAAATGCCCGGTAAGAACCGGGCAATGTAATGGTATGTTTGAGTTAAATGTCCTTAAGAGATTTCCAAACCTTAAATTTTCTCATCCATGAGTTCTACACTCCGGTTAATGAAACTGGTCAGGTGATTTCCTGTAAGCAATCCCTGCGACAAAAGGGCCAGGTCGGCCAGGTTTTTCACCAGCTTATCCTGTTTGCCACTATCGGTTGCCGATAGTATCTGTTTAAATATCGGGTGATTGCCGTTTACGGTGAGGTTAACTTCATCGGGCATGTTTGCATACCATGAAGACATACCACCTCCCATAGAAGCCATGTCTTTCATCCTGCGCATCAGTTCGGGGCGGGTAGCCGTTACCGGTGCTGCTTCCGTGCTCAATCCCTTAATGTCAACATTCAGGTTCAATCCTTCATGCTGGCGGGTAAACAATGTTTTAAGTTTTTCAGATTCTTCAGCGGTCAATACACTGTCATTTGTTTCTGATTTATCAATAAGATTATCTGCAATATCTGCATCTACCCTTGTAAACTGCACTTCATTCCATTTCATTTCCACGCTGTTGATAAAGGCAGCATCTACCAGGGTTTCCATTTTAATTACGCTGTAACCCTTGGCGGTGGCTTGTTGGATGAATACATCCTGTTGTACTGGATTGGTTGTATACAGGATCACCTGTTTGCCTTCCTTGTTCTTCTGTATGGCCTCAGTTGCAGCACGATATTCATCCAGTGTGAGGAATTTTCCGCTCGTGTCTTCCATCACAAAGAACTTATTGGCCTTGTCGAGGAACTTGTCATCGGTCATCATACCGTATTTCACAAACAGTCCAAGGCTTTCCCATTTTTCTTCAAAGGATTTACGGTCGGTATTAAATATTTCTTCCAGCTTATCCGCAACTTTTTTGCTGATATGCGCATTGATCTTTTTTACATTGGGATCGCCCTGCAGGTAACTGCGGCTAACGTTCAACGGTATATCAGGGCTGTCGATCACACCATGCAATAACATGAGGAATTCGGGAACAATATCCTTTACTTCATCGGTAACAAAAACCTGGTTGCTGTACAACTGGATCTTGTTCTTCTGGACTTCCAGATTGTTCTTGATTTTCGGGAAATAGAGAATTCCGGTTAGATTGAACGGATAGTCGACATTGAGGTGAATGTTAAAAAGCGGCTCATCGGCTAGGGGGTATAGCCGGCGGTAAAACGACAAGTAATCTTCATCGGTCAGGTCGGCAGGCTTACGTGTCCAGGCAGGACTGGTGTCGTTGATCTGGTTGTCTTCGTCGGTCTCCACC
>JAKQKY010000054.1 GCA_029560415.1 Bacteroidota bacterium | reverse complement strand
AAAAGTAAGATTACCGCCGAGCCAGGTGCAGTCGCCATAATTATTAATGACAGGATTACTGCTGCCACCCAGTATATTACCACCAGAAGGCATGGATAAAGCAGCTCCCGCATTGATGGTGGTGATAATATTTCCATTGATAGTTGCTCCATCCCACACAAAATTTCCGCCATCCGCAATTTCTATGCTTCCGCCGCCTGACAATGTACCGCCAGTAAAATTGAAATTACCATTACAATTTAATTCGGCACCAACGGTATCGATCAAGGTAAAAGTGCCTGACGAAATAATAAATGTACCACCCGTGTTAACTATAATCTGATTAGCAGAAAGGCTACCACTTGCAGTAACCACATGCCCGGTTACGATATTGATTGCACCGCTTGCAGCAGTAGGTGCTACTGTTGCATTGACCCAGGCGGCACCGTTATACGTTTCCCATGTGGCAATAGCGGCCCAGGCACCGGTTTGTTTCGAGCGGTAATCACCAGAGGCTTGACACAGGCACAATTGATAACTTACAAAAGAAATAATCAATAACACCAGTTTCCTACTCAATAGACTTTTTTTATTCATTTTTTATCTCAAGTATTTAATAGCCAATCCTTTTCCTAAATTTTCACCAACTTGCCCAACTTTCAACGAGCCATAAAAAGCTCCAATCACTCCACCTATTACTGCACCCGGCACAGCTCCAACTCCTCCAAAAGTAACCCCGATTGCGGTGCCAATTAACGCACCCGCTTCACCACCGGCCACTGCTCCAGCGAAAGAATACACCGTGCCACCAATCAAGGCACCTATTTCACCTTTGGTTTTGCAACCCAAATATCCTTCCTCCGTATAAGAATTATATATTTTAGCACCCCCCATCCCTAAATTTAAGGGTGTAAGAATCTTACGCAGCTTTTCAGCTTTCTTTGCGATATTGACCGTAGATACAGCACCATTCCCATTAAAAACTCTTCCTGTGTTTTTATTTTCAAAATATAATTTATAGTTGCTCCCCAGTCTTGTTTTTGCAGCATAATCCTCTAATGAAGAAAGGAAGGCCTCAACAACTTCACTGCCGTCACTTACCTCATCGAATAAACTGTTGGCATTTTCTTCAAGCCCGTATGGGTCAGTGTGAATGACAGGGTTCCCATGCACATACGCATACAAATTCAATCCCCCACTTTCCTCAATAGGATCCCTGTTCAGCCATCTTCCTTTTGTGGCATCATAGGCTCTGTATAATGCCAGGTGCAAACCACTCGAAGGATGATAGTAATGACCAGTAAATCCAAAGTCTGCATCTATCGATCCTGTAAGTTTTGTTCTCCTGCCGTATGGATCATAATCATATCTTGCCTGCACAACTCCATTGACATCTGTCATTTCTCTTACAGAACCCAAATGATCAAAAGTAAAAAAGTACTTATTTAAGCCTATCTGCTCTCCCTGTGCAAAAAAACGTTTAGTGACATTGGCGCCTGCTGCATCCCGTTCTTCTACAACCGCATCGCCATCCCAAAGCCACCGCTTTATGACTGTACCGTTAAATTTTTCTGCCACCCGCCTGCTCAGTCCATCGTAAACAAACTCTGTAGTGCCGCTGACCGACATTATTTTTACCAGCCTGTCAAGCGCATCCCAATCATATGTAACTCCTCCAATAACAGAAGAAAGTGTATTACCATTTGCATCATAAGTAATAGCATTATTGGTACCCGCCTCAGATGTAACAACATAGTTATTGATGGCCCTGTTATTATTGCCTGAATAATCCGTAGCAATAACACTGATATTATTAACTCCTGCGGCTACTTTTACAAAGGCTTCAAAGTTGTTGGTTGTATCCACAGCTGCAAAAGCTGAATCAGCTGTGGTGCTGTTTTTAACTACTACAGACGCAAATTCATTTACAGAACCCTTGAACCGTAATGGGCCGTTTCCTGATTGTGCAGTAAGCTGGTTAAGGTTATTATAAACTGACGAAGTGACTGCATTGTTAATTTGCTCACTGGTACGGTTACCTGCTTTATCATATTGATATGCATATCGTTTAACTATTGCATTTGTACCCTGGCTTTTCTGTGTGGCAGAAATTAACTGGTCTGAAAGATCGTATCCGAGATCAAGGTAAGTTGGCGTAGCGGTACCAGCCTGCTGTGTCCATTTAACAATCTGTCCTTCCTTATTGTAGTCATAGTTAAATTTTGAAACAGTTGCTGAAGAAGATGTTTTATTCCATATCTCACTTATGCGCTGATCCTCACGGTTTGGGAAATAACTGTAGGAAGTTATTTGGCCGTTTGGATATGCTGTAGATAATAAACGGCCCGTTTGATTCAGGTAACTGTAGGCAAAAGTTCCCAATGAATTGGTGGCAGAGATAATCCTTCCCAATTTATCATACAAAACAGAGGAAGGAATTCCATTTATATTTCTACTGAGGACCCTTCCCAGGGAGTCATAAGTATAGCTGATAATGTCATTCGTTAAAGGCCCATCTACGCTTTGCATTTGACCGGATCCTGGTCCTGAATTGAATGATTTATAAGCATAGGTTGTAAGGCCGGTACCATCTGTCATGGTGCGCATGCGGTTGTAAACCGTATCGTAAGTATAGCGTACCGAGTCAGTAAATACTGCTGCGTTGGCGTATACCACTTTTTTTAAATTATCATCAATAAAGTAGCTGTACTGGCTTTTTTGACCTTTGATGTCGGTCACTTCTTTAATCCTGCTGGTGGTGCTTTCATACGTATAATTAATTGTTTTTCCATCGGGATAAGTTTTTGATAAAAGCCGCCCCTGCAGGTCACGGGTGAAAGTGGTGATACGTTTTAAAGGATCTATTATTTCTGAGAGACTGCCGCAACTGCACCAAATAAATTGTGTTACTCTACCTAATGCATCACTAATGATATTAGGCCGTTGCAAAGAATCATATATAGTGTACGACCATCTGCCAAGCCTGTCCCGATGACGAACGGCATCCAGTTTGTCATACACAATTTGTTCATAAGAACTGTCAGGATAGGTTATGAGGGTTGGACGATTCAGGGCATCGTAATCAGTTGTTACTTTATATCCTTCCGGATCAGTGACAGTACGTACCCTTCCAAAACCATCATAAGTAAAACTAACAACAGAACCCGCCACCGAACCGGTAATACTTTGCAAATATCCATTTGAATTATAACTGAACACAGTTAATTCATTCTTAGGATTTTTTGCTGTGAGCAGTTGACCCATCGCATTATAAGTAAAAGTGCTGGTGAGGCCCGAGGCATCGATCGCACTTAATGGAAGACGCTGTGCATTGTAAGTAAACTTAGCCAGCAGTTCGTTGGCATTATTTTTTATTTGCCTTATTTCAATAAGGTTGGTCAGGGTGCTATCATACTTGTAATAAAATTTCCTGCCTGCCGGATCAATTGAAATAGTGTCTGCTCCTAATGAATTAAATGAATTTTGTGAAAGCTGTGTAGTACCATCATCCAGCACCCGGCCGATCTGGTAAGGAGAAGAGGACATTCCCTGGTTTGCGTAAATAGCATCCGCCTGGTTTTCATACATAAACCACACCCGGTTTTCTAATGGATTTTTCACGCTCTCTAATATCGGAGAACTGGAACCATTTTCACCTGTTCCGGAAGAACCGTGAAGCCAATGGAATAATTTAGCCTTCGAATAATCTTCGGGGCCTTCTTTCATAGCCTTTTTATCCCAATAAAAAGTATTCCTGTACCACAGATAGTTGTTTCGCACTTCCATCCCGGCGGGTACAACGGTTTCTTCTGTACCGTCGATTCCTTCTGCAAATACTACTTTTTCCTTTTCTCCTAAAGGATAGTTTATTTGAACAGAACGGTAATTAGCAGGTCCATCCTGTTTCATAAAACCAGTAGTGCCATAAGGCGTAGTAAGATGGGTAATAAAATCGACGTTGTCATATTTGAATGAAGACACGATGCCAATGATATCCCTGATGGAAGTCAATCTTCCAATACCATCATAACCAAAAGCTGCATAACGGCCAAAAGGATCTGTAACCCTTGTTATTTTGAATGGATCACCGTTGTTCTCATAACTGAGTGTAGTTATTTGACCCAAAGTGTCTTTTAAAGCAGTAATACGCAGGTTTGCATCATATAATATGTTTAAGGCGTTACCTGCAGCGTCCACCTTTTTTGTAAGAAAAATTTTTCTGCCGTTTGAGGTACTGCCATCAGAACGTCCATATACTTCTTTTGACCCATCCGGGTGGCGCAATTCATAGCATCCCGGGCATACCCTAACCAATACATCATTTGTTTGCAATTCCGGTGAGTAACTTTGAGTAACCGAATTAAAATCAGTGAAGGTTCTGGTGCCCCCGCCCATCAGGTATACATCGGCATCCGCATTTGTGTTAAGTGGGTTGTCCTGCACATAGGAAAGCCAGTTAAAGGTCCACTTTACACCGATGTTTGAATACGAAAAATTTGAAGGTTGGTAACTGTCTCTTTGGTGATAATTTAATTGAAAAAACATAGCTGGTCCAACAGGTGGGGTGTAATAAACAGGAACATCCTGTAAATACAAACTCACCGCAGAAAGATGAACAGCTGGCCTTGCCATTCCTACATTGCTCATATAACCAAGCTCATTGTCAGAACGCCATTCAGGGCAATCTGTGGTTTTATCTTCATTTGAAACATGCTTTCCATCATCAGGCGGTACCTGCCCTTTCCCGAAAATCCTGCTCCCCTCTTCACTTGTAACTCTTCTCCATCCTTGTGGTAATATCCCTTCAGGAACTAAAAAATAACCACTGGCACTTGAATCAATCGCAGCTTTTGTAAGCCAGAATGAAACTCCATAAGTTGTTCCCACAGTGGCATCTTCGCATTTGTAATGTGTGCTGTCTTTTTTTATCAATGCACTATAATGATCCAATTTCCAGTGAACAACAGAATAAGGGATTAATTCTGCACCAGCTTTTCTAAAAGCCATTTGGTATTTCATACCCGCCCTCTGTGCCATTGCCTCAAGATCGGAGAGAGAAAAACCTTCGGACGTGGATTGCACTTCCATCAATTTATCACTGAGCTTTTTCTTTTTGTTGGTGGCTGCAAATATTTTATTAAGCGCATAAGGTCCGCACATAAACGATATTTCCGGCCGGTTCTTCATCAGCCAGCTTGACCTTTTCATTAACAAGATCCTTTCAGTTGCCGGCCCCTCAATGATTCTGTCACTAATCTCCGCAAGTAGCGAATCAACTTTTTCTTTTCTACCCACCCATGCATTTATCATAAGTAGTTCAGACACTACTTTATCGGCCAATAATTTTGCAGGGCGGTGACTTTGTTCTCTTAATAAATTCCAGGATACTTCCCATACTTCCATTGCTTTACTATAATAACCAGTTCGCCTGTATACAATACCCAGATTAGCAAGCAAAGAGCCATTCCACCGGCTATCAGGATATTTATTCAAGAACGACAGCAGTGATGTGAAATCATCTTCACTGGTTCTTTGTGAATAGGCCGACAGCGCCAAAACAAGCGCCCTGTTTTCCGCTTCATTTACGTTTTCGTCTATTGGTACCAGTGGTTCTTCAAAGAAGTGAACTTTAAATATTTCTTCATCGGTTGGCGTTTTTGAAAAAACAGCGGTAAGCATTTGCGAGGGATCGATAGTACCTTCTGGTATTTGCCTATTTACATTTACCGCTGCCGGTGTACGTACAACTGGATAGGTATTATCCTGTGCAAACAAAGGTTCACAGCTAAATATCAACACAAAAAAGATGATCGTAAAAGTAAATGTACTCTTATGTCTTTTGCCTTGGTAGTATAATAAACGCATAGAGAAAGATGATTAATTAGTTTGTAGGCTCAGTTAAAATAATTACAGGTGCTGTACGATCTGCCGGAGTTAGTGGCGGCAATACCGTTTTGAAACGATCTAGCGGAAACCTGTCTATATTATCATTAACTCCATCGCCATCTGTATCTGCAAGCACAGGACTTGTTCCATTCAGCATTTCCTGCGCATTTGTGATACCATCTCCATCGGTATCAAGCAACCCCGGCAATTTCCCGGTGAACACGTTGATTCCATCTGCAATACCATCACCATTCTGATCGAATTGATAGGGATCAGTACCATAATACATCAGCTCTGACCAATCTGCTAACCCGTCCTGGTCGGTATCGGCCGATGGAGAATCTTTATAATCCTTCCAGTCTGCTATGCTGTTGTTATTGTTATCAATAGTAAAATGCACAAGTACCCTGGATTTTTTATCTGCAACAGTAGAGTCTCCTAACTGGCCTTTTGAATTGTCGCCACATGACCAATACAATTTTGCCCCGGACGCAGGGGTTACAAAAAGTGATTGAAAACCGGTACTCAAAAAAGTTACTGATGCTATATTAGCAATTTGTACAGGTAAAATTTGATTCAGTAAGTTGAGAATACCAAGTTGTCCCTGTTCATTATTACCCCAAGCCCATACTGTACCATCACTTTTAACAGCCATAGAAGAATTTTCACCTGCAGCAATGGCAACTACATTAGTCAACCCTTGCACCTGTACAGGGGTAGTTTGTTGTTGTGTAGTTCCATTTCCCAACTGTCCATAAGCGTTATAACCCCAACCCCATACAGTACCATCAGCTTTCAAAACCAGTGCATGAAGAGCGCCTGCGGCAATAGCGATTGCATGCATTCCGTTCACCAGTACAGGAACATTTTTGTTAACATTTGTTCCATCGCCTAATTGTCCATTATTGTTCCTGCCCCAGCACCATACACTACCATCATTTTTTAACGCCATAGAATAATATTGCCCGGCAGCTATATCTATAACCCCCGTTAAACCCGGGATTTTCCTGGCGGCTGTTGAATTATTTACATTACCATTACCTAGCTGCCCATCGTTGTTACGGCCCCACGTAAACACAGTACCATCATTTTTTAATGCCAAAGAATGATAATGCCCGGCTGCTACACTTGTGATGCCTGTTAAACCCCTAACTGGTGTGGGTCTTGACACCACATCAGACAACACACCCGTTCCTGCTTGTCCATATATATTGCCCCCCCAGGCATACACCGTTCCATCACTTTTAGCAGCAATAGAATGTTCGTATCCACCTGAAGCATCCATAATATTTTGCAAAGAACTTATTTGCACCGGAATGAGTTGCTGAACAATATTACCAGTACCGAGCTGCCCTTTACTATTGTTACCCCATGTCCATAAAGCTCCCCCTGTTCGTACCGCAAGGCTGTGGGTATTACCAGTAAAGGCTTTCTCACCAACCTGGTAAGCTGCCGATTTTACCTCGCCCGGTGTCAGTCCGGTTTTAAATGCCTTTGCTTTTACAATTGTAATACCCGTTTGCACTGTGATGGATGAGCCTGATGCTATTATTGAATCGGTTTCCGTTGGGTCTTGACCGTTAGTAGTATAGCGAACAGTTACACCCGGAGTAGTGCAGGTGACTGTTACAGTTTGTGGCATTAAATAAGCTCCTCCATCTGGACTTAGCAAGGGCGTGGAAATTACCGAAGGAGCAGAAAATGAAAATAAAGAGAGTGTTGGTGTAAGTGAATTTGTGATACTACTATTTCCAAACTGGCCGTTATTGTTATTACCCCAGCACCAAACGCTTCCGTCAGCTTGTGCAGCAATAGAATGAACACCTGCAGCTATAACAGACCATGAATTGCGATTGCCTGTCTGTAAAGGAACAGCACTGTTTGTTGTACCGCCGCTGCCTAGTTGACCCTGTCCGTTAAATCCCCAACTCCAAATAGTACCATCGCTTTTTAAAGCCAAAGAATGATATTCACCCGCGGCAATTGCAATTACGTTTGTTAACCCTGTGACCTTCACCGGGTTACTTTGATTTCCTGTAACATTGGTTCCCAATACACCATACACATTTCCTCCCCATGACCATACAGTGCCGTCACCTTTTAAGGCCAGCACATGACTTCGGCCAACCGAAATGGAGGCAATACTATTTAGGCCTGGAACTAATACGGGAGTGGATTTATTGGTTGTGTTTCCGATACCTAATTGCCCATCGTTATTTTGCCCCCATGTCCATACCGTGCCATCATTTTTTAACGCTACGGAAAAAGCCTCCCCGCCACTGGCGTCAATCACACCCGAAAGACCGGCTACCTGCACCGGAGCCACACTATTAAATAACCGGCCATTACCCAACTGCCCTGAAGAATTAAGACCCCAACTCCAAACGGTGCCATTGTTTTTTATGGCGAGAGAATGATAATATCCCGCTCCTACATTAATAACGTTAGTAAGTATGCCAGTAGCTACCGGTGTTAGCCTTTCAGTTAATGTACCGTCACCTAACTGCCCATAATTATTATTGCCGAACGACCATACGGTACCATTACCTTTTAAAACGACAGAATGATAATAACCTCCGGCTGCGTCAACCGCTCCCGCTAGGCTATTAATTTTGTACGGGATTAAGGCGTCGGCGTTGCTGTTGTTGCCTAGTTGTCCCAGGTTGTTGTTGCCCCACACCCATGTACTGCTATCAGTTTTTATTGCAATGCTGTGAGTGTAACCGCTCACTATTTTTTTTCCAATATGGTATATAGAGGTTTTTATATTGCCCGGAATTTCGCCGGTCTTGAAAGCCCTTGCCTTTATAATGGCAGGTCCGGAATTTATATTTATTGTATTACCTGTCGCAATCACCGGGCTCGTTTCTGTGGGTTCTTGTCCATTGCTGGTATAATGAATGATAGCTCCTTGGGTTGCACAGGTCACTGTGACAATCTGCCCTGCTGTATAAGAACCGCCATCGGGACTTAGCAACGGTGTAGCAATGGAAGAGGTGGAAGCAAACGAAAAAGATGACAACACCGGTACATATGAATCTGTATAAGTCCCATTGGCAAATTGACCGTCTAAATTATCTCCCCAACTCCAAACATTTCCATCGTTTTGAACACCTGAAGAATGTGCCCCTGCAGCAATGGCTATCCATGCAGTAGTACTTCCTATTTGTAAAGGAGTGGGATGTGCAGCATTATCAGCGGCTCCATTGCCCAATTGACCCTGGGCATTATATCCCCAGCTCCATATAGTGCCGTCGCTTTTTAGAGCTAGTGATTGGTATTGGCCAGCTGCAATAGCAATTATATTGGTAAGGGCCGTAGCCTGAACTGGTACGTTACGGTTACCCGTTACACCAATACCCAGTTCACCATAACTATTACCTCCCCACGACCATACGGTACCATCACTCTTTAAGGCCAGTGTATGATTGCGGCCTGTTGCAATAGCCACAACGTTGGTTAACGCGGAAACCTGTACTGGTCTTGTTTGTACGATCGTATTGGCAATGCCAAGTTGACCAAAATTATTTTGCCCCCATGACCAGACAGTACCGTTACTTTTTAATGCAACAGAAAAAAATTCTCCGCCACTGGCTTTTAACACGCCGGTAAGAGCAGGGACCTGCACTGCCGCTACACTATTGAAATTGGTGCCATTTCCCAATTGACCATTATTATTATACCCCCATGCCCATAATGTACCATTACTTCTTACAGCAAGCGAATGGTAATATCCTGCACCTACTGCTGTCGCATTATTGATCACTCCCGTTAAAACAGGCGAAAGTTTTTGCGTAAGAGTGCCATCACCCAATTGCCCTTCACTATTTCTTCCGAAAGACCATACGGTGCCATTACTTTTTAATACAAGCGTATGCTGATAACCACAGGCAACATCCTTAACTGTTGTGAATCCACTTAACTGATAAGGGTATAATCCATTTCCAACACCTCCATTACCCAACTGTCCGTTACTATTATTACCCCAGAGCCATAAAGTACTGTCTGATTTAATGGCCGCAGCATGAGAAAAACCAGCAAACAATTTTGCTGATATTACCGTCGGATTGCCAGGTAAGTGATCTTCTTCAATTGCATTTGTATGTGTTCGTACATCGCTATCCCGAAACATAGGGTTGACCAAACAAAAACCTCCAAGAAATAATAAAGTAATATGCTTCAATACAGAAAACTGGTTCATACTGAAAAAAATTAAAAGAATAAACTGGGAAGGAAAATTGGAAGAAGTTTTCAGTTGAACAGGAAAAGATATGCTAATATAAACAAATAAGTCTATTTGAAAGCTATCTGCCGTTAAAAATTAAAAATATAATATAGGAGGGAAGTGTAATCAAAACAGGTGTCACCAATATTTTAAGTAGTATGATCTTTTGTATATCATTAAAACATCTTTTACCATTGTAAGATAAAAGCCTGCTTTAAAAAAGGTTATTGAATAAAATATCTGTAAGCTCAGTACCGGGTTATTACTCGTGGAAAAAATAAAAATCGATTTTGCTTCTTAGATAAATCCGCCTGATTAATTATAGCCGTTAAATCATATCAATACTCAACGACACACTTTGAAACCAATTGAAGTATGTAGAAACGCATTAATATGCATCTATACGTATGACATGCATTGATGTACAAATTTTCAGTATCTTGTCCCCTACCTTAAATCATGAACCAAAACCCAGAACAACTTGCCCGGGATACAATAGAGGTTGAGCTGACTCAATGCGGCTGGGTTATTCAAAATAAAAATCAAATCAATTTAAATGCGGCCACCGGTATTGCCATCAGGGAATATCAAACCGACGTCGGTCCTGCCGACTATGTGCTCTTTGTAAACAAGCAACCCGTTGGTATTATTGAAGCCAAACGTGGAGAAGAAGCTGTACACCTTACCATGCATGAAGACCAGACCGAAGGTTACCGCACAGCCAAACTTAAATATTTAAACAATCAGCCACTGTTCTTTGGCTATGAAAGCACGGGGGAATTAACGAGATTCACCGATTTCCGGGATCCTAAACCGAGGTCAAGACCGGTATTTACCTTAGGCAAATCTATAATATCAAATGTGAAGTCTGCAATAAATCAAGACTTAAAAATTGCAAAACCAAAATTCAAAACGACTCCTAAGTTTATAAATTATTTCTTCAATGCTATTGAGAGAGAATATGTCAAGATAGCAAGTGGTACAACAGTATTGGGTGATCTGAAAGATTTTATCGCCTGCTACAACCCAACGAACCGCAACAAGCGCAAAGAAACATTTGATGCATCCACCAACCCCGAAGGTCGCTGGAGAAAATTTACCTACGATGAAATTATTGCCAGGGATAAAACGAGTTTGGATATTACCTGGTTGAAAGATAAGTCGCTGGCTGATTTGGATAATTTGCCAGACCCTGATGAGCTGGCGCTGGAGATTGTGGAGAATTTGGAGGCGGGACTGGAGAGCTTTAAAGCTATTATTGCTTCATTAAATAA
>JAKQKY010000051.1 GCA_029560415.1 Bacteroidota bacterium | reverse complement strand
TGAACAGTTCACAGCAGTATTTTTTCACCATCGACTGCTTTAATGAAAATAGCGTAACAAAAGGAAAAGAAATTAAAGAGCTTAACTAACATAATTCAAAATCACCAATGAAATTTTTCGCTTCTACTGTTGTTGCTTGTTTACTGACAGTCATTTTATTTGCCCAGCAACTTCCCTATCAAAATCCTGCTTTGTCATCAGATGCCAGGGCAAAGGATCTGCTTTCGAGATTAACATTGGAAGAAAAAGCATCGCTGATGTTCGATCAGTCGCCTGCCATACCAAGATTGGGTATTAAAAAATTCAACTGGTGGAGTGAAGCATTGCATGGATTGGCCAACAACGACAACGTAACTGTTTTTCCAGAACCCGTGGGCATGGCTGCGTCGTTTGATGATTCATTAGTGTATAAAATATTCAATGCAACTTCTGATGAAGTGAGGGCCAAGTATCATGATGCATTGAGAAATGGAAAAGAGAACAGGCGGTTTTTAAGTCTTTCTGTATGGACACCCAATGTAAATATTTTCCGTGATCCTCGCTGGGGCCGTGGACAGGAAACCTATGGAGAAGATCCCTACCTCACCTCAAGAATGGGTATCCAGGTTGTAAAAGGATTACAAGGACCAGCCGATGCAAAGTATCGTAAATTGCTTGCCTGTGCTAAACACTATGCCGTACACTCCGGGCCCGAATGGAGCAGGCATACTTTAAACCTGAACAATATAGACCCAAGAGATCTTTGGGAAACTTATTTGCCTGCTTTTAAATCATTGGTGCAGGATGCCGATGTTCGGCAGGTGATGTGTGCTTACCAACGGCTGGATGATGAGCCCTGTTGTGGCAACACCCGTTTATTGCAAACCATCCTTCGGGAAGAATGGGGCTTTAAATATGTGGTGGTTTCTGATTGTGGTGCCATCACTGATTTTTTTACTAGTCATAAAACTTCGTCCGATGCGATGCATGCTTCTGCAAAAGGAGTGTTAGCCGGTACCGATGTGGAATGTGTATGGCAGGGCTATGCCTATGAAAAATTACCAGAAGCCGTTGCCAGGGGTTTGATAAAGGAAAAAGAAGTAGATAGTCATTTATTAAAAGTATTAACCGGCCGTTTTGACCTGGGTGATTTTGATGAGAATGCGATTGTGCCCTGGGCAAATATTCCTATGTCAATTGTGAACAATGAGGAACATAGAAAACT
>JAKQKY010000030.1 GCA_029560415.1 Bacteroidota bacterium | reverse complement strand
GGTAAGCCCCATGGATCAGCAATCATTAAGTGTGTTGCCGAATTTCATCAGCACTAACGGTCCCGATGCAACGTTCCTTCATCTTTCGCCCATTACCGGTTGTGAACTGGCCGGTGCCGGAAATAATGCAGGCATTTTACTGGCCACTGATTTTGATGGAGATAGTCGCATGACCACGAGCCCGTTCCTTACCGATATTGGAGCAGATGAATATTCTAAAGTGAATGTGTGGACCGGCGCCAACAGCAGTAACTGGAACGATGGAGGAAACTGGAGTGAAGGCGTAGTACCCAATGACATCACCAGGAATGTATCGATATCTACTCCGCCAGTCACTCAGCCAGTGATCAACGTAGGAAATACCTTCCAGGTGTCCAACATCATTCTTCAGCCGGGTGCCAGCCTAACGAATAGGGGTACCCTACAAGTGTCCGGTGGATTATACGGAGCTGCAGGGAGCATCAATAATATCCAGGCAGGATTAGCCGTAGGATCGATTGAAATGAACGGAGATTGTTCAACTTCACAACCATTGGCAGGGAATGTTTTTGTGAACAATCTTGTAAAAGATTTTAAAGTAAGCAACGATGTAACGATCTCTTCTGTAAATGGCGAACAGCTTAATATTGAGGGAACATTATCATTCGGAGCTGTACCGGGAAAAACACTTTTTACCGGCGATAACGTAAACCTGAAATCAACCGTGAATGCAACTGCCAATGTTGCGAACATGACGGGGCACGTCATTTCAAGAAAAGTTACGGTAGAGCGATACGTGAATACAGGCCTGCCTGCCGACGGGCGCCATCCAAAGTCATGGCAGTTCCTGGCAACGCCTGCAAAAAATCAATCGGTCTTTCAATCCTGGCAGGAGTCGGGAGCAACCCCGGCCGGCTTTGGCACCATCATAACGGGAACGGGTAGTGGATTTGATATCACAACAGCCCAGCCATCCATGAAATTTTTTGATCCTACGATTGGTGCTGCCGGCGATTGGACGGGCATCAGTAATACAGGCAATGCCATCGCCGATCAGCGTGGATATATGGTCTTTGTCAGGGGCGACAGAACCGTTAACACCTCTTCCGCAGCAGCCAATCCTACTACCCTTCGCATTAAAGGAGACCTGTTTCAACCAAACGATGCACCACCGGTTACAACTGTATTGGCTGGAAAAATTGCAGCGGTTGGTAATCCATATGCTTCTGCCATTGACCTGGATTATATGAAGGATAATGGGTTGTTTATAAACCTGAACAACGACGTAACGGTTTGGGACCCTTTATTATACGGAAGTTATGGACTGGGTGGATATCAAACCTTATCGGCTGCCAATAATTATGAACCCACTGCGGGCAGTACGGCTACTGCCTATTATCCTGCAGGCGTTCCTTCGCCGACCATTCAAAGCGGGCAGGCTTTCTTTGTTCGTTCATCCGGACCCGCAGGAAGCATCAGTTTTACCGAGGCCTGCAAAGTGAATAGCAACCGGCTTGTGAACAGGACATTCAATCAAACAGGCAAAGATTTTTTCAGAGCAACGTTATATACCCAGTCAGGTTTGATTGCTGATGGAAATTCCGTAGTATTCAGTTCAGACTATCACAACCGGATAGACGCAGATGATTCCTGGAAGATCAATAATTCAGGAGAAAATTTCAGCATGGCAAGAGAAGGAAAAAACCTTTCTGTGGAAGCCAGAAGTATGGTGACGAACACAGATACGATCTTTTACAGGTTAAGTAACCTTCGCATTCAGCCATATCGTTTTTGTTTTGTTCCGAAGAATATGGCCGGCAGTCAATTGACAGCGATCTTGATAGATACTTACTTGAACAGCAAAACCCTGTTAAACCTGGGCGACAGCAACTGGATCAATATTCAGGTAACCCAGGATCTGCTTTCAGCGGCACCTGGCCGATTCTATGTAGTATTTAAGAAATCACAAACTGACCTGGTAAAGACCATCCAATTAAAAGCAGATCGTAGTGATGATGAAACCGTATCTCTTCATTGGCATGTGGTTAACCAGGGCCAGGTAGAAAAATATGAGATCGAAAGAAGTTTCAACGGAACAGATTTTCAAATCATTGGAACAAGGAATGCATTTATGCATAACGACCCTGCCTTACAATATGATTTTAAAGACCTGCAACCAGGGACTTCGGATATCTATTACCGAATCAGAATGATAGAGATCAATGGATCGGCCAGGCTCAGCAACCGGGTAAAACTGGATGCGTTGCCGCTAAATCCGTCAATCAGCGTATATCCGAACCCGGTAGTTAATCTAACAATACAACTTCGTTTGACCAACCCTACCGGCGGATATTATCATTTCAATCTCCTGAACCCTGCCGGCCAGGTAATATACAAGCAGCAACTTTGGATCAATAAAACGGATCTATACAAGGAATTGTCAATTGGCCGCGAAGTACTCCCTGGTCATTACCTGCTTACCTGCACAGGGCCCAACGGTAAACGGCAGGTCATTCCGGTCATCTTTCAAACAAAGTGATTAATGCTGAAACGGAACCAAGGCGTTTATTGCACACATTAAAACACGAATGTTGTATAGAATGCCCTGTTTCAAAAAATAAGTATACAGCTTTGTTTGTTTGCTTTATTAATAGGAAATTCGCAGCATGCAATTTTTACAGAAAGACCTCGGTACAGATAAACTCATTGAATTATACAGGAACCTGCTCCTGCCCCGCATGATCGAAGAGAAAATGCTGGTGTTGTTGCGGCAGGGTAAAATATCTAAATGGTTCAGTGGTATCGGGCAGGAAGCCATATCAGTTGGTGCTACCATGGCATTACTGGAAGATGAGTGGGTAATGCCGCTGCACCGTAACCTTGGCGTATTCACTTCCCGGAAAATGCCCCTTCATAAATTGTTCAAACAATGGCAGGGAAACCAGGATGGATATAGCAAAGGCCGGGAAAGAAGTTTTCATTTTGGCAATAAAGACCATCATATCTGTGGCATGATATCGCACCTGGGTCCGCAACTGGCGATTGCCGATGGCGTTGCTTTAGCACATAAGCTGCGCAAAGAACAAAAAGTGTCATTGGCTTTTACCGGCGATGGCGGTACCAGCGAAGGAGATTTTCATGAAGCTCTAAATACGGCGGCGGTTTGGGAACTGCCCGTAATCTTTATCATTGAGAATAATGGATATGGATTGAGTACTCCTACCAGCGAACAATACCGTTGTAAAAACCTGGTTGATAAAGCAGCCGGCTACGGAATTGAGGGCGTTCAGATCGACGGCAATAATATTTTGACGGTATATGATACCATCAAAGGTGTTCGGGATTATTGCATCAAAAACCAGAAGCCCTACCTGATCGAATGCATGACATTCCGCATGCGGGGACATGAAGAAGCCAGTGGTGTAAAATACGTACCCAAGAATCTTTTTGAAGAATGGGAAAAGAAAGACCCGATTAAAAATTTCGAATCCTGGTTGTTGAGAGAAAACCTGGTTACCGAAGCAGAAGTACAGGCTATTCGTGCCGAAATAAAAAATCACATTGAAGAAGAGTTGAAGGAAGGGTTTCTTTCCGATCCCATCATTGCCGATACAGATACCGAAATAGCGGATGTATATGCAAACTCTCAATCAAATCCAGCCTGGCTGATTGATAACAGCGATGAAGGCCCTGTACATTCTAGTGGAACTTCTTCTGAAAAAAAATTCATCAACGCCATCAGTGATGCCCTGGAGCAATCGCTGCAAAAGCACAGCAACCTTGTGTTGATGGGGCAAGACATTGCCGAATATGGCGGAGCCTTTAAAGTAACGGAAGGTTTTGTTGAGAAATTTGGAAAAGAAAGAATACGAAATACGCCTTTGTGCGAAAGTGCAATTGTAGGGGCAACCCTGGGCATGTCACTCGAAGGATATAAATCGGTGATGGAAATGCAGTTTGCCGATTTTGCAACCGTTGGATTCAACCAGATCATCAACAACCTGGCGAAGATACACTACCGGTGGGGGCAAAACGCAGATGTGGTGATCAGGATGCCAACAGGTGGCGGAGTAGGTGCAGGGCCTTTTCACAGCCAGAGCAACGAAGCCTGGTTTGTGCACACGCCTGGTTTAAAAGTTGTTTATCCTTCTTCACCCATTGATGCCAAAGGGCTAATGATCGCCGCGATCAATGATCCAAATCCCGTTATGTTCTTTGAACATAAAGCGTTGTACCGGAGTGTGAGCGGACTGGTTCCCGACAACTATTACGAGATCGAGATCGGCAAGGCGAAGCATGTACAGGAAGGCGAAGATCTTTCGATCATCACCTATGGCGCAGGTGTTCACTGGGCATTGGAATATGTAAAGAGTCACCCTGAATTATCAATTGATATTACTGATCTGCGAACCTTATTGCCGCTGGATTTTGAAGCCATCAGGCGTGCTGTTTCCAGGACCGGTAAAGTGCTCATATTGCATGAAGACAGTTTAACCGGGGGTATCGGAGGCGAAATTGCAGCCTGGATCGCCGAACATTGTTATACATTATTGGATGCGCCGATCATGCGTTGTGCAAGCCTGGATACACCCATACCATTCAGCATTGAACTGGAGAAAAATTTCATGGCTTATTCAAGGCTGCATGAAACCATTGGCCGGTTGATGAAATTCTGAACACTGTACTTAAAACAATCCATGTGATGATATGCTGCATGAAAACCTGTTACTGATCCTGACACTTTTGTTCGCGGTTTCCATGTTATCCATGCTGAGTACGAAATTAAAGATCTCCTACCCGATCTTTCTTGTGCTCATGGGATTGCTGATCAGTTTTATCCCCGGCATTCCATCGATCAGCCTGGAACCCGATATGGTTTTCCTGGTTTTTCTTCCTCCTTTACTTTATTCTGCTGCATGGAATACTTCCTGGAAAGATTTTTGGGAATCCAGGAGGCCCATTAGTTTATTGTCCTTCGGACTGGTGATCTTTACTTCAACCGCGGTCGCATTTTTAGCTCATGCAATCATTCCCGATTTTTCACTGGCGCTTGGATTTTTGCTGGGCGGCATCATTTCTCCACCCGATGCCGTAGCGGCCACATCTGTATTACAGGGATTGAAAGTTCCCAAACGGGTTGTAACAATATTGGAAGGAGAAAGCCTCATCAATGATGCCTCATCACTTATCGTATTTCGGTTTGCACTGGCAACCATATTTACTGGTCAGTTTAGTTTCTGGAAAGCAGGAACAGAGTTCTTTTTGGTAGCAGGCATGGGGATACTAGTTGGTGTACTGGTAGGCTACTTAGTGTATTTGGCCCATCGCCATCTACCAACAACACCTAGTATTGATACCGTAATTACCCTTATTTCACCCTATCTCATGTATATCATTGCAGAACATTTTCATTATTCAGGTGTGTTGGCAGTGGTAAGCGGTGGCTTGTTCCTGAGTTTCAGATCGCATGAAATATTCCCATATAACTCACGGATACAGGCATACGCTTTTTGGGAAACGATCATTTTCCTGCTGAATGGACTGGTCTTTATCCTCATCGGTTTACAACTGCCAAAAATCATAGAGGGTCTTGGAGAGAACTCGGTAGCCGAGGCCATTTCCTATGCGGTCATCATCAGCCTGGTTACCATTGTTATCAGGGTAATATGGGTTTTCCCGGGTGCCTATATACCGAGGATATTAAGTAAACGCATTCGCACAAA
The DNA here is from genome assembly GCA_029560415.1 of Bacteroidota bacterium. Taxonomy (GTDB): domain Bacteria; phylum Bacteroidota; class Bacteroidia; order Chitinophagales; family Chitinophagaceae; genus Ferruginibacter. The sequence goes on along the minus strand of JAKQKY010000030.1, from coordinate 32,402 downwards.
AGAAAGAAGGCCATCCTGGAAAACTGTTTTCCTGGTAGCCTGGAGTGGCATGCGTGGTGTGGTTTCCCTTGCATCTGCGTTGGCGATACCCCTTACCGTTACCACTGGTGAAGCCTTTCCACACAGGAATCTTTTGCTGTTTATAACGTTTGTTGTGATCCTGTTTACGCTTGTGTTGCAGGGGCTGAGCCTTCCCTGGGTTATCAGGGTATTAAAAATAGAAGATCCAGGCGAAAATGAAGAAGAGCAGGAACTGGCGATTAAACTCCGTCTCGCAGAAGTTTCGTTAGACCATTTGCAAACAAATTATGCTGATGAGATCAATACAATCGATGCATATAACCGCCTCAGGGAAAAGTATGTACGGATGATCGAAATTTCAAACAAAAAATTATTGAAGGAAGAAATAGAAACTTCTACACCTGGTTTTTTACCCAGGTACCGGCAGATGCTGATAGAACTGGTAAATGTGCGGCGAAATGAATTACAAAAACTGCACAAAGAAAAAATATACTCCGGAGAATTGATTCGGAATAAAGAACGGGAATTAGACCTCGAAGAAGCGAGGTTCAACGAATTGTAATGTTGATTAAGCCGGAATAAATTTCATTGAAATGGAATTTACACAGTGGCGGGTATTCTTCTCCGTGAATCGCTCCCCGGTAAATACGTGACCAAGATGCCCGTTACAATTGGCACAAACGATTTCTGTCCTGCTGCCATCGGCATCGGGTATACGCTTAACCGCACCAGGGATCTCGTCATCAAAACTTGGCCATCCGCAACGCGAATCAAATTTATCTTTCGATTCATATAATGCTGCATTACACTGGCGGCATACATACGTACCGGTTGCTTTATTATCCGTGTATTCGCCGGTAAAGGCCCTTTCTGTTCCTTTCTTTAAAATTACATTGGCTTCTTCCGGGGTAAGTGAATTCAGTTCCATATTTTTTATTTACAAAATTATTTAAAAAGCCTGCAACCTGCTGGTAAGGAAATGTTATAAGATCTACGCTGACGGTTCCTGGGAAACCGACTGTTTTCTCATCGGTTGCCATTGCCGGTATGTAAGGCTGCGCCATACCCATTCTATGGGACCGAAATTGAAAACCTTCAGCCATGCATAACTAAAAAATACCTGGAAGCAGAAAACACCCAGGGCAAAAATGGTCCAGGCCGTTGGGCCCAGCTGGCCACCAAAACCGAAACCAACGCCATAAAATACCAGGATGCTGATCATGCTGTGCATGAGGTAATTGCTGAAAGCCATTTTGCCAACAGGCTGCAGCAGGCGCAGTATTTTTTTACCGGCTCCCGACCTGTACACTAAAGCCATGGATGATGCATATGCCATGGCAAGTGGCACCACACCCAGTGCATACGCAACTGTTTGATAAAATCCATTCATTTTAAGATCGAAGTAATCATCTTCATGCTCCATATAATGTGCCAGGAAATAATTGGCAGGCAAGCCGATAATGAAACCACTAACGGCGATCCTTAGAAGCAAATTTTTATTCTGCAGTATTTTTTTGTAGTTACCGTTTCTGCCAACATAATATCCAATAAGGAACATGCCCAAAACCTTTGATATACGACTTACAAAAAACAGGTAGGCATACCTGAAAAAACCTCCGGAGATATTCATTTTCCAGATGTCGATCCAGGAACCGGTATTTCGCAGCGCCTTTCCAGGCCCGTTGGCTTCTACATGGTTCAGGTGTTCATTTACATATTTACCTGTTTCGAACAGGATACCCGCCGGGGCATTAAGCCAAATGAATTTCATTTTTAAAAAGTATATGAGAATAGGCGAAAGAATGAGTACAACGCCCCAGAAAAGTAATTTCCTGTCGGGCATATTCCTGAAAAGCAGTAATACGAAACCCAGCATAGCGTAAAAGGCAACAATGTCGCCGGTCCATAAAAGTAGCAGGTGTAATAATCCAAACAAAAGCATTCCCCATAAACGGCGTTTAACCAATACCGTTGGGTTCAATTCAGGCTGTTTTACTTTTTGCATTTGCAGGGCCATGCCCCATCCAAATAATAAACTGAAAATGGAATAGAATTTACCTTCAATGAACATAGCCTGCAGAAAAGTCACCTGGCTGTCGAACGCATAATGATAGCCGAGGGAAACTTTTTCGGAATTGTATAAGGACAGAAAATTCAGGTTTGCAATGAAGATGCCCAAAATGGCAAATCCCCTGAGTATATCCATGAACATCTCCCTGTCGGCATTCTTTACCGGCGTTATAGTTTGCATAAAAAGCAATTTCCAAACAAACTAACTACATTTTTCAATTAATCCAAGTTATGGAGTTGTTTCATCTGCTTTCCTGGCCGGGGAAACGGGTTGCCATTTCTGGAACTGGTAGTAGGCATTTAAAATATATTGATTAAAAGCGAGCTCGTCGCTGTTGCGTGCAAACTCATAGTCGGGGCGATACCAAACCAGGAAGCTATCCAGCTGGGGACTTTGTAATCCGGTGATCCGTTTTACAAATACTTTGCTGAAACGGTAATTCACATATTTTTCCTGTTCCTGCAGTTCAAGCCTTCGCTGAAAGGCCTTGATTCTTTTATTTCGTTTGAACCGGAATACATTGATCAATTCATTGAGGTCTGCTCCTGTTGCTCCCGATGGCGAAATAGAAGAACGAACGCCGGGCTTTGTATAATCATATATATCTGCATATGCCTGCCGGTTTTCCAGTGAATCCTGGCGATACGATTTTGAAAAAACGGTCACATCGTTCAATAAACTATATTTTCCTTTAACAGGAATTCTCAAAGAAATATTAAAATGACTGGGATCCGACATGGCCGACACGGCAAATTTTTGCGTGGGTTTGTTATTGTAATGAAAAGTGAGGGAATCTTCCGGGTTAACGATGATCGTATACCGGCCCATACTATCGCTGATGGTAAACACGCCCGAAGTACTCACGACCCTGACATTTTCTACATAATTGATCTTGCTGATATCATAAACAGTTCCACTAACTGAAACCTGTGCACGCAGCCCTATTGAAAATGCAAAGGAAAACAGCAAAAAGAAGAGTTTGCGCAAATGAAGTAATGGTTAAATGTTTGTAATATTAATTAACAAATCCTACATCGCCGGGTATGCAAACGCTATTTAACGTGGATTTTGCTTTTTTAAAACAGATTCAATAACGGCGGGATAATGATCCTGTTCGAGCTGGTGAATTTTTCCTGCAAGGGATTCAGGGGTATCGGTTGGGGTTACCGGGCACCTGGCCTGGAAGATGATCTCCCCATGATCATACAACTCATCGGCATAATGTATACTGATACCGCTTTCGGTTTCCCGGTTGGCTATAACGGCTTCGTGCACGTGCTTTCCATACATGCCTTTTCCGCCATAAGCGGGCAATAAAGCAGGATGAATATTAATTATTTTTTTAGGATATGCCTCAATGATAGCAGGAGGAAGTTTCCATAAAAACCCTGCCAGCACCACCAGGTTGATGTTCTTTTTCGTTAGTACAGAAAGGCATTCGCCCTGTACAGAAAGGGAGGCCTTATTGATCATAAGCAACTCGATCCCATTTTCTTTGGCAATGCCGATCACACCAGCAACAGGGTTATTGCAAACGATGAGCGCAATGTTTATGCCCGGGTTATTTTTAAAATGAGTTATGATATTTTTTGCATTGCTGCCGGCACCGCTTGCAAAAATGGCTATGTTAGTTAGCTCTTGATTGGACCCCATAACCGTTTTATCTCCTTTCATCTTATGCCAGATCCGGGAAATATATCGCTTAAAAAAACTAAACTGTCCAAGTGGAACACTAACCAATAAAACAGAAACAGGCCATAAGAGGGTTACCACTATTATATATAGTATGAACCAACCGACCCCTTTTTCAATTCCGGAAAGCATTAATAATTTTCTGCCTACGATTCCGCAAAGACTTCCTCCCAATGCAAATGTTGATATGATGAGCAACAAATTCCACCCGTTCACTTTCCACTTGCCCTGTAATTTTTTAAACATGCTGCAAAAATGCAGAAAACATTGTGATAAAAAGCCGAATTTTTTTTGCCAAAAAAAAGTTAAGGAATCGTTTACAAATACATGACAATTGTTATACAAAACACGTCACAAACCCTTGAAATACACGTCAGATAAGGAAAAAAAAATTTTTCAAATGTTGATATTATGTCAACATCCTACCTTATTTTTGCACTCAAACCAGGATTTTTTTCCACATTAGCCCCGATAACTGTATGAGTCGCTATAGAAAAATCATTAACAAAGTTTTTGCAAGTCTCCTTTTAGTTCTACTTGTTTCTTTAAATAATAATGTCGAAGCCCAGGATGGGGAAGCGCTATTTAAAGCAAATTGCGCCAACTGTCATAAACCTGATGCCGACTATACAGGCCCGGCCCTGAAGGGATGGAGCACAAGAGTTCCTTCTCCGGAATGGCTTTATGCATGGATTGCGAATCCGGCCGGACAGAACGATACATACGCTAAAGCGTTGAAAGACAAGTGGAAACCAACCATCATGACCGGCTTTGCTCAATTGAAGAAAGAAGAAGTTGATGCGATCATGAAATATGTGGATGATTATACACCACCCGCTAAAGGACCCGAAACTGCTGGCGGTGCAGCTCCCGCAACCGACAACTCTCTACTGTTTGGAATACTCACCCTGGTATTAGCCCTGGTGGCCTTTATATTATTACAGGTAAACAGCAACCTGCGCAAACTTACCGATGAAAAAGAAGGTGTATTGCGTGGCGAACCGGTTCCTTTCTATCGCAACAAAACCTATTTAATGACAGGTATTTTGGTCCTTTTCGCTTTAGGAGGATACTATACCATCAGCGGGGCCATTGGTTTGGGCCGTATGAAAAATTATCAACCAGAACAGCCTATTTATTATTCTCATAAGGTTCACGCAGGTACCAACCAGATCAGTTGCCTGTATTGCCATGGCGGTGCACAGGACAGTAAACAAGCGAGCATTCCTTCGGTAAATGTTTGTATGAACTGTCACATGGCCATTAAAGAATACAAAGGTGACCCGATCGTGAAAGAAGATGGAACTGCAGTAAATGGTACCGCAGAAATCCAGAAATTATATAGTTATGCAGGTTGGAATGCTGATACCAAACAATATAACCCAGATAACAACAAAGATGGCGTGCCAGATGGCGCAAAGCCAATTGAGTGGGTAAAAATTCATAATCTTCCCGACCACGTTTATTTCAACCACAGTCAGCATATTAAAGTGGGTAAACAACAATGCCAGACCTGTCATGGCAACATCCAGGAAATGCCGGAAGTTTACCAGTTCACTGACCTGAGCATGGGCTGGTGTATCAATTGTCACCGCGAAACAAAAGTTGATTTTTATAATAAAGAAACCGGTGAAGGAAACAAGTTTTACAGCATCTACGAGAAATTCCATAATGACCTTAAAAATCATAAGATGGACAGCGTAACCGTAGAAAGCATCGGTGGAACAGAGTGTCAGAAATGTCACTATTAATCAGGAGTAAGCCCTTTGGGGCATGCGGATTCCGGATCGTTCGGATCAAACATTCAAATTTTAGAATTTTCAAATTGTAATATGGAAAAAAAGTACTGGCAGAATTTTGGTGAACTGAATCAGTCTGATGCTTATACGCAATCAGCCGGGCAGGAGTTCAAAGAAGAATTGCTTCCATTGGAAGACATGGCCGATGAAGGCTTGTTGGAAGGAAAAACGGCCCGCAGGGACTTTTTAAAATATCTGGGATTTAGTACCGCAGCGGCAGCCCTGGCAGCCAGTTGTGAAATGCCGGTACGCAAAGCAGTTCCATATTTACAGAAGCCCGATAATGTGATCCCGGGCGTTTCAAATTATTACGCTTCAACCTATGTAAATGGTGGAGATGCGATCAGCGTAGTGGTAAAACAAAGAGAAGGCCGACCCATTAAGATAGAAGGAAATGAACTGTCAACTATAACAAAAGGCGGTACCAGCGCACGTTCACAGGCTTCTGTACTCGACCTGTATGATACCACCAGGCTTCGTCATCCTTTACAGAAAGACGGAACTTCCTATAAAGAAGTAAGCACATTTGATGCTTTCGATAACATGGTTTCAGGCGCCATTGCCAATCTCGGCGGCCGTTCCATTGTATTGCTCACTTCAACCATTAACTCGCCGTCAACCCTGCAGATCATCAATGATTTCCTGGCCAAATACCCAGGCAGCAGGCACGTGCAGTATGACGCTATCAGTTACAGCGGAATGCTAATGGCCAACGAAGCATGTTATGGTAAAAGAGCCCTTCCATCTTATCATTTTGATAAGGCCCAAACCATTGTCAGCCTCAGCGCCGACTTTTTGGGAACCTGGATAAGCCCGGTAGAATTTAGTCACCAATACGCAAAAAATCGTAAGATCAATGGAGAAAATCCTTCATTGAGTCGTCATATTCATTTTGAAAGTATGTTAAGCCTCACCGGTAGCAATGCCGATGACAGGTTTACACACAAGCCATCAGAAACAGGGTTGATTGCCCTGGCTTTATTGGCAAAACTGGGAGGATCTGTTCCAGCCCCATCTATCAATGACGCAAAACTTGCCAAAGGAATTGAACTGGCTGCCGCTCAATTAACAGCCAGCAAAGGTTCGGCACTGGTGGTTTGTGGCAGCAACGATGTGAATGTACAGGTTGTAGTGAATGCCATCAATGAACTGATCGGTGCAAATGGAGCTACTATTAACTGGGCAGTTACATCAAACTACCGTAAAGGGATAGATGCTGATATGGCCAAACTGGTTGCCGACATGAGTGCAGGTACCGTTGGCGGTTTATTGGTTTATGATTGCAACCCGGCTTATTCTTACTACGACAGCAAGAAATTTACCGATGCATTATCTAAACTGCCTTTAAGTGTTTCTTTTAATGCAACCATGGATGAAACCACGGAAGCATGTAAATATATTCTTCCTTCACACCATTGGCTCGAAAGCTGGGGTGATGCAGAACCGAAGTCGGGTTTTATCAGCTTGCTGCAACCGGTAATCAGCCCATTGTTTAAAACAAGGGCGTTCCAGACTTCCCTGATCAAATGGATTGGCGGACAGGCAACTGCAGTAACAGCTGTTGCTCCAAATGACTCTACAGCTAAAGTAACGTTATCAGCCCCGGTAAATAATTCTGCTGATGCATATGAAAATTATATCAAATCATACTGGTCAGGCAAATTGGGCAGTCTTGAACTTTGGGATAAAGCCTTGCAGGATGGGGTGATTGAAACAGAAACCCTGGCTGCCGCAGGAACCTATAGCGCTGCTACACTTGGTGAAGCTGCCGGTAAAATTGCCGCAGTAAAAGCAGGCGCCATGGAAGTGGTGCTGTATGAAAAAATCTCTATGGGTAATGGTAACCAGGCAAACAATCCATGGTTACAGGAATTACCTGATCCCATTTCAAAAGTAACCTGGGATAACTATGCGATGATGAGCCCCGATATGGCGAAAACAATCATCGGGCTGGATGTAATGAACAACCAGCGCCAGGCAGATTCTTATGAAGTAACACCGGAAAAACCGGTTGTAAAAATAACAGTAAATGGCCGTTCGGTTGAATTGCCGGTATTGATCCTTCCGGGATTGAATTCCGCTACCGTTGCCGTTGCACTTGGATATGGCAGGCAGAGCGCCAATAAGGACCAAACAATGGATCGCATCGGTCGTGCTGCCACAGGAGCTGGTAAAAATGCATATCCTATGGCCATTTTTGATGGCACTTCGGTATTGTATTCAGCGCCAGCCACCATTGAAAAAACAAGCGAAGCATATCCATTAGCACAAACGCAGGTGCATGGATCATCTGAAAGCAGGCCGATCTTATTTGAAACAACCCTGGCCAATTTCAGGAAAAATCCTGAAGCTGTACTCGAAGAACCAAGGCATGAAAGAAAGATCTTAATGGCCGACGGCAAAACTGATTTCAGGAAAGACGCCACGATGTATCCCGACTTTGTAAAGCCGGGTATCAAATGGGGTATGAGCATTGATCTGAATACCTGTACCGGTTGCAGCGCCTGCGTGGTGGCTTGTACCGCAGAAAATAATGTGAGTGTGGTAGGTAAGATCCAGGTTCAGCGTGCACATGAAATGCATTGGCTTCGCATCGATCGTTATTTTACCGGTGATGTTAAGAACCCTGATGTTGTATTCCAACCCATGCTTTGCCAGCATTGTGATAATGCCCCTTGCGAAAACGTTTGCCCGGTGGCTGCAACCAATCATAGCAGTGAAGGGTTGAACCAGATGACTTATAACCGTTGTATCGGTACAAGGTATTGTGCCAACAACTGTCCATATAAAGTACGCCGCTTCAACTGGCTTGATTTCACTGGTTCAGACAGCTTTGCTGATAACCAGGAACCATTACGCGGCAAAGACCTTGATGAAGTGGTATTCCAGATGAATGAAGATCTTACCAGGATGGTGTTGAATCCTGATGTTACGGTTCGTGCACGAGGCGTAATCGAAAAATGTTCTTTCTGTGTTCAACGTTTGCAGGATAGCAAACTTGAATCTAAGAAACAACAGGATCCAACGATCGTACGCAATGTAAAAACAGCTTGTATGCAGGCTTGTCCAACCAACGCCATTCATTTTGGAAACGTGAATGACAAGGAGAGTGAAGTATCAAAAGCAAGAAAAGACGATAACCGTACTTTCTATGTGCTGGAGCAACTGCACGTATTGCCTAACGTTAGTTACCTGGCCAAGATCAGGAACACCGACAGGCATATTGGTCCGGTTGAAGAAGAGCATGGTGAAAAGCCGGCAACGAAGAAAGAAGAAAAAGCACACGCTTAATAAAAAAGGCAATCATAAGTAAAAAATAAAAGTAAAAACCAGGAGTAGATTTACAGCTTTTGAGTTATAGCTTTTGAATTAAATAACGATATGTCATTACTGAAATACGAATCACAACAAAGGGAACCGCTGGTAGATGGTAATAAGAACTATCACCAGGTAACGGAAGATATTATTCGCCCCATTGAGATGAAGCCAAGCAGGCTCTGGTATATTGGATTTTACATCAGTGTTGCCTTGCTGTTGTTTGGGGTGTACAGTGTTTACCGCGAGGTAACCTATGGTATCGGTCAGTGGAACCTTAATAAAACCATCGGCTGGGGTTGGGATATCACCAACTTCGTATGGTGGGTAGGTATCGGTCACGCGGGAACACTGATCTCTGCGATCCTGTTGCTTTTCCGCCAGGGATGGAGAACAGGTGTAAACCGTGCTGCTGAAGCGATGACGATATTTGCGGTAATGTGCGCCGGCCAATTCCCGATCTGGCATATGGGGCGTGTTTGGATGGCATTCTTTGTATTACCCTATCCAAACAGCCGCGGACCATTGTGGGTGAACTTCAACTCTCCATTGCTTTGGGATGTATTTGCGATCTCAACTTATTTCACTGTATCATTATTGTTCTGGTATTCGGGCTTACTTCCCGATCTGGCAACGGTAAGGGATAGGGCCAAAACCAAATTGCGTAAATTATTATATGGTATTGCTTCTTTCGGCTGGACAGGTAGTACCAAACACTGGCAGCGCCATGAATCTTTATCACTGGTACTGGCCGGTTTGAGTACACCACTTGTACTTTCGGTTCACACGATCGTATCTTTTGACTTCGCAACGTCTATCGTTCCAGGTTGGCATACGACCATCTTCCCTCCTTACTTCGTTGCGGGCGCCATTTTTAGTGGTTTCGCCATGGTGCAAACCCTGTTGATCGTTGTTCGTAAAGTGATGGGTCTGCAGGATTATATCACGCTGGGTCATATTGAAGCGATGAATAAAGTAATCGTACTCACGGGTAGTATTGTGGGTTGCGCATATCTTACTGAGTTGTTCATTGCCTGGTACGGACAAAATCCATACGAATGGTATGCATTCAGCCAGAACAGGGCAAACCTGTTTAGTCCATATGGATGGAGCTACTGGTTGATGATGTTCTGTAACGTGGTATCGCCACAGTTGTTCTGGAGCAGGAAACTTAGAAGGAATATCGCGGTTACTTTCTTCATGAGCATTATCGTGAACATTGGTATGTGGTACGAGCGTTTTGTGATCATTGTAACTTCAGTATACAGGGATTTCCTTCCATCGAGCTGGAGTACATATTACAGCCCGAGCATTTACGAAATCGGATTCTACCTCGGTACATTCGGTTTGTTCTTCACCTGCTTCTTCCTGTTTGCAAAATACTTCCCTGTTATTGCGGTGGCAGAGATCAAATCTATTTTGAAAACAAGTGGAGAAAATTATAAAGTGAAGATGACCGATATTGAAAAAGCAGATTCTGAGAAATTCTATATTGAAGAAGTAGAACACGCACACCACTAAGATTAATCATTGATCATTCATAATTGATAATAACATGGCTGGAGGAATTAAAAAATTTATTGTTGGCGCATTTGAAGATGAAGCAGTGTTGTTTCCCGCGGTAAAAAATGTGCGTAAGGCCGGGTATAAAATTCACGATGTATATACGCCTTTTCCTATTCATGGCCTGGATCACGCCATGGGAATCAGGGAAACCAGTTTGCATACTGCAGGATTTATATATGCCATTACCGGAACAACAACGGCATTAACTTTTATGAGCTGGGTATTTACAAAAGACTGGCCACTGAACATTGGTGGTAAACCACATTTTGCATTGCCAGCCTGGATCCCAATCACTTTTGAATTGACCGTATTGTTTTCGGCGGTAGGAATGGTACTTACTTTTTGCTACCTCTGCCAACTGTCGCCCTTTGTAAAAAAGCATCATTTTCATCCACGTGCCACAGATGATCTGTTTATCATGGCCATTGAGTGTACCGATAAAACAAACGATGTAGAAGTACAGCATTTTTTACAGAACGCCGGCGCCAAGGAAATCAATATCCAGGTTGCGGAAACCGGGTGGTGGCTTGGCCGATACGATCGCGATCAGAAGTTGTACCGTGATGAAAAAGGCTATTGATCAAAAAAAACAGGCAGCACCGTCGAAAAACTGCAACCAGTCATCGGCGGTTAACAAATATTGACCTAACAAAAGAGCGTAACGAATAATGAAAAAACTTGCAATTATATCAGGGTTATTTTTAGCAATGGGTATTGCATTTACCGGTTGCGACAGCAAGCGTCAACCCGGCAAAATTTACATGCCGGATATGGCCTATAGCCGGGCATACGAATCCTATGCAGAACAGGATTCAACGAAATTTACAACTGACCCCGCTAAAAAAGGTGGCAGGTTGATTTATTATAACAACTCCCCTGTTACAGGAACCATTAAAAGAGGAGAATTATTCCCTTATACTTTACCGAACGACAGCAATGGCTATAAAATGAGCGCCATGGTTAAAAATCCGCTCGATTCAATGAGTGCATTGGAATTACCGGAAGCGCAACGTCTTTTCAATATCAATTGTGCTATCTGTCATGGTGATAAAGGTGCCGGCAACGGACCGCTGGCAACTTCCGGAAAAATTGGTGGTATTGCCAACCTTACCCTGCCATTGTATATCGATATGAAGGATGGTACCATGTTCCATTCTATTACATATGGTAGAAACAATATGGGAAGCTACGCTTCGCAACTGAGCAGGGAACAGCGTTGGATGATGGTGAATTATATCAGAACACTTCAACCCAAAGCAGCAGCCGCAACAGCAGCAACAACAGCAGCACCGGCACCGGCTAAAACAGATAGCGCTGCTGTTAAAAAGGGTTAATTGTTCAAAACGCATTAAAGAAATTGATTTAAAAAATAGCCTGGCTTTTTTACTAATGTTGAATGGCCAGTCAATCACAAAAAATAAAGTTTAGATGAACCATCATTTTGAATTACCGGGGAGTTATAAAAAGTGGACGCTGGGTTTAATCATTGCAGGTGTAGCAGCATTGTTATACGGCTTTATTATGCTGCATCCATTTGCACATGGCGGGCACGGAGAAAATACCGGCAGCACCCGTTTTTGGGCAGTATTGCTCCAGAACAGCGTTTATTGGTTGCTGGTAGTGAACGCTGCGATGTTCTTCATGTGTGTTACCACCATGGCCATGGGTGGCTGGCAGGTTGCCTTGCGCAGGGTTCCGGAAGCGATCTCCAGTGTAGTTCCTATCCTGGGTATCATTACCTTTTTAATTTTAATGGCCATTGTTTGGGGTGGTCGTACAGATATTTACCATTGGTTAGATAAAGATGCGGTAGCACACGATACGATTTTGAACGGAAAGAAAGGTTTTCTGAATCCTGTATTCTTCACCATCTGGTCGGCATTGGCCATTGGCCTTTGGTGGTTGCTTGGCAGAAAAATGAGGAGCATGAGTCTTGAGACTGACAAGAACGGTCCGATGAATTATGAAACAGGAAAAAAATGGATCTGGAAAAATACTGTTTGGGCATCTCTTTTCACGGTGTTCTTTGGATTAACCGTAGCCTCTACCATTCCATGGTTATGGCTGATGAGCATCGATCCGCATTGGTATAGTACCATGTATAGCTGGTACACATTTGCCAGTACCTTTGTAGCTGGTATGTCGCTGATCGCAATATTTGTAATTTACCTGAAGAACAGGGGTCAACTTGAATATGTTACCGAAGAACATCTTCATGATGTGGGAAAATTCATGTTTGCATTCTCTATATTCTGGACATATCTCTGGTTCTCTCAATACATGCTGATCTGGTATAGTAACCAGCCGGAAGAAACCAAATATTTTGTAGAAAGAATCGGAACGGCTACCAAAGGAGGTCCATATAAAGGAATATTTTTCTTTAACCTGATCATAAACTTCCTTTGCCCGTTGTTGATCCTGATGAAGAAGAGCACCAAGCGCAGCTGGACCATGGTAACTTTCATGGCCGTGCTGATCATCTTTGGTCACTGGATCGATTTTTACCAGATGGTAATGCCAGGCACCATGAAAGAACATGCAGAAATGATGCCTTTTGAATTTGGTATTGCCGCATTGTTCATTGGTATTATTATGTGGGGTGTGGGCAGGTACTTTACCAAACATCCGCTGGTAGCCAAAAATCATCCTTTCCTTAAAGAAAGTATGATCCATCACACATAGTCATTCAACAAAAGCAATGAATGCCTGCATTGCTTTTTACATTTGTAAGAAATATCAGGTAAAGAGTATTAAATATTAAATCCTTCAATGGCCGGTTTACCGGCTATGGAAGAAAAAAAATAAATACAATGAAGGAGCTTTTTCTGGTTGCCATTGGCGTTATGATTTTTGTGGTCATTTTTCAGATCTCAAAAGCAAGTGAATATGTAAGCATTCTCAAGGGAGAAGAAAAAACACGCAGGCAAAATAACAAGATCAATGCCTTTATGCTCATTTCATTCCTGGTATTCGGGCTCATCGGTGCCTGGTACTGCAATGAATTGTATTATGGCAAAACATTGTTCCCTCAAGGATCTGCCTCTGTGGAAGGAGAAAAAATTGACCTGATGCTTTACATTACCATCGGCGTAACCGGTGTTGTATTTGTGATCACACAGGTATTGCTGTTCTGGTTTGCATTCAAATACCAGGAAAGAGACGGTAAAAAAGCATTCTTCTTCCCACATAATAACAAACTTGAATTATTGTGGACTACCGTGCCTGCCATTTTCCTAACAGTGTTGGTAGTATTCGGTTTGAAGTATTGGTTTAAAATGACCAGCGATGCACCGAAAGATGCAGTGGTAGTTGAGATCACCGGTCACCAGTTTGCCTGGGAAATGAGGTATCCGGGTAAAGACGGCGTTTTAGGAAAGAAACATTATAAGCAATATAACAATCCTTCCGGAAACATTCTTGGCGTAGATTTCCAGGATCCGGAAAGCTGGGATGATCTGCATACAACTGAAATGCACATTCCCGTTGGTAAACCAATCAAATTGGTGATCAATGCCATGGATGTAATTCATGACGTAGGTCTTTCTCATTTCAGGATGAAGATGGATGCTGTGCCGGGTATTCCAACAACCATGTGGTTTACTCCAAAGTATACAACAGAAGAAATGAAAACCCGTACCGGAAATCCGAATTTCGTGTACGAGATTAGTTGCGACCAGATGTGCGGCAAGGGTCACTTCTCTATGCGTGGAGTAATTGTGGTGGAAAAACAGGCTGATTATGAAAAATGGCTTGCTTCTCAAAAACCAGAATACTTTACATTATTCCCGGATAAAGATCCAAACAAAGCAACACAGGCGGTAGACAGCGCAGTGGCAAGTAAACCACTTGCACAATTAACGCCGGCAAATTAATAATTAACAGGACCTATAATATAATAAGATTATGAGCAGTGCAATTCCTTTACATGATGTAGTATCACATGGGGCACATGATGATTCACACCATGAACACCACCACCACGAGACATTTATTTCGAAATATGTTTTTAGCCAGGATCATAAAACGATTGCCAAACAATTCCTGGTAACAGGTATCATTTGGGCCATCATCGGTGGATTGTTTTCAGTTGTTTTCAGGTTGCAGCTTGGTTACCCGGATCAAACCTTTCCATGGTTAGAAGATTTCTTCGGGCATTGGGCAAAAGGAGGAAAATTAGATCCTGAATTTTACTATGCTTTGGTTACCATGCACGGAACCATCCTGGTATTCTTTGTTCTAACGGCCGGGCTTAGTGGAACTTTTGCCAACTTCCTGATACCACTTCAAATTGGTGCAAGGGATATGGCTTCGCCTATGCTGAATATGCTTAGCTACTGGTTCTTCTTTCTCGCATCTGTGATCATGTTCTCTTCCCTGTTCGTTCAAACCGGGCCTGCCAGCGGCGGGTGGACCATTTATCCTCCATTGAGTGCATTGGGTGATGCATCGATGGGAAGTAAGATAGGAATGGATCTTTGGTTGGTGAGTATGGCCATGTTTATTGTTTCATCGTTATTGGGCGGGTTGAATTATATCACCACCATTCTCAACATGCGTACAAAAGGCATGAGCATGACCCGTATGCCATTGACCATCTGGGCGCTTTTCTTTACAGCCGTGTTGGGTGTACTTTCTTTCCCTGTATTATTATCAGGCGCCATCTTATTGTTATTCGACCGTAACCTGGGTACCAGCTTCTTCTTGAGCGATATCGTGGTAGCGGGTAAAATATTACCAAACGAAGGTGGAAGTGCCATCCTGTTCCAGCATTTGTTCTGGTTCCTGGGTCACCCCGAAGTATATATCATTCTCTTACCTGCGATGGGTATGTCATCTGAGATCCTTTCGGTGAATAGCCGCAAGCCGATCTTTGGATATATGGCAATGGTGGGATCTTTGTTTGCCATTACCATCCTGGCCTTCCTGGTTTGGGCGCATCATATGTTTGTAACCGGGTTAAATCCTTTCCTCGGATCGGTATTCGTACTATTGACCTTGTTGATCGCGGTGCCATCTGCCATCAAAGTATTTAACTGGCTTACTACTTTATGGAAAGGTAATATCCGTTTCACACCGGCCATGTTATTTGCCATAGGCTTTGTGAGCCTGTTCATTAGTGGTGGTTTAACAGGTATCTTCCTGGGTAACTCTGCCCTGGATATTCACCTGCATGATACCTATTTCGTTATTGCCCACTTCCACATTGTAATGGGTGTGGCATCATTCTTCGGTATGTTTGCCGGGGTATATCATTGGTTCCCTAAAATGTTTGGCAGGTATCTGAATAATACCTTGGCTTATATTCATTTCTGGGTTACCATCATCGGTGCTTACCTGATCTTCTGGCCAATGCACTACGAAGGATTAGCGGGTATGCCTCGTCGTTATTATGATTTCTCAAACTGGGAATCCTTTAAAATGTTTAACGGGTTGAATGAATTCATCAGCCTGGTTGCCATGATCGTATTCGCCGTACAATTGTTATTTGTATTCAACTTCTTCTATAGCATCTGGAAAGGACGGAAAGTAACCAACCTGAATCCATGGCAAGCAAATACTTTGGAGTGGACTACACCAATTCGTCCGGGACACGGCAACTGGCCGGGTGAAATACCGGAAGTGCATCGCTGGCCTTATGATTATGCTAAAGACACTAAAGACGGAAAAGATTTCATTCCGCAGAATGTGCCTATCGGGGCAGATGAAAGTACGGATCATTAATGAATAAAGGCATACGTTCAATTGTCAGTGTGGACAGGAACTGAGCGAGTGAAGTTGAACAACCATAGATCATTGACCATTGATTTTTTAAAATGCAGGAGAACAAAACCATAGCCAATTCAACATCGTTTGCATTGGCGAGTAAAGTGAAGGATTATTTTCAACTGATCAAGTTCACTTTGAGTTTCATGGTTGTGTTCAGTACCGTAGTAAGCTACCTGCTGGCGCCGAATATCAGGTTTGATTTAATACAAGTTCTTTTACTTTTTATAGCAGGAATGCTGATCACCGGATCGGCCAACAGCATTAACCAGGCATTTGAAAAAGATACCGATGCCGTGATGAAACGCACGGCAAAACGTCCTGTCGCAAGCGGGCGCATGACTGTAACAGAAGCGTATACATTCGCATTTGTTTCCGGATTGCTCGGCGTAAGCATGATGTGGTACTTTTTTAATTTTCAAAGTGCCATGCTCGGGCTGTTTTGTTTGTTTTTATATGGGTTCATTTATACACCCCTTAAAAAAATAAACTCAATTGCCGTGTTGGTTGGAGCTTTACCAGGAGCGTTGCCCTGCCTGATAGGGTGGGTGGCTGCAACAGATGAGTTCAGTGCGGGTGGTTGGATATTGTTTGCGATTCAGTTCCTATGGCAATTTCCACATTTCTGGGCAATTGCCTGGGTTGCGCACCAGGACTATACAAAAGCCGGGTTCAAATTGTTGCCTAGTGATAAGGGACCTACCAAATTCACGGCGCTTCAATCGGTGATGTATAGTGTGATGATGATCCCGATCGGAATTTTACCTCACTACTACGATATGAGTGGTTTGGTAAGTTTGTGGATAGTGCTGGCGTGTAATTTGTGTATGGTGTATTTGAGTATTGTTCTTTATATAAAGATGGATGTGGCCAGTGCAAGGAAAGTAATGTTTGGCTCTTATTTTTACCTGATGATTGTATTCCTTAGCTTATATGCAGATAAGCTGCGCTAAAGAATCCGGTTAGATGGCAGAACATTGGGATCAAACCTATCAGAAATTGCCGGCTTGATTTAGTGAGTGGTGAAAATTTTTAAGCATGAGTATCGTGGCGAAAGCGCAAAGAAATAGAATACACCCGCATAAATTTACCTTGTGGGTAGGAATTGGAAGCATACTAATGATGTTTGCAGGGTTAACCAGTGCTTACATTGTAAAGCGCAACCAGGCCAATTGGGTAACCTTTGACCTTCCCATTGCATTCTGGTTCAGCACGGCCGCCATTGTATTAAGCAGTATTACCGTATACATGGCTTCCAATGCGTTTAAAGAAAGGGCCATGGGCAGGTATAGAATCCTGATGAGTGCAACACTTGCGTTGGGTATCATTTTTATAGTGTTGCAGGTGATCGGCTTTAAACAATTGCTCGAACTCGGGGTAACCTGGAAAAGCAATGTGTCGCATTCTTTTTTATATGTAATTGTTGGGCTGCATGCCCTTCACGTACTGGGAGGAATCATCGCATTGATCATTATGTCGGTAAAAGCATTCAGTATCAAAACCAGGAGTTATAGCATTGTCCCGGTTGACCTGATCAGTACTTACTGGCATTTTGTAGATATACTCTGGATCTATTTGCTCATCTTTTTATTGATGATCAGGTAAGCAACAGGAACAACTGAATTTTTGAATAATTTTTTAGATATCAGAATTTAAATTTATGTCAACAACAGCGATACCCGCAGGAACAAAATGGTGGAACGGTGGAAGGAGCCCTTTCAATGCCAGTTATGGCAAAGTGATGATGTGGTACTTCCTGATGAGTGATGCCTTTACTTTTGGCGCATTCCTGATCAGTTATGGAACCATCCGTTTTAGCGTAAACCATTGGGCCGATCCCAACCATGTATTCAACGCGTTTCCATTTGCAGGTCATGCAAATCTGCCGCTTGCCTTTGTAAGTTTAATGACATTTATCCTGATCTTCAGTTCGGTTACCATGGTGCTTGCCGTGCATGAAGGTCATAAAATGAACCGCAAGGGTGTTGAAAAATATATGGTCCTCACGATCCTTGGCGGATTAGCGTTCTTAAGTTGCCAGGCCTGGGAATGGACGCATTTGATCATGGGTGATCATGCAGTACTGGTTAATGGACAAATAGAACATTGGGGCACTACCGTTACTAAAAATCCTTGGGGACCCGAAGTAATGTTCAACGGCCAGGAAGTAGCCACACCAGGGCCAATTGCTTTTGGTGGATATTTCTTCGGCATCACAGGATTTCACGGGTTTCACGTATTCAGTGGAGTGGTGATAAATGTGGTGATGCTTATCAAAACAAAACTTGGACATTTTGATCAGCGTGGTCATTATGAAATGATTGAAAAGGCTGGATTGTACTGGCACTTTGTAGATCTGGTTTGGGTTTTTGTATTCCTTTGTTTTTACCTGGTATAATCAAATTCTGAAATTCATTATTAAAAAATAATTATGTCATCACATTCTTCTTCATCAGAAATTACCTTTCACCCCGATCATTCTGGTGGTACATCCAGGATATGGAAGATTTTTTGGGTATTGTCTGCGCTAACCATTATTGAACTTGCGCTTGGATACTTTTTATATGCCAAGCACGGTCACCTGGGTTATGCCACAGTGCTTTCCACAAAAGTGATTATTGGTATTCTCACTTTGGCAAAAGCATATTATATCGTTTCTGTTTTCATGCACCTTGGTGATGAAGTAAGGAATATGATCATGACAATTGTTGTGCCTTTGTGCCTCTTCATTTGGTTCATCATTGCATTCTTATGGGATGGTAACAGCTGGAAGGTACTGCGAAATACAAATGCAGGAAGCAGGCCTAATATCGAACATGTTGCCCCGGCTGCAGTAGAGAAAGGTGCCAAAGATTAATCATCTGTTTTTTAATAATATTAAACCATCGTTTCTCCTATATGGGTACGATGGTTTTTTTATGAAGAAAAATATCAACGAACGAATTCCGGGTGATCATTGTTAAATACATCACAGGAGATGCTTTAAAACAGGCAGAAAAATGTTTGTGGTAATGTTTTTCTAGCGTCCTTTGTGATTGAAAATTTAAAAAATTGAACAAGAAAGCAATACTTGCCCTGATGTTGGCGATCCTCCTGCCATTAACAGGTTACTGGCTGGTAAAACATTACAGTAAAGATGCCGTTCCGATGCCGCACCGTTATTTTTATGACGATGTTATTACCAAAGAAGTAAAAGGAAAAACCAGTACCGATACACTATGGCATCATGTAAAGAACATGACCTTTACCAATCAATTAGGTAACCAGGTAAGCCTTGACGATTTGAAAGGAAAAGTGCTTGTGATCAATTTTTTCTTCAGCAGGTGTCCTTCTATTTGCCCGGGATTGACCCGCAACATGAAGAAACTGCAGAACTCGTTTTTGAAAAATGCCGATATCGTCCATTTTATTTCGATCAGTGTAGATCCTGAACGCGATAGCGTACCGCAGTTAAGAAAGTTTGCCGATCGATTCAACATCAATCATGATAGTTGGTGGTTTGTAACCGGAAATAAAAAGGAGATATATGATTTTGCGTTACAGGAAATGAAAGCGAGTATTGCTGATGTAAATGTAGACACCGCCTTTATTCATACCGAGAATTTTTTCCTGCTCGACAGCAGCCGTGTTGTTCGTGGATGGTACAATGGATTTGATACATTGAAACAGGCCCAGCTGGCACGCGATATTCCTACACTGATGCTGGAACGGGATAAAAAGAGCCCGTCTATTTTCCGTGAGTTCATTCCATATCTCCCGGTGATCTTTATCGGTATCGGCATGGTGATCTTGCTGATGAACATTTTAATCAGGATAAAAAATAAAAAAATAAAAAAATAATGCTGACCCCTTCTTTGCAAAAGAATGATTCAAAAGCCAGGGTATTCATATATACTGTTTCTGTCATTGTATTTGCGGCCGTCGTAATATTAAGCAAGGTAAAGCTTGAAATGGAGCTACCTTTTAATGTTCATGTGTTTGCCATGATCAATGCCATCATCAATTCGGCTGTGGCCATATTGCTGGTTGCCGGCCTGGCGTCTATAAAAATGAAGAAACAATTACTGCACAAGAAGATCATGATCACCGCGATCCTGTTGTCGGTATTATTTTTATTGAGTTATATAGCGCATCACCTGCTTGCCGGGGAAACAAAATTCGGCGACCTCGATCACAATGGAATACTAAGTGATGATGAAAAATTGCAGGTGGGAAGTGTAAGAATGATTTACTATGTATTATTATTAACCCATATTCCTTTGGCGGCGATCATTCTGCCTTTTATCTTATTTACGGCTTACAGGGCCCTTACAGGCGAATATGAAAAACATCGTAAGCTTACCAGGATCACCTGGCCGGTATGGTTTTATGTAGCGGTGAGTGGGGTGATCGTTTATTGGATGATACAGCCTTATTACAACTAACGGGGTAGCTTAGTTGCTTTCTTGTGGATTTTCCTCTATCGGCTTTACAACGATCCTGTCGGGACTCAGGTGAGAAATCAATACCGGGATAACAGTGCCGGGTTGTATTGATTTGTCTGCAATTTTTTCCGCAATCGATTCATCAATGGTTAATTTAGACCTAATGGTACCATTGAATAAATCCAGGTAAACTGCAAAGGGTGAAATTTTAGTGACCACGGCTTCGGTGGGATTCTTCTTCTTAAAATGCTGAACAGCCGTTAAAAATTCAGGGATATAAGTATGATTGTATAAAACGGCGGTGATCTTTGCCGGGTTTTCTATGTTTTCAAGTTTAAATAAAACGGTTTCCTGCGTTTGTTCGTTACCGGGAGGTATTTCGTAAGCGGATATTTTCAAAGGAAAAAAAAGATAAGAATCAATTTCCTTGATAAAGTATTCATCGTCGGTGATCTTGATATACCCGGTGAACTTATTTTCAATGGCAGCCTTATTGATCAGTATTTCCAGCGCTGTGTTGTACAGGTATTGCACATGATCAGCATAGAGTATACGGCCGTTGCCCCCTGTTTTCTTGATCTGAAATTTTACAATGTCGCCAACCAGGAAACGGTGTGGCTTTTTGATGATCTTCTGTGCAATAAGCTTTGCTTGCGCCCGGTCATCAATATCGGCCTGGATGGTCTTTTTCTTGTCGTGATCGAGATATTCAATGACGGCACGGTTCTTTTCGTGGTGAATAAAGCTGATTTTCCCGTTGATGAATTTTTCCGACATGCTTGAATTTGATTAAAGGTAGCAACGATCAATCGAATGAAGAAATATGATAAGCGTTTATGTTCAGAGTTGAAGATGCTCTGAAGGATCCCAGAATCTTGTTTTAAAATCAACCACCGTATCTTCCTTTACCAACACGCCGTCTTTTTTCAGCAATTCTTCCATGTGGGTGGGAGTTTTAAAATGATGTTTCCCGGTAAGCATTCCGTTCCTGTTCACTACCCGTTGAGCCGGCACTGAAGGTTTTGCTATATGTGCAGCATTCATGGCCCAGCCAACCATACGGGCACTGAGTTTCGTACCAAGGAAAGATGCAATGGCACCGTAAGAAGTAACACGGCCTTTTGGAATTTGCCGAACCACGTCGTATACATCTGAAAAAAAGCTATATTCTTTGCCTGTGTTCCTGGGTTGTTCTTCCTTGATTTTTTTAGGGGCTGATTTTTTCATCTTACCGCATTAAACAGGTTATGCTTTTTCATCACCTGTCGGATGTTGAAATGAAAGCAATACGCTTCGCTTTGGTTCGGGAACCGATTCAAATTGATAGGGACAATGTTTGCAACCATTGCCACAACAATATCCTTTTTTAAGATGGTATTTTTCTGTGAGGACCATATTCCCATCTTCGTTATAATAAAAATCTTCTCCTTCTATAAAATCACTTGCCATGTTGGGGTTGTTATTGCTTGTTCTACAATTTTATGCGAGAGAAGGTTCTGTTTGTTTTAAATATTCCTGGAGTTCTTCATCAAGGTCTGACAGTTTATCGGGTAAAGAAAACCTTACATAAAAAATTTTATTGCTTTGAGCAATATCGAGGCTTTCATAATGTGTTTTGATCTGGAGAGCAGGATCAACCGGTTGATCAGCATAAACGTTTTCAGATGAATCCAATTCTGTAAGTCTATATTTTTCAATCACCAGTTTTGTGAACTGGTAAAGTGCCGGCGAATCTGTTTTTAAATGTATAGTTCCTCCAGGTTTCAAAACCTGTTGATATAAGCGCAGGAACCGGGGATGCGTCAGTCTTTTTTTGGCTTTTGATGTTCGTAATTGCGGATCGGGGAAAGTGATCCAGATCTGGTCTACTTCAGCCGGGGCAAAATAATCGGGCAGCATTTCGATCTGGGTTCTTAAGAAAGCCGTATTTGAAAGAGATTCGTCAAGGGCTTTTTTGGCACCGATATACATTCGGTTACCTTTTACATCCACCCCAATAAAATTTTGATCGGGGAATAATTTTGCTAGACCTATCGCATATTCTCCTCGTCCGCAGGCGAGTTCAAGTATAACAGGATTTTCATTTTTAAAAAAAGCCATCCATTTTCCCTGCATACCTACCGGGTATTCGTGCACGTTGGCAAAAGTTTTTATTTGTGCAAATCGTAATAGTTTTTTTTGTGCCATGAAGCGGCAAAGATACTTGTTGTGATGATTTGGGAAAATGAAGAGTTGGCCTGATTTCTGACGGATTTCGGAGAATCAGTACAAATTAATTAATATTTATATGCGTTTTGAGCAATGGTGAATTAGTATATCATAAAGGGAATCAAATAGTTAAGCGCTGAAATGCTAAACCGGTCAGACCGTTAATTCCTCCCACTTTTTTGAGGATTTCCCCAATAAAAAACCCTTACAAGCACAAGGCCGGTAAGGGTTTAATAATAGAAAAACCTGCTGTAGGGGAAGGGATCGAACCTTCACGAGGCAGTTAGCTATAACACAAAGTTCGGTGGTCGACCCCGGTCGTGCATATGTTGCCATACACACGGCTCTATGTTACGTTTGTCCTGTTGTCCTCACCCCCGAGACAAGGGGGCATGTCTGCCAAAAATTTCATCACCCCACAATGTTAAGATCTGATACCGTTTCCGGTGATTGATACAACAAAACTAAAGGAATAGAATTTATTTTAAAAATATTTCAACAATTATTTTGAAAATATAGAAATATTTCAAATATTTGCATGTATTATTGAATTCTCACGAAAAACGATTGAAAAATGGCTGCGAAATTAAATCTTGACAAACTCGATCTTCAGATTATTCATGCAATGATGGAAAATGCAGAGATTTCCTATGCCGAATTGGGCAAAAAACTATTTGTAAGTGGCGGCACGATACATGTACGTATCAAAAAACTGCAGGAAAGTAATATCGTTAAAGGAACCCGCCTGAATGTAGATCTTAAATTATTGGGATATGACATCACCGCTTTTGTAGGTATCTATCTTGAAAAGAGTTCTCTTTATGATACCGTTGCAAAAGACCTGATGAAGATTCCCGAGATCATTCGATTAAATTATATCACCGGAAATTACAGCATGTTCATTGAAGTGGTTTGTAAAGACATCACCCAGTTGCGACATGTGCTGCACGATGAACTGCAAAAGATCAAAGGGATAGAGCGGACAGAAACCTTTATCTCCCTGGAAGAAGGATTTAGCAGGAACGTTCCGGTGGCACCTATTGATTAATCCTTTACATCCAACGCATCGCGTAATCCATTGCCGAGTAAATTAAACGACAGTACCAGGATCATAATGGCAAATCCCGGCAACAAGGCCATCAATGGATTGTGCGTGATGATGAAGTGATAATTTTCTTTGATCATCAGTCCCCAGCTTGGTTGCGGAGCCTGTACACCAATTCCTAAAAAACTTAAGCCGGCTTCTATGATGATGGCCGTAGCAAAATTACCTGCCGCAATTACCATCAACGGTCCCAGCATATTGGGTATGATATGCCTGAATATTATACGCCCATCTTTATAACCCAATGCCCTGGCAGCCTGCACAAACTCAAGTTCTTTTAATGCAAGCACCTGCCCCCGAACAAGCCTGGCAACACTTACCCACATGGTGAGGCCCACCGCTATAAAAATCTGCCAGAAACCTTTTCCCATGGCAATGGTAACTGCAAACACGAGCAACAAAGTTGGTATGCTCCAGGTTACATTTACAAACCACATGATTACTTCGTCTATCCAACCGCGATAGTATCCCGCAAGTGCACCCAACAGAATGCCTAAAATTAATGAAACCAGAACGGCAATGAAACCAACGGCCAGGCTTACCCTGGCACCAACCACGAGCCTGCTCAACATATCTCTTCCGAATGTATCTGTACCCAGCCAGTATTTTTTGGTAACAATTTGCGATGAAATATTACCAGGCTTGTTACCAGTAAGCAGATCAATAGAATATACCTGTTTGATGGTTGTATCCTCATCGATGTATTTGGATACGATCAATTCCTTTCCTTTTATTTCATACCCGGTAATTGGCAAATACCTTGATGTTGATTTTTTTCCCATGAACCATTCTTCTATAGGGTTCGGGCGGGTGTTGCCTGTTTCGGGAATGAGCAGGAACATTTGGGTGTATCCTGGTTTTTTCGCCTGTATCTCTATGGTTTGAAGATCTGCATCTGGTGAGTTATCGGGAACGATCATATAACCAAAAATGGCGAGTAGCATCACGAACACAATGATGATGAAGCCCGCCATGGCCGGTTTATTTTTCTTTAGCCGTTTCCAGCCCTGGGCTGCAACAGAATTTGACGGTTCCTTCATATTGCAAAGTACAATTAAAGTTGAATCATGAGGAAAGGCTTCTTCGGTTACTTCACTTTTCTTTCTTTCCATTCATAGGTTCCGAATTTTCCAAGCCAACCCGCAGCAACCGTATAAATAATATGCAGGGGTTGGAATAAAGGAAAAAACCAAAGCAATTTTTGCTTGCCAAAGAAAACCGAAACAGGGTATAGGAAAATAAGTTCGAGTATGGTTTTTAAAATTATTACTCCTCCGAAAACAAAAGGGAGTGAAAGTATGGTTACAATTGGGAGACTATTTACAAAAAAACATAGAATGCCTGTCAACAGCAGCAGCAGGTTAAAGAAATACACCAATAACAAAACAGGCAAAAGTGTTTTATCGCTGTATTGGTCAGACTTGCTGGCCCAGCGTATACGTTGCTGAAAAAAAGCGCCCAGCGAAACTACCGGTTTCGTATACACGATAACATCTTTTGATTTGATGTAACAGATGCCTTCAGGAAATTGATCTTTTATTTTGTGCAGCAGAAGCATATCATCGCCGCTGGCAATGGAATCGATTCCTGTAAAACCATTCACAGCATAGAAAGACTCTTTTGTATACGCCAGGTTGGCGCCATTGCACATACCATGAAAATTTTTATGTAGCGCAGCACCGGTGATACCCTGCAGGGTCATAAAATCGAGCGACTGAAATATTTCGATGGGGCGCAGGCTGGCTTCAATGCCCACCGGCATCACGATCATTTTTGGTTTCCGGAGCTGGTAAACATTGGCAATGGTTGACAGCCACAAGGGTGGAACCACACAATCGGCGTCGGTGGTTACGATCAATTCACCCCGGCTTTGGGCAATGCCTGTTTCTATGGCTTTTTTCTTGTAGGAATTAATGGCTTCACCCTTCAGTGTTTCGCGGAGTGATATTATTCGTATAGGAATTGTTGTTTTTTTTATGAAAGATTCAACAACATCAACAGTGTGATCGGTGGAATGATCGTCGATGACTATGACCTCAAAAGAATTTCCCGGGAATTGTTGTACTTCCAGCGATTGAAGTAGGTTGCTGACCTGGTGGGCTTCATTGCGTGCTGGGATCAATACCGAAATGAAAGGAAGCGGTTCTTGACTTTTTCGTTCAACATAATTAAGTATGCTAACCCAGGCCGAACGATAATACAGCAATAAACTGCCATAGAGCAACATTAAAACCCCCAATAATACGATCAAAAAAAGCTGCATAACGTTTTGCTGTACAAGGGTGCGACGCAACGATGTCGCTGCTGATTACCGATGTAGGTGAAACAAAAATAAGCTTGTTTGCGATGCGGGGTCAACGTGTTAGTGATTTTTCAAACCCGGGGTTCATAAAATTCACAAATGGTAACCGCATGTCAAATACCGTTAAAAAACGGTTTCTTATAATTTAATATTGAAATGGATGCTCGTATAACAATTTTTAATACTTTAGTAACGGATATCCTGGCGAAAATTAATCCGGCCTTACCTCATTCCTCAATCATTTTTCTTATTCTCTGCATGGAAATGCGTGTATTTCTCTGCCTGGAAATTTATACCAAAAAAATCAACATCATGAAATTGCAAACCAATCATTTTTGTAAAAATTTTATCAAGGCTGTTTTTTTGGGCCTTTTTATTATTCTATCGCAACAGCAGATCAGCTATGCACAACCAACCCTGTTTGGTATGACTTCAGAAGGAGGTATGCAGTTTGGTAGTATTTTCGGTATACCCACCGGAGGAACGAGTTTGACCAAACAGTATAATTTTGAAGGCATCCCCGGAAAATATCCCCAGCATACCAAATTAACACAGTCTTCCAACGGAAAATTATACGGTATGACATATCAAGGTGGGGCAAACAATCAAGGTGTATTGTTTGAATACGATGCTAATAGTAACATATATAGCAAAAAATTTGAATTTTCTGATACAGATGGAACTTATCCTTACGGTTCATTGATTGAGGCATCCAACGGCAAATTGTATGGATTGACAACTGGAGGAGGTTTAAATAGAAGTGGAGTGTTGTTTGAATACGATGCTAATAGTAACATATATACCAAAAAATTTGAATTTTCTAATGCAACCGGGCGAAATCCTTTTGGCTCATTGATTGAGGCATCCAACGGGAAAATGTATGGTATGACACAATATGGAGGGGCAAACGGACTTGGGGTATTATTTGAATACGATGCAATCAGTAATGTATATAATATAAAGTTTGATTTTTCTACTGCGAATGGTTCTGCACCCAGAGGCTCATTGATTGAGGCATCCAACGGGAAAATGTATGGTATGACACAATATGGAGGGGCAAACGGACTTGGGGTATTATTTGAATACGATGCGGTCAATAATGTGTATACCAAAAAGTTCGATTTTTCTACTCCGAATGGAGTTTATCCGGAAGGTTCTTTGATTGAGACAGCCAATGGTAAATTGTACGGGATGACACCAGGGGGTGGGGCAAACAATCAAGGAGTATTGTTTGAATACGATGTGAGTATCAATGTATATACTAAAAAGGTTGATTACTCTTTTCTCAATGGGATAAATCCCTATAGCTCAATGATAAAGGCATCCAATGGTAAATTATATGGATTGACATTATTGGGTGGGGCAAACAATCAAGGAGTATTGTTTGAATACGACGCTAATAGCAATGTTTACAGTAAAAGATTTGATTTTTCTTCCACAAACGGCTCAAATCCCAGGGGCTCATTGATGGAAGCTGTCAATGGCAAATTGTACGGTATGACACAAAATGGTGGGGTTAACGCTTCGGGTGTATTGTTTGAATACAATATGACCAACAATAGTTATTCCAAAAAATTTGATTTTTCTCCTTCAAACGCATCTTCTCCTTTCGGGTCATTAATTGAGGCATCCAACAGTAAATTGTATGGGATGACAAATCAAGGTGGGGTAAACGGTTTAGGAGTATTGTTTGAATACAATACGAGTAACAATGTTTATATTAAAAAGCATGATTTTTCTTCTGCGAACGGCTCAAATCCTAGAGGCTCATTGATAGAGGCATCCAACGGCAAATTATACGGAATGACAGTTGTGGGTGGGGCAAGCAATCAAGGAGTATTGTTTGAATACGATGCGAATATCAATAGTTACACTAAAAAATTTGATTTTTCTGCACCGAATGGAATTTATCCGGAAGGCTCATTGATAGAGGCATCCAACGGCAAATTATACGGGATGACAAGCGGAGGAGGAACAAACGGTTTGGGTGTATTGTTTGAATACGATGTCAACAGTACTGTGTATACCAAAAAGTATGATTTTTCTACTGCAAACGGATCAAATCCCAGGGGTTCATTGATTGAGGTAACAAACGGAAAACTGTACGGAATGACATATGGGGGTGGGGCAAGCAATCAAGGTGTATTATTTGAATACGATGTCAACAGCAATGTGTATACCAAAAAGTATGATTTTTCTGGTAATGACGGGAATAACCCTACTGGCTCATTGGTTAAAGCTAACAACGGCAAATTGTACGGGATGACAAGTGGTGGTGGGACAACTGGTTTTAGTGGAGTATTATTTGAGTACGATGCAACAAGCAATGTATTTTCAAAAAAATTTGATTTTGATTTTTTTAAAGGGTCTACCCCTCAAGGCTCACTCAGTAAGGCAGCCAACGGTAAATTGTACGGGATGACAAGCGGAGGTGGGACAAACGGTTGGGGAGTATTGTTTGAATACGATGCGAATAGTAACATATATACCAAAAAATTTGAATTTTCTGGAGCTACGGGTTACAGACCCATCTATACCAATTTGATCGAAGTCAACCTTATACCGCCATGTATTAATCCTACTGTACCTATGCTTAGCGCTACCAACAATGTTATTTGTAGTGGCAACAGCACAAGCTTAAGCATTGGTACCGGCAGCCTTAACAGTGCTACCAACTGGCAATGGTACAGCGGCAGTTGTGGAGGAACTACAGAAGGCAGCGGCGCCAGTATTACCGTTTCGCCCACTTCCACTACAACATACTATGCAAGAGGAGAGGGTGGTTGTGTAACCCCGGATCTTTGTGCCAGTATAACGGTAACGGTTAACCCCAATGTAAACGCCGGCGTAGTAACAGGTGTGGCTAACCTCTGTATTGGGGGTACGGCCACATATACCAGTAATGGCGATGCGGGGGGCAGCTGGAGCAGCAGTAATGAGCTGGCGGCCACAGTGAATGTTTCAACAGGATTGGTTACAGCATTGAGTGCCGGCACAACAACCATAACGTATACTATTAACACAGGTTGCGCTGCGCCACAATCAGCCAGTACATCACTTACGGTTAACCCCAATGTAAACGCCGGTGTGGTAACAGGTGCGGCTAACCTCTGTATTGGTGGTACGGCCACATATACCAGTAATGGCGATCCGGGGGGCAGCTGGAGCAGCAGTAATGAGCTGGCGGCCACAGTGAATGTTTCAACAGGATTGGTTACAGCATTGAGTGCCGGCACAACAACCATAACGTATACTATTAACACAGGTTGCACAGCGCCGCAATCAGCCAGCACATCACTTACAGTTAACCCCAATGTAAATGCCGGCGTGGTAACGGGTACGGGTAATCTATGTAATGGAGGTACAACTACTTTTACCAGTAACGGCGATGGCGGAGGTAGCTGGAGCAGCAGTAATGAGGCAGTGGCAACGGTAGACCAAACGACTGGTTTGGTAACAGGTATTACAGCTGGAACCGCTTTGATCATTTACAATATCAATACTGGATGTGGTGCGCCAGCAATAGCATCAGCACCTATCAGCATCGCCAGCGGCGCCTCACCCGTGGTAACTGGATTAACCAATGTTTGCCCTATTGTAGGCACTTCAACAACGGCAACCTACACAGCCAATTCAATTGGTGCAACTGCCTACAACTGGCTGGTACCACCCAATGTGGTGATTCAAAATGGACAGGGCACGGCCAACCTAACGGTGACTTTTCTTTCCGGATTTTCGTCACAGGCAAACAAACAATTAAAAGTAACAGCTACTTCGGTATGTGGTGTTAGTGCTCAAACAATTTATTACCTGTTGGCTCAATTTCCATCTACACCCGCCCCTATCAATGCCAGTTCATCTGATGTTTGTCCTGTTCTCGGCACAGGCAATACCATCAGCTTCACCATACCTAAAGCAACTGCTGCTACCTCTTATTTGTGGGCCGCACAACCTGGTACTACCAGCATTGGTCACCCCAACGGACCAGGCGTTAATGATACTACGGTAACGGTAACGTTTAGCAGCGGATTTACCACCAGTGCTATCACGGTTCGTGCAGTGAATGAATGCGGCACCAGCCAGGCACGCAGCTTTAACATTTCCCGGAATAATCCTTCTACGCCGAGTTTGATCAGCGGTCCAACTATTGCTTGTGAGTATATTGCCCCTAACGGAACTCCCGCTGCTTACAGCATACCTGCAGTAGCCAATGCAACAAACTATACCTGGTCGGTACCAATCGGGGCTATAGGTTTGAGCGGTCAAGGAACCAACAGTATATCTTTTACATATCCGCCAGGCTTTACAAATGGTTCAATCACCGTTAGAGCTACAAACGGGTGCGGTACCAGCAGTGTAAGAACCTTAGCGATTGGCACACTATTGCCGTCTACACCTGGTGTTATAGATGTAATCAATACCGTTTCTTGTCCAAACCGCATCTACACCTACACGTTATCTTCGCTTCCTTCCAATGCCACATCGGTAAACTGGGTAGCTACTGCGGGTACGATCATCAATGGACAAGGCACTTCGAGTATCACTGTTTCTTATCCCCCAACAGCGGTCAGTGGCATTGTAACCGCCCAGGGCAGAAATAATTGTGGCAACAGCGTAATTCGCACAACTACGGTTAAATTGCCTGCGTGTGAAGAAACTCCTCCGCCATTTGCCAAATCAATAGCTGCCCCCATTTCTTCTTTTAATATTTTGCCAAATGAAATGGAATTAAATGTATATCCTAATCCCTCCACGACAGATTTCAAACTACGGGTTATTACTGCCGGGAAAGAAAAATTAGGAGTAAGGGTATTGGATATGACCGGTCGTTCATACAGGCAATTAACAATAATGCCAAATCAAACCATTAACCTTGGCTCAGAATTACATCCTGGTGCGTATATGATAGAAGTGAAGCAGGGAGCTGTGCAAAAAGTAGTTCGCGTGGTGAAGTTTTAAAAAAATGATACAGTTCTTCAAAGCGTACTCTAAACGGGTGCGCTTTTTATTTGCAATAATTCTGATAAAAAGACGAATGATTCCCTTTTTTCAAGAGATGGATTTCGGTTAATCATTTATCTCCTAAAAGTAAAGAGATGCACCAGGAAGATTAATTCAAGATATAGAAAGTATGAAATGCTGCACAATGTTTTATGGTATACGACTGCTGCGCAACGATGCTGCTCATGTTTAGCCCGCCGGAAACACAAAAATAATTTTTTGAAATTGAAATGAATGTTTATCTTTATATAGTTGTTTAAACAACTATATGCCAAACAACCAATTTAAGAAAAGCGAACTATACAGTTTTATCACAGGTAAGGCCAGTACAGCCATTGCCCGTCGTATGCAGAAGAATTTCAAGGCGAATAATATCGACATCACCATTGAGCAATGGAGCATTTTGTATCATTTATGGAAGGAGGACGGGATGAGCCAACAATCTTTATGCGACGCCACCTTTCGGGATAAACCCAGTATTACCCGCCTGGTAGATAACCTTGAAAAGCTCAGATTGGTTAAACGGGTTGCGAGTAAGGATGACCGTAGGATCAACATGATTTACCTCACTCCCGAAGCGCTCGAATTACAGGTAAAGACCATGGAAGTGGCCAACCAAACCCTGAATGAAGCGTTGGCAGGTGTTACCAATGGGCAGATTGAAATTGCGAAAGAGGTATTGCAGCAGGTTTATGAAAATTTAAAATAGCGAACATTTCTCAACACATTTAATATCATCACAATGAGTACCACATCTGAAAAAATCAATTTGCTGAAAGGCGGCGAATGGCTGATCAAAGAAAGCAATGCTGCAGACATTTTCATCCCGGAAGATTTTAATGAGGAACAACAAATGGTGAAAGATATGTGTCACCAGTTTCTGCTTACAGAAGTATTGCCGGTGATCGACCGCATCGACCAGGCTGAACCGGGGCTGATGCCATCCCTGTTGATCAAGGCGGGAGAGCAGGGTCTTTTAGGTGCATCCATTCCCGAAACATTTAATGGCCTTGGTAAGGATTTCATTACATCTACCCTCATCAATGAAGGTCTGGGTGGAGGATTTTCATTCAGTGTGGCCGTAGCAGCGCATACCGGGATCGGCACCTTACCCATTTTATATTTTGGAACAGAT
>JAKQKY010000015.1 GCA_029560415.1 Bacteroidota bacterium | reverse complement strand
TGCAGATTTTCGATTAACCGTTGACGCGAGTCGCCATTGTTTCAACCTTGCAGCTATGTCATCCATACCATCATTGTTGAATCCCATGCGGTTGATGAGGGCTTTGTCTTTGGGCAACCTGAATAACCTGGGTTTTTCATTGCCATCCTGCGGCATTGGTGTTACGGTGCCAATTTCTACATGACCAAAACCCAGCGTTTGCAGTTCGGTGAGGTAACGGGCATTTTTGTCAAAGCCGGCGCCGAGGCCAACCCTGTTGGGAAAATTGATATTCAAAAACCTGAACCGATGATCCCCGGCGGGCCTGAACATGTTGCCCAAAATTCCTTTTGTCAATGGCCATTTACATAGAAGGCGAAGAGCGTTCATGGAGAAATAGTGCACTTTTTCGGCGTCGAACAGGAACAGAAAGCGGCGGAGTAATTGATACATGTGGATGCAAAAATAACGTAGTCAATTTAGTTTTTTGTTTTGAAGGGTAAATGATAACTTTGGTCTATAAAGTTGCATACACAACTAAATATAGCCTGGGTGTAGTCCAACCGCTGAAAAGCTGCCGGATTGAAGTGGAAAGTGAAACAACGTGGAGCTTGTAACGAAAAGCCGGAACTGAAGCTGGGCAAGGATCGGTTGCCGACAGCACCCAATCATTTTAAAAACAAAATCATGCAGGAAGCGTATATCGTTGCAGGTTACAGAACAGCTATTGCAAAAAGTAAAAGAGGGGGATTTCGGTTCACGAGACCCGATGACCTGGCCATAGATGTAATAAAAGGATTGTTGGCCAGCGTGCCTCAACTGGATCCGTTGCGGGTAGATGATGTGATCGTGGGAAATGCGGTTCCCGAGGCGGAACAAGGATTGCAGGTAGGCCGGATCATTTCGGCACGTGCGGTAGGATTTCATGCGGCGGGCATCACCATAAACCGTTATTGTGCAAGTGGCCTGGAAAGCATTGCCATGGCTACAGCCAAAATTCGCACGGGTATGGCAGAATGCATCATTGCTGGTGGAACAGAAAGCATGAGCCTGGTGCCAACAGCAGGTTGGAAAACAGTGCCTGCTTATTCCATCGCAGTAGATGAACCCGATTATTATTTGAGTATGGGCCTCACGGCAGAAGCGGTGGCCAAGGAATATAATGTAAGCCGGGAAGACCAGGACCTGTTTAGTTATAACAGCCATTTAAAAGCGGGTACGGCAATCCGTGAGGGATATTTTAAATCGGGCATATTGCCGATCACGGTAGAAGAAATTTATCTAGATCAAAAGGGTAAAAAGCAGAAAAGAAATTATGTAGTGGATACCGATGAAGGCGTGAGGGCCGATACCACACCGGAAGGGCTTGCAAAACTGAAACCGGCATTTGCGGCCGGCGGTTCCGTTACTGCCGGTAATTCCTCGCAAACCAGCGATGGCGCTGCATTTGTGATTGTGATGAGTGAAAGAATGGTGAATGAGCTGGGTTTAAAACCCATTGCCCGGCTGGTAAATTGTGCGAGTGCAGGTGTGCATCCCCGTATCATGGGCATTGGCCCGGTGGAAGCGATCCCTAAAGTATTGAAACAAGCAGGAATGTCGCTATCTCAAATAGATCTTATTGAATTGAACGAGGCCTTTGCATCGCAGGCACTGGCGGTGATCAGGAAGCTGGAACTCAATCCCGAGATCGTTAATATCAATGGAGGTGCTATTGCGTTAGGTCATCCGTTAGGATGTACCGGTTGCAAACTCACGATACAGATCACCCAGGATATGAAAAGGCTTAACAAGAAATATGGTATTGTGAGCGCCTGTGTAGGTGGCGGGCAAGGCATTGCCGGCATCATTGAACATATTGCATAACATCAATCCCCTGGCTTTAACATCGGTAAATTTTTCGTTAAAAAAATGCAGCAATTATTTTTAAGCTGCATTTTTCAACTAAAGGTTGTAATTTGCAACCACGTATCAAAAATTTAGGGAACCATATTGTAAAAAAACTGGCTGGCGTATTCGTATTGTGTACGTTCCTGTTAAGTATTACTCCCAAGCAGGTCATTCATAACCTGGTTGCAGATCATACTGATAATACAACCCATAAAACAAATGACAGGCTCCAGTTCAATGCTACCACTTATCACTGTGACTGTAATAATATTGTAGCAACATCTCCTTATTTATCGGTATCACAAAATCCAGATCAACTTATTTCCCTGCCTGAATTTGCTTATTCTATCAGCAGGGCATTTTCTTTATTTACTGCAGAACAGATCAACTTAACCCTTCGCGGTCCACCATTGGTATAAATTTTTCTATACTCAATTTTGGTTATTGGCAATTTGTACAACATTGCGATAACTGCCTCTTTTCTATACCATCATTTCAAACAGACCAAGATCATCCATCAACCCCTTTGTTGATTGAGATCATCCTAATATACAAGTCATGAAAAAAAATATTCTTTTATTCTTCATATTAATCATTACGTTCTATGCAGTGTCGGCGAAGGAAAATTTTCCACCCCTGAAAGGAAGTTTCAGCGGAACCATAAAAGATGCATTGACAGGCTTACCCATCCAGGGGGCATCTGTATACCTGGCCGATATTAAAGCCGGCAGTAGCAGCGACGTGAATGGCAGTTTTATTATTTCAAATATCAGCGAAGGAATGCACCTGGTAGAAATATCGCATATTGGTTACACCACGATCGCGGAAAATATTTTCATACAGGGTGATATGCGAAAAGATTTTATGATGAGTGAATCGATCATTGAGAACAATGCTGTTATCATAACCGGTGTTACGAAGGCCACCCAATTGAAAAAAGTTCCTTTCCAGGTTTCAGTATTGCGAAAAGAAGACCTGGTACAAACGGTTTCAACCAATATCATAGAATCCATTACAAAGAAGGCAGGTATTTCATCCATCTCAACCGGTCCGGCAATTTCGAAACCACTCATTCGCGGATTGGGGTATAACCGTGTTCTTACGATCAATGATGGCGTACGGCAGGAAGGACAGCAATGGGGCGATGAACATGGCATTGAAGTAGATGAAGCCAGCGTAAATAAAATTGAAGTACTTAAAGGGCCTGCATCGCTGGTATATGGCAGTGATGCCATGGCCGGGGTGATCAACATCATCAGCAATGTGCCAGTTCAGAAAAATACACTGAAGATGAACCTGGGTTCCAACTACCAGACTAATAACAGGCTGAGAAGTTTGTATGGAAATATTGCGGGGAATATAAATGGTTTTAACTGGAATGCTTATGGAACCATAAAAGCGGCTGCAGATTTTCAGAATAAATATGATGGATATGTGTTCAATTCAAAATTCAATGAACATAACTGGGGCGGCTATGTAGGCTATAATGGGGGTTGGGGTTACAGCCATTTAGTAATCAGTAAATTCAACTTAAAGGCAGGGCTTGTAGAAGGGGAAAGGGATGCAGACGGTTTTTTTGTGAAGCCTATTGCAGGTGGCGGGGTGGAACGGGCCTTAACAGCAGATTTTAAAAGTACAGATCCGGAAATTCCTTACCAGCATATCAGGCATGTTAAGATAGCCTTAGACAATAATTTTAAGATTGGGCAAAATCGTCTATCCCTTAATGTTGGATGGCAGCGCAACCAGCGGGAAGAATTTGGCAATCCTGACGACCTGGACGAACGGGAATTGTATTTTGATCTGAAAACAGTGACTTATACATCGCAACTGCATTTCAAGGAACGAAACGGGTGGAAACCTTCTGTCGGTTTCAATGGAATGAACCAGCAGAACAGTAATAAAGGGGTGGAACAACTTATCCCGGATTATACACTCAATGATGCGGGTGTGTATGGATTTGTACAAAAGGAAGCCGGGAAGTTTACCATCAGTGGCGGTGCCCGTTTCGATAGCCGGTATATTAATGCTAAAGCACTGCTGGAAGATTCCAATATAAAAGGAGCTGCATTTACAAAAACATTCTCCAATATATCGGGTAGTATCGGTACCGCTTATGCGCTAAGTAAAACGGTGAATATCAAACTGAACCTGGCCCGTGCATTCCGTGCGCCATCTATCCCGGAGCTTGCTTCCAATGGTTCGCATGAAGGAACGAACAGGTATGAGTATGGCGAAAAAGAATTGGCCAGCGAGATCAGCACTCAAACCGACCTGGCC
>JAKQKY010000502.1 GCA_029560415.1 Bacteroidota bacterium | reverse complement strand
ATCTTGATGCCGGCAAAATCTTCAATACTTGATACACCTGAATGAACAATCTTAAAACCTTCGATCGTTACAAAAGGTGCCCGGATTGATATGATCTCGTATAAATGTTCTCCATCCAAAACAGGAAAGTTTTTTCCAATAAGCGTTATACTTTTTGTAATGGAAATATTCTTCTCACGATAATTGCCTCCATACACAATGATACTATCACCGTTTATGGCTACACGCAGCGCTTCCTGGATGGTATGCACCGTATGTGATGATCCTACCTGAATCACCCTCGCAGAAACATGCAATGTCATAAATAAACCAGCGAATATATAAACCAGGTATTTCATTTGGGTTTGATATCAATCCAGTTAATGTTACTGCCATGATAAAAATCCTTCATTTTCTGCAAACTATCCTGTTGGTTAAAGGCTGCAATATTTCCACCCATGGGGCTCTTAAGTTCAGGCGATTTCAGCAGGAAAGCGTCCTTTGAATAGATCAATGAATGATCTGAACTGAAATTGGTAAAATAAATGCGTTCTTTTCCTGAAAGGTTTGAAGCCTCAGCTTCAAGGTAAGTTTGCAGGCAATGAATATCGTCGAAGTTGTAAATTTTACCTTTAGAGGTGATCAGCTGAGCGCCAAAACGATTATCACTGATCGTCATCTTGCAAAAACTACATTGATCAGATCCATAATGAATGGGTTTCGGTTTCTGAGCACAGGATGATAAAGCGAGCATTGAAAGGCTTATGATCATTGCCATTACAGGTTTGCTTTTTACAGAATTCCTGGCTGCTCTCCATTCAACAATTACCAGCATGAGTATGATTGCGCCAACAGCTACAAATATCCATCCGCCAATATCAGGCACCGAATAGGCGCCAAAGTTCAATAGCTGTTTAAACCCTATCAATGGTGGTTGATAAGCCATTCCAGGAACAATGATGGCAGCATTGGGATCAAGGTTATGACCATAGTTGTACTCCCATCGCCAAAAATCGACCATGGCCAATACGCCAAATGCAACAAATAGAATAAACAGTAAGTAGAGAAATTTTCGTTTCCCTATTACAGATGTAATACAAAATGCCAAAGCAAAAAAGATGATAATATATTTTAACACAGTGAACTCTATAAAATCACTGGCGTGCAGGGTTTTCATGCCAATATAGTGGTTGAGACCATTGATAATATCTACATTACCTCCAAGGTTATCTGCAAAAATGAGTAGCCTCAGGCCTTCCGGGTATTGGGGTGCATCCAGGTCTATACGCCAAATCGGAACAAACAAAACAGCGATCAAAGCCAATCCACATAAGAACAGGAGTATTCTTGCCCACGTTTGTATTCTTTTCTGCTCCATAAGTTCTAAGATTTAGAAAATGTATTGAATCAAAATTTTTCTTAAGTATTAAATGGCTGCCGCCTGTACAGCAGCAGCCATTTGTGATCGTTATTTTTTATTAGCTGAATCAGATGACGGCAGGTTAGTACCGGTACTGAATAATAATGGAACATTACTACCAGCAGGGGATATCCTAATATATCCCGACATTTCCTGGTGCAATGCACTGCAGAAATCAGTGCAATACATCGGGAAGATACCGGTACGGTCTGGCGACCATTTCAGTGTTTGCGTTTCTCCAGGCATGATCAGCAATTCTGCATTGGCAGCGCCTTTGATAGCAAAGCCATGTGGTACATCCCAGTCCTGTTCAATATTGGTCACGTGGAAATAAACCTGGTCACCCATTTTGATGCCCTCAATATTATCGGGCGTAAGATGCGAACGTATAGCTGTCATGTATACATGTACGTTATTTCCTTCCCGTACTACCTTAGTGGTACTTTCTCCATTGGCTACAAAAGCATGTTTATTATCTTCGAGTTTAAAGAATTTCACCGATTTATTCTTTATCACATCCGCAGCCACTGCCTGTGCATAATGTGGCTCACCGATAGTAGGAAAATCGAGGATCAGTTGCATCTTATCTCCGCTGATGTCGTACAATTGTGCGCTTTGAGATAACTCTGGTCCTGTAGGCAGATAACGGTCTTTGGTAATTTTATTATAAGCGATCAGGTATTTTGGATTTGGTTTTTTACTATCGCCACCTGGTATACAAAGATGGCCAACAGAATAATAAGTAGGCACCCTGTCGAGCACTTTCAGATCTTTAATATTCCATTTTACCACTTCAGAAGAAACAAAGAACGACGTATAAGCGTTGCCTTTACCATCAAACTCGGTATGCAAAGGACCAAGACCAGGCTTCTTCACTTCACCATATAAAGCAGATTCATACTTAACAACGGGAATACCATCATAATCACCAATAAAGTCTTTTGCAGCAATGGCTTTTTGCAATTTATCAAAACTGAATACCGGTATCAATGCGGCCAGTTTACCACTACCCACGATATATTCGCCTGTTGGATCCACATCACAACCATGCGGTGATTTCGGACAAGGAATCATGTAACATATGTCTTTCAATTCTTTGGCATCGAGTACAATGACTTCTGTTTTAATTTCAGAAGTAGCCGTATGAGTTTTTTCATCATATTTATTGTGTGCATATTTCACCGGTTGTTTTCTTCCCTTTCCGGCTTTTAGGTATTCTTCCGCTTTTTTCCAGTTAACGGCCATGATAAAATCTTTATCTTTTTGCGAAGCGTTCACTTCCAGCAACGTATTGGCCTGTTCGGTATTATAGCAGGAGAAGAAAAACCAGCCATGTGATTTTCCTTTACCGGCATGGCTCAGATCAAAATTCACACCTGGGCATTGAATCTGGAAAGCAATATCCATATTCCCGTCATTTTTATCAACACTGATAAAACTAAGGGTTCCTTTAAAATTTTGTTTGTATGTGTTGATGCTGATATCACCATTTACATCATCCGGCGGTACACTGAAACGGGTACCCGCAACAACATATTCTGTATTTTCGGTTATGAAAGGTGAAGAGTGATTACCCGCACTGTTTGGCAGTTCAATGATCTCCGCAGTACGAAACGTACTCAGATCGATCCTGGCCACACGAGGTGTATTATTGGCATTGCCAAAAACCCAACGGCCATCGATCTCTCCATTGGTTTGCGACATTTCGGTATGGTGAAGATCATCCCAGGGAACAATGCCATGGGAAGTATTCAGCATAGGTTTGGTTTCTTCACTATATCCCCAACCTTTTTCAGGATCTACTGAAAAAACAGGAATAACACGGAGTAACCTTCCAGACGGTAAGCCATAGACGCTTAATTGGCCGCTAAAGCCACCGGAAACAAAATTATAAAATGCATCGTATTTACCCGGTGCCACATAAGATTTAGCAGCAGCATCGCCGCTTACGGCATCCCCGGCATTTTTTGGCTTACAGGCATTTATGGTGAAAACAACAGCAAGGATGAGTATCCCGGCGTATGGTAATCTGTACTTTTTCATATCATTATTTATTAAGGATTATAGAGTATTCTTTTGATGGTTCTTCAGCAGGCATTGTTATAGCATTAAATGCTGAAGTGGAAGGACAGTAGAGCTATTTTGCACCGTCTACTTTCCGCATGAATTCATACAGGTTCCTGGCATCATCATCGCTTAGGTTTTGGTTAGGCATTCTAACGAGGCAAATTTCAAGTTGAGCCTGTGCCTTGGGATCCTTATTCAACATGGCATCTGTATTGGTGGAAAAATTCATAATCCATTCCGGGGTATGCCTTACCGTTACACCTTTCCATCCCGGACCTACCAGCCTTTCTTCGCTAAGCTTATGGCAACCACTGCATTTCACACTATACACTTTCTCGCCATTCGTGGCTTTCGCCACATCAAGACTTTCGCCGACTTCCACTTTAGTGAATTTTCCTTCGCCTCTTTTAGGATCATAAGAAGGATTGCCGTTTTCTGTTGTTTTGGTATCGGCAGGTGCAGTAGGTTCATTCGCATTACTTGTATCATTATTTCCGCCACAAGAGGCAGCAAATACAGCTAAGACTAAAATGAATGCTAATTTTTTCATACTTTATGTTTTATAATGAAATTTAATACCACAACATTACTCTGTAGCACATTTGAATTTTATGCGTGCAGTCATAAATTACATAATGGTTATATTCAGCTAAAAGCAATCTGCTTCTCCCTACAGTATCATATTGATACACAGATCATTCCGTAAATCATATTAATAACCATGCCAGCGTATGATTAAAATCATACATTGTACTATGTTACATCATTGGCAGTAATAGGTCATCGTAATATTTTAGCTCTTTACCATTAATAATGACCATATGATGATCGACATTGATACATTACTTACCTGGGGTGCTGCTTATAAAAAAGTGTCGGCTGGTGAGTATATATTCCAGGAAGGATCGCCCGCTAATTTTTATTACCAACTTATCAGTGGCGCAGTAAGATGGGTCAACATCAATGATGATGGGAAAGAATTTTTACAGATCCTGATCGAACCCGGGGATTGTTTTGGAGAACTCCCTTTATTTGATGATGAGCCTTATGCTGCAACAGCCATTGCCAACACAGATTCTGTTATCCTTCGATTACATAAATCCACTTTTCATGAATTGCTGAAAGAAAACCAGGATATCCATTTTTCATTCAGCCGGTTACTCTCAAAAAGGTTACGTTTCAAATTCTTCATTTTGAAAGAGATGGCCCAGCACAATCCTGAACACAGTATTTCTACCCTCCTGCATTATTTCAAAAGCAACAAAAAAAACATCTGCACCGATTGCAATATGCTAAAACTCACCAGGCAACAAATTGCCGATATGACGGGACTTCGGGTTGAAACTGTTATACGAACTATACGGAGCATGCACGACAAGGGACAGCTGGTGATCAACAAGGGCAAAATATATTGCTAGTTTATGACTCAAATCATAGCCAGTAGCCATGGGTCTTGATTACTTTGCTGAAATGAAATCCATGAATTTTTCACAACAACGATGGATCAGAATTGCATTACTCAATCTAATGATCGTTGCGCTGATTGGTGTGATACTCCGGTATAAAATTGCTTTTTATTTACCCTTCATACAACAAAAACATTTACTCCACGGCCATTCACATTTTGCTTTTGCCGGCTGGATCACCCAGGTGCTGATGACATTACTGGTTGGATACTTACACATTAAAAAAGATGATGCAGCTTTTTCCAGGTACAAATGGTTATTATATGCAAACCTATTAACAGCCTATGGAATGCTTATCGCCTTTCCAATAGAAGGCTATGGACCTGTATCAATTGTTATTTCAACTTTGTCGGTGTTTGTATCGTATGTTTTTGGAGTAAAGTACTGGAAAGACCTGAATAAATTAATGATAAAAGACACGGCGGCCCGGTGGTTTAAAGGAGCTGTTCTATTCAATGCATTATCTTCTCTCGGAGCATTCGCACTCGCCTTTATGATGGTAAATCGGATCAGTAATCAAAACGCTTACCTGGCGGCTGAATATTTTTACCTGCATTTTCAATATAATGGATGGTTCTTTTTCGGTTGCATGGGACTCCTCACTGCCAACCTGCTGCACTCGGGCATACCCGATGTAAAACTTAAGGAGATATTCAGGTTATTTGCCTGGGCATTGGTACCTGCCTATTTATTGTCTACTTTATGGATGAAACTTCCTGTTTGGTTATATATCATCGTTATTGCCGCTGCAATCATGCAGGTATTGGCTTTGGTAAAATTGATCTGGTTACTGAAAAATAAGCACAAGGAAATAATGGGCAAGGCGCCAAGGATAGCTAAAAACATCTTATTACTTTCTGCTATAGCCCTTACGGTGAAACTGCTCCTTCAATTAGGATCGGTCGTTCCTTCCCTGAGCGACCTGGCTTTCGGTTTCAGACCTATCGTTATCGGGTACCTGCACCTGGTATTGCTGGGCGTAATAAGTCTCTTCCTGATCGGGTATATCTTCGCTGAAAAATTAATACCGCTTTCTGTGATCGTGAAAACCGGGCTCATTATTTTTACCGGCGGAATCTTAATCAATGAAATTTTATTAATGACACAAGGTGTGAGTGCATTAAGTTATATCCTGGTTCCTGGTATTAATGAAATGTTATTTGGTGCGGCTTTGATCATGTTTTCAGGGTTGCTTTGTATCAACTTACCTGGAAAAAGTAAACACTTAAGATGATTTGCATCAAACAGCCTTGCTGAATTTCGGCTTTTCTCCGGCGAGTTTTTTCTGTTGGAGAAACATGTCAAAAGCACTGCAAACATTCCTTACAAAATGATCACCAGTTACGGTCAATTGCAAACCCCGTTCCGACCACTGGATAAGTCCATCTGCTTCAAGGCTTGTCAATTCAGGGAAACTATATTTCTTTAACATGGGAATGTCTTCCTTATTGAATACGGTATTTCCTTTACAAATAATATCGAGGGTATAGTTTTTGCAGTGAATATCTTCGGTTGTTAAAAAATAACCCTTGGTCAAGGGAAATTCATTTTTGTCAATAGCAGCATAATAATTGTGCAGGGTCTTTTCATTCTGCGCATAGGCGGAACCGGCATCACTGATACTGGAAACACCCAAGCCAATAAGCATTGAAGTGTGTTGAGTTGTATAACCCATGAAATTACGATGCAACCGGCCTTCCTGTTTCGCAATGTACAGGTCCTCGTTGGGTAGAGCAAAGTGATCCATTCCTATCTCACGGTAACCCTTAGCTGTAAACATATCTTTTCCAAGCTGGTATAATTTCATTTTTTCGCCTGTGGAAGGAAGATCCTTTTCATCGAATAACCTTTGCCCACGACTTGTCCACGGCACATGGGCATAACTATAAAATGCGATCCTGTCTGGCTTCAATGCGATCGTTTGTTCAATTGTCCTGCGCATGGTATCGGCTGTTTGCAGGGGCAACCCATAAATCAGGTCAAAGTTTACTGAATGATAGCCTGCCTGCCGGGCATTCTCTACGGCTGTTTGTACATTCTCTATTGGTTGAATACGGCTGATGACGCGTTGCACTTCCGGATCCATGTCCTGCACACCATAACTTACCCTCCTGAAACCAAGCCTGTATAAGGTTTGCAATTGCAGCAAAGTTGTATTGTTTGGATGTCCTTCGAAACTGAATTCATGCTGCGGATGGATCATCGCTTTACTAAAAATCCCCGATAATAATTTTTCAAGATTTGCTGCAGAAAAAAATGTAGGTGTACCTCCGCCCAAATGCAGCTCCCTGATGACAGGCCATTCATTCATCAGCGAAAGATACATGTCCCATTCTTTTAACAAGGCATCGATATAAACATCTTCTACCGAATGATTCGTTGTGATCTTTTTATTGCATCCGCAATAACTGCACAGCGATTCACAAAAAGGCAAATGAATATAGAGGCTGATCCCATCTTCCCGGTTGCCCTTCGCAACCTGGCTGCTGAATACCGATTTCCATTGGTCTACATCAATGCTGTCATCCCAATATGGCACAGGTGGGTAACTGGTATACCGCGGAACCGGGATATTATACTTTTGAAGCAATTGACTATCCATCGACATAAGACATATTTAACCATAAAAATATCCATATGTCGTCGGTTTAATCCTGATCTGCATAATACTGTTCATTGATTTATGTCATAAAAAGAAAGGATACGGCATCCCGAAGGGCCTGTATCCTTTCAAACTTACCATATTCCAAAACAAAATCTACCTAGCCAGGTTCACTGTGTATACGGATCCAAAATAACCAACACCGGTTACGCCTAACTGCATTTTCAGGGAAAATGTATTGT
The DNA here is from genome assembly GCA_029560415.1 of Bacteroidota bacterium. GTDB lineage: Bacteria > Bacteroidota > Bacteroidia > Chitinophagales > Chitinophagaceae > Ferruginibacter. The sequence continues at coordinate 29,847 of JAKQKY010000502.1, read as the reverse complement.
TGCATGTTGAAAATGTACCAGGTCCCCCGGTGGGATGAGCCCTAACAGCGATTGTTTGCCCTGCATAAGTGGCATTGATATCACCGGCATTGCTGCCTGGTACAGCCGCCTGGGGAACAACATCTGTTCTCAATGCAGCAGGATCAGACCAGTCTATGTTAAATGAAATAGGGCCCCAGCCATTATCCCAGATATTCGCTACTTCAATTATGGCTGATGTTGCACCGGTTGAAGTAATTGACAGGATTGATGTGGTATATGGCCCGTATGGACTGGTACCAAAAGTTTCCGTTGTATTGGCGTATGTACCATCCAGGTCACCCAACACAAAACCAACTCCTTCTACACAGATATCTCCGATAGCCAGGCGCACGGTATCCGAAAATCCTGCGGGGTCAATAGACGGAGTAGACAGGCTTAGTATTAAAGTATCTACTCTTCCTACAGGAAATCCACTGTATAATCCCTGGATGGAAATGAATGCCGTGGCTTTTCCCGCAGGAATGGTAATGGTATTACCTCCATCAATACGGTACTGGGTACCCGCAGCAGCACCTGTTGGTGAACTGATGGTAAAGCTTACCGTTCTGTCAACGGATGCTACATCGGTTGTACCAACTTCTATTTTAAATGGTTCTACCGTAGCGCTACGCACAGCATAAGCCTGGTCTTTAGCTCCGTCGAAATGTGCCTGTGACGGTGGCAAAACGAAATCATCTGATTTCTTACATCCAACGAACAATAACAGGCAACCTACGAATGCGAGCAGGTATAATCGGTTAATTAATTTCATAAAAATATTTTGTAGATGATGTATTAATTGTTTTGCATGAAGTATTTAATATCCACTATTCTGAATGGTATTCGGATTAGCGAGAATGGCATCTCTCGGTATCGGGTATACGAACAGGTGTGAATTAGCAGGCAATGTCTGCCATTGCGAACTTGCATCCGTGCTGCTCCGTTCAACAGGGAGGTTGTTTCGTTTCAGATCATAAAAACGGAAACCTTCAAAACACAGTTCTTTGAATCTTTCAAACAATACCGCATTAAAGAGTTGAGTGGTATTGGTAAAGGTTTCGTCCACGTAACCTGTAATCCTTTTGCTCCTGAGAAAATTCAGGTCAGCCGCTCCGGCAGCGAGGTCTGGCGATGATTTCCTGGCATAGGCTTCAGCCCTGATCAGGTACATTTCAGCAGTACGACAGGCTTTCAAATCCACGATCCTCGCTCCACGGCTTGATGCATAATGCTTATTTACATAATGATTACCGGCTGCATTGGTACCTATAAAACTGGCCAGGCGAACATCTCCGGCGGTATATGAATTAAATAATTTATCAGATGGGGCAATGGTAATACTGTTACCAGAACCGGTCCACAATCCGCCAATACCAACACTTTGAAGAAAACGGATGCGGAAAAGGGATTCATTTGTATTGTTATCGATCCAGATCCCTGCATACTCCCCGCCACTCACCAAAGGCTTGATACCCGAATTAATGACCTCGCTGCTATAACTAACAGCCGCATCAAAATCTCCCCTGTACAATGCGATCCTTGCCTGGTATGCAGCTACATTCAACCTGTTGAACACGGTATCGCTGAAGTTGGTAGATGTAACAAGTGGCAGGAGATTTTTTGCCGAATCCAGGTCGGCCTGAATCTGGGCCATCACTTCTCCCATAGTATTACGGGAAGGCTTAGCCGCAGCATTAAATTCAGTCATAATAGCAACTCCCAAAGGATCTGATGGATTGTAATTTTTGCAGAAAGCCTGTAGCAATCCAAAATGTGCAATGCCCCTTAATCCAAGTAACTGGCCCTTCAATTCACTTTTACGTCCTTCGGTACCCCCGGTTACTTTATCAACATTTGGTAATACCCTATTCACCTGGTCGATCAGCGAATAGTATCCATAGTAACCTGCAATTACATCATTACCCGTTGTATTATCAGAACCATATTGGTAACGGTAAGTGAGCGCACCTGAGCCTGCATTGTCGGCGCCAATCTTGGCTTCATCGGAAGTAAGTGCATTTTTATATACATCGGTGGCATAAGTAGAATACCTGCCGAATGCAGCGTTTACACCATACTGAACGTGGTCAATTGTGGTGAACGCATTTTCATCGCTGAACGACTGAGGATCGTTTTGATTCAGTTCCTTTTTACAGCTGCCGAATAATAATGCGGCGCTTAATAAACAAAGACTGTATTTTCTAAGTTTCATATTTTGTTGCTTTAATGAATTAAAAAGTTACATTCAGCCCGGCAGTAAATGACCGGGGATTGGGAAATTCACCCAGGTTAATGTTAACTGCACCTGCTTCCGGATCAATGCCTTTCCATTTCGTCCATAGGAACAGGTTAGTTGCCTGTGCAAAGAACCTTGCAGATGAAATAAATTTATTACCCACTAACATACTGCGTGGAATGTTATAGGAGAAAGTAACATCTCTCAGTCTCATGAAATCAGCTTTATGAATAAGTTTCGAGCTGAAATTCGTACCATACAATGGGCTGGGGGTTGAGGCCACATCGCCTGGTTTTTTCCAGAAATTAAGGGATGCTGATTGGTTATATCCACCATCCAAAAACCCAACCGGATTCTCAACAAAATATTCAAGGTTATCTGATTTATACGCACCTTGCTGCCAACTGAAGAGTAATGAAATCTCCATATCCTTAAACCGGATATTTGTTCCGAAGCCTCCTTTCCATGGCGCTTCCCATGTTCCAAAGTCTGAAACCGAATTCGATGCACTGTATACATTGGTTAGTTTTCCCTCAAGGTCATAATATAAAGGCTGGCCTGTTGCTGCGTCTACACCTCCCCACTTAACTTCATAATGCGAACCCAGTGGAAGACCTTCTTTAAGAAACGAGGTTCCAAATTCATAAGGTGTTTCACCACCCAGGCTCAGCAGTTCATTTTTATTGTAACCTCCGTTTGCAAATACGGTAATGCCAAAATCTTTTTTACGAATCAGGTCTGCATTGATATTCCATTCAAATCCTTTGTTCTGCAATTCACCTGAATTTACTTCTACAGAAAATCCTCCGGCTTCTGCAGGTAATTGCCTGGTGACGTACAGATCCTTGGTTCGTTTATCATACAAGTTAATATCACCATACACGCGACGACTAAACAGTTCAAAATCAACACCGGTATTCAACGTATAGGTTGTTTCCCACTTTGCTTTTGGATTGCCGGGATAGGTAGGAACCTGTGTGGTTAAACCAGAATAGGTACCGGTACCATATGTTGACTGGTATAAATATTCTGCAGGGAAATTATTCGCATTTCCCGATCCACCATAACTCACCCTTAAACGCAAGGTGTTTATTGCTTTAAGGTTTTTTGCAAAATTTTCCTTTGTAATCTCCCAGATTCCTCCAACGGAATAAAATCCTACCCACCTAGTTGCTTCCGGAAGTTTGGATGAACCATCTCGTCTATACGATCCAGTTATGGTATATCGGCCATCATACGTGTACCTTACCAAACCCAATCCTGAAACCAGCGTATTCATGGATTTTGAATTAAGTGCATTGGGAATGGTGGAATACAATTGGTTCCCGGCATTACCTTGCTCAATAACACCTGCAGTGTTTGGAGTACGGGGATCTATTCCAAACCCGGTAAAACCAATTCCCTTCGAATTTTCCTGTATATATTCACTCAGTGCTGTTACTTCAAAATCATGTTTGTCTTTGACTGTTTTTGCAAATGTCAGCGATGGCCTTACACTGGTTGTGATAAAGCGGGCCAATGCTTCAGACTGGGCACCGGCGAGCTGGGTAAGACTTCCCTGCCCTGCTGCCGCTGTTCGAACAAAAGCTTCCCGGCTATTATAAGTTGAATTTTGTGTTTCCCTGAAATCTGCACCCGCAGAAATGGATGCCGACAGGTAATCAGATATTTTATATCCAAGCGTAATGCCAAGGGTTACCTTTGCCTGGTCATTATAAACTTTGTCTAAATTTTTTATGTCGAGGTACTGAGCAGCTACATATTTTGAATTGCCTATATCCCCGTTTCCACCCGTTGCAAAGCTTCCACCAGGGTTACGTACCTGGGAATAAGGCGCCTGGATATTAGGTATCAGGAAAGAATTGAATTGCGCAATGAAACCTGGAAAAGCAGGATCAAAATTTCGTTTCACATACCCTATGTTGGATGATATGGCAAAACTGAAACGATCATCAGAGAAATCAATATTGTTTCTGAATGTCACTCTTTTCATATCAGAAGGTTTGATGATCCCTTCCTCTTTATAAATGCCAAGGCTGCTGTAAAACCTGGCCTTGCCTGTGCCGCCTGAAAAACTCAGTTCATGATTACTAAAAGTTCCCCTGCGATAAAATTCATCATACCAATTGGTATTTATCCGGGAGATAGAATCAAGCGCACGATCGGCCAATGCCTGGTCAGCCGGGGTTAAGGTACCATAGCGTGGATTGTCTTTTGAAAGGAACCAGCCCGGAATGTTGTCGTTGTTATTGGTTGCACCACCCACAATGGAACCATAATCATGCTGCGCTTCTAACAATTGCTGCGTGGTCATTGGTTTGAAAGCGAAAGTTGGCTTTTCCTTTATACCAAATTGTGTTGCATAAGAAAGCTTGAATCTTCCTGCCGAACCACGTTTGGTGGTGACTACAATAACACCTGCAGATCCACGCGATCCATATAATGCCTGCGTAGCCGCATCCCGAAAGATGTCAACGGAAGCAAAGTCATTGCTGTTGAATCCCTGGAACACAGAAGCTTCTACGGGGATACCATCTACTATATATAACGGCGTGCTTCCACCCGAAATGGAATTCTGGCCGCGAATGATGATCGCAGACGACGTTCCCGGTTGCCCGCTACCGGTTAAGGCCAATACGCCAGGTGCTCTTCCCTGCAATAACTGGTCGAACGAACCTACCGGTTTGTTTTCAATATCCCTTGCAGCTATCTTATTGGATGCGCCAGAGAATTTAGACTTCCTCACCCGGTTGATACCGGTCAATACAACTTCTTCCAGCACTTTTGATCCTGCTGCAACCATAGTTGGTGAGATGTCATTACTGCCCCTAATCGTTACCGTTTGTGTTTCATAGTTCAGGATACTGAACTCAACTTGTTTTGCCCCCGTTGGCAGGTTGATGGAATAATATCCATCTTTTCCTGTTGACGTACCGGTTGTAGTTCCTTTAATGGTAACCGATACATTAGCCAAAGGTCCATTGGCATCTGTCACCTTACCGCTGATGGTTCGACCCTGTGCAAAGACCAATGCCGGCAAGCTGAATAAAATAAAAATAAGTCCAAGCATTGCTTTAAGCAGCTTGTTGCTTTTTGGTAGACTGTTCTCCATTCTGATAAAATTTATAATGAGAAAATAAATCACGGATGATTACTTACATAGACATACAATTTGCAGGATTGCTGTTTTATCCGGAACGTTAACTTACCGGAATATGAAAACAATAAACTGAAACATTAAAAAAGGAGTTTGAAATAAAAAGCGGAACATTGATCGCTAAAATCGGCCACCAGTAATGATTACAAAGCCCTCTTGTAAAAATCTGACACCCGTATTAAATGAATATTCAATCCAAACCGGATACTGACCATTTATTCTATATGAATACCATTTGTCATTTTTATGTCAATCATTATATGAATGTTGCAGCTAATGAATCCATGCTGATGTCATTGATAATATAATAATACCCGTATTGCTTTTGCGGGACTGCTTTAACCAACTACTTCGGTAACTACAGGAAAGAATAGCGATAAACAACCATTATGATCAGGGATCGAATCATGCAAATGCTGTTCATACCATTCCTGGGTATTGGAATTTCCTATACCTCGGGCATTATCACATATAGCCGGTATAACAGTTTGCAGGTTACAGGAGCTTCCTTGTATTTCATTTGGGTTTCATTTTGTATCTGGAAGGGTTGTCAATGGATTCATTTGAAGCTAAGAAAATTATACCCGGTAAACCAGAAGCCTTTTTCAAAGATCCTATCCATATCTCTCATATCGGGATTGTATGGAAGTGCATTGATGGCTGTGTTGTGTATGATATGGTTGAAAATATCGGGCGAACCGTTTAGCTGGAATCCGATCTATGAATCTGTATTCCTGTCTACCATGGCAGTGATCATTTTCACGTTGGTTTATGAAGTATTGTACCTGAGTAAGGAAAGAGAGATCGACAACAAGATCGTGAACCAACTGGATGAAGAACTAACCCATGCGGAAATGAATGCATTGCGAAATGAACTGGATCCGCATTTTATTTTTAACTCTTTGAATACATTGTCACACCTGATTGCACACGATCCCGAAAAAGCGGGACAATTTAACAGGAAACTGGCGGAAGTGTACAAATACTTCCTGCTCAACAGGAGTAAGGATCTCGTAACAGTGAGCAACGAAGTGGATTTTATAAAAAATTACTTTTTCCTGTTACAGATCAGGCATGACAACAATATACAGTGGAAGATCAACCTAAACGAAGCAGAGATCAGAAAAATGCTGATCATTCCATGCGCCCTGCAGATATTGGTTGAAAATGCAATCAAACACAATGAACTGTCAAAAGAAAAACCATTGATGATAACCATATCATCGGAAAAAGATTACCTGGTCGTTCAGAATTCATTGATGCAGAAACCCTCGATGGTAAACTCTACAAAAGTTGGATTGAGGAACCTGGATGCACAATACTTCCTGATGGCAAGGAAAAATATCCGGAATGATTTTTTCGAGAACCGTTTCGTTGTAAAACTGCCCATCATAACCAAATAAACAGATCCTTATGATACACGCAATCATCATTGAAGACGAACACATCGCACAACAAAACCTGCTTGATTCATTGAAGAATACAGGCTATGAAGTTGCAATAGATGCCGTACTAACAAGTGTTAAAGAAAGTATTGAATACTTCAAATCCGGAAATAAAACGGATATTATATTCAGCGATGTACAACTTGGAGATGGACTTTCATTTGACATTTTCAGGGAAGTGACCATCAATACCCCTGTGATCTTCATAACCGGGTTCGACAGGTTCATGCTATACGCATTTGAAAACAACGGAATCGACTACCTGCTAAAGCCGGTTGGGAAAGAAGAACTTAGCCAGGCACTTTGGAAATACAAAATGCTGGAAGATCATTTCATCAGGCATGATCAATCACTGAAGAACCTGCTTGAATTCACAAATCCCAAAAAGAAAACCCGTTTGATCGTTAAAAAAGGAATTGAAAATATATCGATCAAACTGGAAGACATAGCCATGTTCTATACAGAAAATAAAATGGTATACCTGGTTGATAAGCATCAGAAAAAATACATTGTAGACAAAACCCTCAATGAATTGGAAGCTGAACTTGATAACGCCATTTTTTTCAGGGCCAACAGGCAATACATTATTAACCTGAATTTTGTAAAATGTTACAAGCCTTATGAAAAAGTAAAGCTGCAGGTTGATCTTGATATACCGGAACGTGATCATTGCATCATCATCAGCCAGTTAACAGCACCTTACTTTCGTAAATGGATAACCGAAGCATGATGAACAGGTTTATTGATTGGAAATTATTTCAGATGTTTATTTTAATTGCCTGTCTGTAAAGATTCATCCTTCAGTAAACTCATCAGAATAGTTAAAAAAGCAAGGCCTAATTTTGTTCCTGCAACCCCGATTAAAATTATTATTAGTTTCTCATGTGCGGTTATAGTTTATCGCATCACGCTCCCTGTTTCCACAGGGAGCTCATTTTTTACAATACATCACCAGTTTATATTTCCCTGGTAAAAATCCAGCACTTTTGTCCTGAGTAAATATTCATACCTGGCTACACTTAAGTTTACTTCAGCCCGATCGAGGTTAGTCTTAACCGTTAGGTATTCAACAGCGTGTATACTTCCCAGTTCAAACCGGATGCCCGCTGCCCTGAACGATTCCCTGAATTCATTTACCTGTTGTTGCAGAAGGTTCAGCCTTTCGAAAGCTGTTTGCATGTCGAGGTATGCTTTATCAACCGATTGTTTCAATTGTCTTCTCGTATCAGCTGCTATAAACCCTGCATTCTTTGCTTCAAGGCGTGCCAATGAAACCTTTGTCCTGGCCTGGAATCCACTGAATATCGGCACCTGCAGACTTATCCCGAAATAGGTATTGAAGTTATTGCTTAACTGCCTGACGTACCCGATCTTACTACTGTTATAATCTGTTTGCCGCGTAAAGACCGGTACTTTACTGGTACCTATATTTACGAAATCGCCCGACGGTACTTCACTGATGGAAGCAGCCGTTAATGTGCGTGCTAAACTGGAGTAATTTGAATTCAATTGTCCAAATAGAGACACTGTTGGGTAATAATCTGCCGAAGCCAACTTAATTCCTTTCATTGCAGCAGATGTTCGAAGATCCACCGCCTTCACCAACGCCATTTTCTCAATGGCAGCTTCGTAAACTTTTATTGCCGTTTCACCATAAGGGATTGGAGTCATATCAAGGCCTTCCCTGCTTAAGATCATTTCTTTTTTATAGTCAATATTCATCAGCGTTGCCAGGGAAAGTTTTGCAGACTGCAGTGCATTCTCCGCATTTAATACAGAAACCTGGTCTGATGCATATTGACCTTTCAGATCGGCCAGCAATGGTGGTGCAATGGCACCTTCCTGGTTCAACAACGTCAACCTTGCAACCTGGCTATCGGTAACGGATGCCTGCTTTTTAAGAAGATTTAACTGATCCTCATTACTCAATACCTGCAGAAAAGCCTGTGCCACATCCAGTGCAAGATTATCCCTGGACTGCTGTGCTTCCAACCCCGCAGCCTTGTAAGAAAGTGAGTTCTGCTGAATAGCCGCCTGGTTCCTAAATCCCTGGAAAAGTGGTAAAGAGGCGGTGATATTTCCATTTGATGAAGACAGTTGCTGGTTATTGTAGCTATTGGTAAATGGATCGATACTACGGCCATTGTTTATGCCGTAATTTAACCCTGCACTGATAGACGGCAAACGGTTAAATGACGCCTGCCGTGCATTCTCCTTTGCTCCTGATGTTTTCAGATCGGCCTGTTTTATGGTTACGTTATTGGCAAGCGCCAGCTCAATAGCAGATTTTAAGGTATAGGCATTCGCGTTAGTCTGTGCCTGAACTACATGAAAACATAAGCATGCCAGTATAGAGATATGGAAGTATTTTAATTTCATGATCACTGTTGATTTAAATATTACAATTCAATACGCCCATCCAACAGGTTGATAATCCTGGATCCATAGGCCGCATTTTTTTCTGAATGAGTTACCTGGATGATGGCAACACCCTCTTTGTTCAATTCACTGAATAATTGCATGATCTCCTCACCTTGTTTTGAATTTAGATTTCCGGTTGGTTCATCTGCCAGAAGCAATTTGGGTTTGGCGATCAGGGCTCTTGCGATACCAACCAGTTGCTGTTGCCCACCCGAAAGCTGGGAAGGAAAAAGATCTTTTTTTCCAACGATATTAAAACGGTCAAGCATATCCGCTACCATTGATTTGCGTTCAGATGAACCGATGCCCTGGTATATCAATGGTGTTTCGATGTTTTCATACACGGTAAGCTCATCAATCAGGTGATAAGCCTGGAATACGAAGCCAATGTATTTTTTATATAAAGCTGACCGTTGTTTCTCCTTTAATTGGTGCACCGGCTCAAACATAAAGTGGTACTGGCCTTCAGAAGGTTCATCCAGCATTCCTATGATATTCAATAAAGTTGATTTACCAGATCCTGATGGGCCCATGATGGAAACGAATTCTCCTTCTTTCATTGAAAAATTAATATCCTTCAGGATGAAAGTGCGGTTACTTCCCGTATTATGCCATTTGTAAATTCCTTTTAATTCTATCATATTTGGTTGATTTAACTTTTGTAAAGTGAAGTTCGAAATACTTTATTCTGTCCTCAATGACCTGACGGGATTTTGTGTTGCAGACCGGTATGTACGGATTCCCAAAATAAACATAGAAATCAGCAACATACCCAGGCAGCAGGTGGCAAAGATCCACCAGCTGATACTGGTTCGGTAGGCAAAATCCTCCAGCCACCTGTTCATGGCCCACCAGGCAATGGGTGACGCTATTACAAAAGCGATAAATACCAGCCTTATAAAATCTGCCGAGATCAACGAGATGATCTGCATTACAGAAGCGCCCAAAACCTTGCGAACACCGATTTCCTTTACCCGCTGGTTGGTACTAAATATCACGAGTCCCAACAAACCAAGGCTGCTGATGAAAATACACAGGCCCGTTGCCCAATTTAACAACCGGGATATCTGCGCCTCACTTTTATAAAAAGAAGCTATGGTTTCATCAAAGAAAGCATAATTGAAATCGTCATCTGGATACAATGACTTATAAGCTGTTTCAATTTTTGCCAATCCACGTTTCCAGGTATCCGGATCATTCCCTGATGGTTTTAAAGACAGGTGCATGGTGAAACTGCTGTTCTTACTATCGGAAAAAGCCAGGGGTTTAATGATACTATGGGTAGACTTGGTATGAAAATCCTTCACAATACCAACAATGGGCAATTTAACGGCATTCCTCTCAATCATTTTACCGATTGCATCTTGGGATCTAGGATAACCGAGCGCATGGGCATAGGTTTCATTGATAACATATTCAAGGGTTGTATCACTGGGCCTTAACGATCTCCCATGCATAATCTTTAGTCCATATATTGAAAAGAAATCTGCATTGGCACTTTTAACTTCCACCATGGATTCAACTTTTTTACCGCCATCTTCCAGTGTCATGCTTGTTGAAGATGTGCTCAACGAAGCGGGAGCAGGTCCTGCGAGGCTAACTTTATTGATCTCCGGTATCGCTTTCAGTTTTTCCAATAATTCAAACCGCCTGTTATCTACTTTATCACTGAAAAAATTCCAACGGGTATTGAATGTCACAATAGCTTCCTTTTTGTATCCCAGGTCTTTGTGCAGTGAATAATGAACCTGTTTAGATACGACCAATGTGGCGATCACCAGGAATTGCGCAATGACAAATTGAGTGACCGTAAGAGATTTTCTTAACCAAACTCTCCTGGAAGTTGTTCCACTTGTATTCGCATTGCTTTTAAGTACACTCACCGGCTGAAACCGGGAAAGTATCAGTGCCGGGTATACGCCGGCCAGCAGGCTCACCACAACAACAAGTAAACACAAGAACAACCATACATGCCACTGGTTGATAGAAGAAAATGAAATGCCTTTAGGAATAAAATCCCTGAATATATGCAACAACCATGGACTGATTGCGATTGAAAGGATCGTAGCAACCAGGGTTAATAATGTTGTTTCACTAAGGAACTGTATCATCAGTTGTTTACGGCTGCCTCCCATGGTTTTGCGTACGCCGATCTCTTTGGCTCTTTGTGTAGATTGTGCAGTGGTAAGGTTGATGAAGTTGATGCTGCCTAACAACAACAGGAAAACTGCAACAGCCAGCAATCCGTACAAAGTTGGTTTGTGCGCCTGGTGTCTTCCAAACGTATCATACTCACTCGTAAAATGAAGGTTTGACAATGACTGTAGCAGATTTTTCGTATCGTCCTTCTCGTTAGGGTCTTCTGGCTTCGGAAGATATTTTTCCCGCAGGGCCGGAAATTGTTTTTCAACCTGCACAGCGGGAGTATTCGGCATCAATTTCACAAAAGCCTGCGAATTGGAATTAATATTTCCCCATTCGCCTACCGAGTAGTTTTCTTTTAAATTTGTTTCAGTGATTGTAGACAAAGAAATGAATTCCTTAAAATCAAAATCTGAAGCAACATCTACATCTTTCACTACGGCAATTACCGTCGTACGTATGCTGTCATCATATACCACTTGTTTTCCGATCACCTGGGCGGCAGGCAAATTACCGAAATATGTTTTCGCCCTGCTCTCTGTAAGAATGACCTCCAAAGGTTCTTTCAAACTTGCATCTGACGAACCTGCCATTCTTTCTTGCGGAAACAATTTAAAATAATATTCATCAGCAAAAATGAGATCGGTCTGATTCTTAAAGGTAGTAGGCGGTTGCTGGCCATTACCGGGAATAGACACTTTTGTTTCATTGGCAGTCACAAAATGCGTCATCACTTCTATACCGGTCACTTCTTTACGCACAGCTTCCGGCATGGGCATGGTTACTCCCGAATTTTTATACCGTTCACCCCCGGCAAAGCCAATATCACTGGTAATTCTGTAAATCCGGTCCTTATCCTGCCTGGATTGCTCATAACTGAATTCGTATTGCACGATCAGGTAAATGATCAAAGAAGCACTGATGCCAATGGCCAGGCCGGAGATATTGATCAGCGAGAATAATTTATTACGCTTGAAATTTCTGAAAGCCGTGGTGATATAATTTTTAATCATAAAAATTGATTAATTCATGAAACATAACGTTCACATATAGCCGACAAATTCCTTTCCTATTCAGATCTTAAACTGGTAACTGGATTGGCAAAAGAAGCTTTAACCGAACGGTAACCTACCGTGATCAATGCGATCACGAAAGTGAACCCGATAGCAGCCACGAATATCCCGGCACTAATTTCAATACGATAATTGAAATCCAGCAGGTAATGATTCATCGCCATCCAGGCTATTGGTGCGGAAATCACGAAAGCGATCAGTAACAGAATAGTAAATTCCTTACCAAACATCCAGAGTATATTACCAATACCTGCTCCCAGTACTTTACGTACACCGATCTCCTTTGTTTTTCGTACAGCCATGAACGATACCAGGCCGTACAAACCCAGGCAGCCGATGAAAATGGCAATCATGGCAAATATTTCAATCAGGGTGAGCATGACAGCATCCATTTCATAAAAACTGGCGATGTGTTCATCAACGAACCGGTATGAATAAAGATATTCGGGATAAGCTGCGTTCCATACTTTTTCTAATGATGCCAAAGTATGCTTTATATCCGGGCTGGTTAATTTCACTGCACAATTCCGGTAATTAGAATAATCAGGCATAATGCAGATAGGTGTAGACTCTGAATGAAATGAATAATTATAAAAATCATTTACAACACCTACTACAGGGGCTTTAATTCCATTGATGGTAATGGTTTTACCAATGATGTCATTTGCAGAACGAAAGTTGAGTTTTTTGGTTGTCAATTCATTTACAACAAATTCCCTGGCCGTATCTGATGGATAGAAATTGCGCCCGGCTACAATCTTTAACCCAAAGGTTTTTATATACTGGTCATCGGCTGATTTGATATTGATACCCCATGGTTCTGTCTCTGCCCGGTTATCAAATGTGATATTACTGGTATTGTTTGCATTGGCAGCAGGCGGTTGAAAACAAAGTGATATATCACCCACACCAGCCACATTTCTAAGCCGGTTCACGAGTGTCTGCATCCTGGCTTTGTCATTATCAGGAACAGGCAACTCAACAATGGCATCTTTAGTGAACCCCAGCTCCGTATTTTTTGAATACTTCATTTGCATGGCTATCACAATTGTTCCAATGATCAATACCTGCGATATGGCAAATTGAGTGATGACCAGTAACCTCCGCAAAGAAATTCCGCCAACATGCCTTTGCGAGAGCTTACTCTTCAAAGCTTCAATAGCCTGGAACCTGGCCAATACGAGTCCGGGGTACGATCCTGCAAAAAAGATCACCAGCAAAGAAATAACGGTAATGAATAAAGGCAATTTCCAGTCAGTAAAAATACTTAAGCTAATAGCCGTTTTAAATAAACCATTCATCGAGGGCAATGCAAGAACTGCAAAACAATAAGCCAACAGCACGGCTAAAAAAGTAATCAGGGCCGTTTCGAGGATGAATTGCCAGAAAAGCTGGCTGCGCATGCTTCCCAGCACTTTACGGATACCAATCTCCTTTGATCGGTTCAATGCCTGGGCTGTAGCCAGGTTCACAAAATTCACACAGGCAGTAATGATGAGGAACAAGCCAATAAAAAAGAATGCCCACAAATACTTTTTATTCACATCGGCGCCGAAATCTATATTGAAATGAATGTCGGACAATGGCTGCAATTTAAATTTCCACACTTTCAAATCACGGCCTGTAAAATATTTTGGAACGATTGTTTGTAATTGACGATTAGCTTCTGCTACATTAACCCCGGGCTTTAACAAAGTGAAACACTGGCTTCCGCTATAAACACCTGCCCAACTGCTATCACTCGCAAGGAAGGCTTGCTTATCTTTCAGGTTCTGATAACTCAGGTATATTTCCTGCCTCAGATCGGTATTCGTCGGAATATCTTTTAAGATGCCGGTAATGGTAAAATTTGATTTATTATCTACGGTGATAATTTTTCCTATTGGATCAGAATGCCCAAAATACTTTTTTGCCATTTTCTCAGTGATGATAGCTGTATTGGGATCATTAAGTGCTGATTTAATATTTCCTTTAATCAATGGGAAATTGAGAATATCAAAAAATGTCGGTTCCACATATGCTACACCGTTATCTTCTTCAAACTTTTGCAAGGTTCCTTTTTCACGAACAGAAATCAACACGCCTTCATAACTGATAACACGGGCCGTTTTCTCAGAAAAACTATAAGCAGTTCTCACTTCTTTACCCAAGGGAGCAGGCACAGCACCCGAATAATTAACTTCAAAATCATGCCACTCAGTAACCAGCCTGTAAATACGATCCCTATTATGATGAAAACGATCAAAGTTCAGATGATAACTGATCAATGCAAAGATTAAAATACTACAGGCGATACCCAGTGATAGACCTGCAATATTGATCATGGCATAAGAACGGTTCCGCTTAAGATTTCGCCAGGCCAGTTTAATATAATTCTGAAACATAACTTTTTTGTTTTTCCTTTTTAAACAATTATTCTGATCGTAAACTTTTAACAGGGTTGGCCAATGCAGCTTTTACTGCTTTATACCCCACAGTTGCCAGGGCTATTATAATAGAGATCAATACAGCAATGAGGAACACACCCACCCCAAGCTGGATTCGGTAAACAAAATCCTGCAACCAGTTGTTCATCATGAAATAGGCCAATGGCGCAGCTATGAGAAAAGCTATCGCGATCAGGATTGTAAACTCTTTAGAAAAAAGATAAACGATGCTTCCGGCCGATGCTCCCAACACTTTACGTATTCCCACTTCCTTTGTTTTTTGAACAGCCATATAAGAAACCAGTCCATATAATCCCAGGCTGGAAATAAGTATGGCGAGTATGGCGAAGATCTTATACAACAATGCAAGTTTTTCTTCCTGTTCGTAAAACCGGTTGATATTATCTTCAAAGAAACGTGCGTCATATGCATACTCCGGAAACTGGCTGTTCCATGCTGATTGGATGGAAGCCTGCGTCTTTTGAAAATTTGATGATCTAAGTTTTACAGAAATGAGTGAATAATATTCTTTTCGCTGGGCAATGAGCAATGGTTTGATCTGTTCCCTTAGTGAATTCGTTTTAAAATCCTTTACTACACCAACAATCATTTTCCATGGACTTCTGCCCAGCCTGATCTCTTTGCCAACGGCCTCCTGTGAATTTTTCAATCCAAGTTTCTGCACCGCCGTTTCATTGATCATCACTTCATGCATTGTATCACTGGCAGAATAGATTCTCCCGGCAGACAATTCAAGACCAAAGGTTTTAAAATATGCTTCGTCTGCAAATTTCATCGTCATCTGGAATGTTTCATCCTCCCGGTGATCAAAAGCAAAATTCGAACTCCAGGTATTTTCTGATGAAGGAACATCACTGCTGAAACTTACAGACTTTACCGAAGGAATGGACATTAATTGTTGGCGGAATGAAGGAAGTTTTGCAACATTGGTACTATCTGAATTGCCCGACAATATGAGTACGGCCTCTTTATCGAAACCGAGATCGGAATGCTGAATAAAATTCATCTGGCTGATGGCTACGATGGTACCGATGATGAGTACCTGCGAAATAGCAAATTGCAAAACAACAAGTCCCCTACGTAAAGAAATACCAGCGACTTTGGCCGATTGCATTTTATTTTTAATGGCAATCACAGGTTTATAAGCAGATAAAACAAGGGACGGATAAAATCCGGCAACCAAGGTTACCGTAAGCATCACAAGCGCCATGAAAGCGATAGCCTGTATATTGAATAACCCCGAGGATTCGGGTATCGAAGAAATGTGCTTGATATAAGGCATGCTGAAATAGGCAATGACCACAGCAACAAAACCTGAAACTATTACCACGAGTGCAGTTTCGATCATAACCTGCAGGAACAACTGTTTGCGGCTGCTGCCAAGTACTTTCCGGATACCCACTTCTTTAGACCTGGCAACTGCCTGTGCGGTAGACAGGTTGATAAAATTGATGCAGGCCATGATGATGATGAAAATACCAATAAGCGTTAACGTTAGCAGGGATGCCTTGCTACTGGTATGATCGCCGTAAACTTCAAAACGCCTGTCGAAATGAAGCGCTTCAAGTGGCTGCAGGAAATTTGTTTTTATCGAATTACCAATTCCGGCGTAATGCTTTTTACTAAAAACTTTCAAACGATCATCTACCTGGCTTGCTGACAATTGTTCGGGCATCAGGGCATAAATCTGGAAGTTACTCGATGAACTATTCCAGTTAGGATAGTAATTATATTGCCTGCTATCACGCTTAACTGTTTCCATGGAAATCAGCACTCCCAATGGAAAATCTGTATTATCAGGTATATCTTCCAACACACCAGAAACTTTCATTGCAACGGCATTATCAAGTTTGATGAGCTTTCCCACCACCTGGTCTGCCTGGCCGAAATACTTAATCGCCATTTTCCTGGTAAGAACAACGGTATTGGGTTCTTTCAATACATCAGGTGATCCCTGGATCCAACTATATTGGAATATATCAAAAAAAGCAGGCTCACAGAAGAACATTCCTGTTTCTTCAATAAATTTTTTGCTATTGGCTGCATCTTCGCCAATAGTAACCTGGCTACCATAACAGGAAAGAATACCCGAAAATTTAATATCCGGCATATCAACCCTTAGTGCATCCAACGCAGGAACGGGCACACCGGCACTGTATGCAAGATTATCTCCAAATTTATCAGATGTAACCACCCTGCCGATACGTTTGTAATTGGGTTGAAACTTGTCGAACCCTGTTTCATATCGTATCACCAGGAATAACAACAGGCAGGCTGCCATGCCAACGGCCAGCCCGGTGATGTTGATGGCCACGTAGCCACGATGCCGCTGCATATTCCTGTAAGCTATTTTTATATAATTCCTGATCATGGCATTACTTTTATTGTAGTTGAATAAGGGTGATTAAATTATTCTGTACGAAGATTTTTCACCGGGCTGGCCAATGCAGCCTTGATGGCCTGGTAGCTTACCGTAATGATGGCGATCAACATAGATATAAGACCTGCTGCTGCGAATACCCACCATTGTATGTTCACCCTGAACGGGTAATGTTGCAGCCAGTTATCCATAGCCCACCAGGCCAACGGCGAAGCAATCAAAAAAGAAATGATCACCAGTTTGAGGAAATCTTTTGAGAGCAATGCAGCTATCATTGTCACCGAAGCTCCCAGTACTTTTCTTACACCGATCTCCTTGATCCTGTTTTCAGCCATATAGGTTGCAAGGCCAAATAAACCAAGGCAGGAGATAAAGATCGTAAGCCCTGCAAACAGCGCTGCCAGTGTACCCATGCGTTTCTCATCATCAAATTTTTTCGCATAATCCTCATCAATGAAATGATATTCGAAAGGATAAGCAGGATTGTATTTCCTAAAAATGCCTTCCATTGCTTTCAAACTGGCCGCTGTGCTGTTTTTGGGATTAAACCTTACATGCACCGTTTGAAACCAGCCCTTACTGCCCTCGATCACCATTGGCTTCATCGGATGGTAAGGCGATTGCAGGATAAAATCCTTGATCACGCCTACTACATGCCAGTCAATGCCATTATCCTTAACGATCTGCCCGATCGGCTCCTTGAATCCCATTGCTTTTACAGCTGATTCATTGAGGATGACGGCAGTTGAATCGGTTGGATATTGTGTAAGATTAAAGTCACGGCCACGGGTAATCTCAAATCCTGCAACCCTGGCGATGTCATTATCAGCACAATACCGATCAAAATCGGTCTTGTCATTTTTTTGCTTACCAGCCCACTCAAAACCCCAGCTATCGCTCCAGCCCTGTGTTAGGGGCGCACTCGTTTTGCTGATGGCTACAGCTGTTCCAGATTGGATCAGCTCCTGTTTAATGAGTGAATAATTTTTATCGATATCACCAGTAAGAAAATGATACACCAGGTTATTCCTGTTATAGCCGCTGTCTCTTTCCTGTGCATAACTGATCTGCTGTTTTACAACCAGGGTACAAATGATCAGCACAATGGCAAATGTAAACTGCAGCACCACTAAAACTTTGCGGGGTGTTACCAGTGCATTGGCCGATTTAAAAGTTCCCTTCAATACTTTGATAGGTTGAAAAGAGGAAAGGAAAAAAGCAGGATAACTACCGGCAAGCAAACCAGTAAATAATATGAAACAAAAACCAATTATCCAGAAAGAGATATCGCCATAGTGAATAAAAAGATTTTTTCCTGTTAGTGAATTAAAACCCGGTAAACTTATCTCAACAACCAGGATCGCCAACAAACCTGCCAGGAAAGAAATAAAAATGGATTCGCCAATGAATTGCCCGATCAGACTCGATTTTGGAGCGCCGACGACTTTGCGTATACCCACTTCCTTAGCCCTCTTTTCACTGCGTGCTGTACTCAGGTTCATAAAATTGATACAGGCAATGAGCAGGATAAAGGCAGCAATGATGCCAAAAAGTTTAACCAGTTCTATCTTTCCACCTTCTTCTACCCCCGACCGGAAGCTTGAATATAAACGCCATTTTTTCATTGGGTACATGAACAACTCCCAGGTAGGATCTTCCTTATCATATCGCTGTTTTAGTACTTTTACTTTCGGGGCCACAGATGCAAGTGAAGTATGTTCCTTCAGCATCACATAGGTTATCGTAGAATTATTGCTCCAGTTCTCATCATCCTCGCCAAGAGAACGCAGATATGACCAGGGTAAGAGATATTCAAAATTAAACCTCGAATCATACGGCAGGTCCTTCAATATGCCGGTAATAGTGAAATTATCTTTATTATTGAGATTGATCGTTTTGCCCATCACATCAACCGTACCGAACATTTTTCGGGCAAGCTTCTCCGTTACTACCATGGAATGCATGTCGTTCAGGGCCGTTACAGGATTTCCTTCTTTTAATGGAAAGCTGAACATCTGTAAAAAACCCGAATCAACCATATTACCCTGAACGGTTAATTTTTTATCCCCTACTGCCAAGAGGTAATTCGAAGGCCAGTTTACTCTTACAGCACGTTCCACTTCGGGAATATCACGTTCCAAAGTTCGAGCCAATACCTTGGGTGTCGTACTCCAGCATTGCATTTTTCCGCTGAACTCTGCTTTATTCCACATTTCATAAATACGGTCTTTCTTTTCATGAAAACCATCATAATTCAGTTCACTCTGTATCCACAACAAGATCAAAATCGCACTGGCCATTCCAATGCAAAGTCCGGAAATATTGATGGCAGAGAAACCCTTGTTCCTGAGCAGGTTCCTGATGGCTATTTTAAAATAATTTTTGATCATGATTGATTAGTTTCTATGCCTGTATCATTTTTCTGGATAAATTATTCACTACGCAGGCTTGTCACCGGGTTTGCCAGTGCTGCCTTAATGGCTTGCGTACTTACGGTAAGAAAAGCGATAAGTATAGCAATGCCACCAGCAAAAACAAAAACCCACCAGGTCATTTGCACCCGGTATTCAAAATCAGAAAGCCAGGTTTTCATGGCCCACCACGCGATAGGGAAGGCTACGATCAAAGCAATGAATACGAGCCTTAAAAAATCCTTCGACAGCATCAGTACCATATTATTAACCGATGCGCCCAATACCTTACGGATCCCGATCTCCTTTCTGCGCTGTTCTGCCATATAGGTTACAAGTCCAAACAAACCCATACAGGCGATAACCACAGCAAGTACAGCAAATATGATGGCGATAGTACCGGTACGCTGCTCGCTACGGTACATATCGTTGAATGAATCATTCAGAAAAAAATAACGGAAAGGCATACCCGGCGCCAGTAACTTCCACTTCTGACCGATCTGTTTGATCAAATCTGCCGATTGCCCGGCCGAAACTTTGAAAGAAGTTAAACCCGTACTGTTTCCCAACCTCATACTAAGTGGGCCTATCTGCTGGCGCAGGGATTCAAAATGAAAATCTTTTACAATGCCGATGACTTCGATAGGTTTGTAAGAATTATCACCTGGCAAATTTGAAGGAGCATAAATCATTTTACCAACAGGGTCTTTGAGGTCAAACATGCGTGCAGTCGTTTCCGTTAGTATGATGGCATTCGAATCATTGCCAAAATTCCTGGAGAAATTACGGCCCTGAACGATCTCCATTCCCATTGTTTGTATATAATCATAATCTACCACCCACGTTTGCATATCTAACCCGCTTTTCGGATCAGGTACGGGCGTTTTAGAATAAGTGTTATCGGAGCGGGAAGAACTGGATACGGGTAAAAATGAACTCACTGTTGCACTGCGAACACCAGGGAGGCCCAGCACTTCATTTTTAAAAGCCTGTACATTCTGATCCAATGCATACGTGTCATTCACCACTAACACCTGGTCTTTATCAAATCCAAGCCTGGCCGTTTGTATATAATGTAATTGGCTGTACACAATGATTGTTCCGATGATCAACATGATGGATACGGCAAACTGGAACACCACCAACGTACTGCGCAGGTTGCTTTTCCTGAATCCTGTGTTTGAATGTCCTTTCAAAACAGCAATGGGTTTGAAACCAGACAGGTAAAAAGCCGGGTAACCTCCAGCCAGCACTCCAACAATAACAGGCATAAGAATGATGAAGGGAAGGATCTTTACCGACAGGAGATCAGCCATGGAAAGACTCTTGGCAGCAATATCATTGAACAAAGGCAATAACAACCAGGCCACACACAATCCAATAAGCAGTGAAATAAAAGCTGTCAAAATGGATTCAGCCAGGAACTGTGTAATGAGCGCATTTCGTTCGGTACCCAAAACTTTACGGATTCCTACTTCTTTGGCACGGCTGGTGCTTCGGGCTGTACTCAGGTTCATAAAATTGATACAGGCGAGGATGAGGATGAATAATGCAACAGCCGAAAAGATATATATATACTGTATGTTACCTGTGGGATTCAATTCAAAAGAATAATCACTATATAAATGAATCTTCGTGATGGGCATCAGCGTATAGGCGAGATTGTTACCCGACTTTTTGAACTCATCCATGCTGCCGATATTCATAAACTGCCGTACAGAAGGCAACACATATTTATCAATATAAACATCAAAGTTTTTCTGAAATGCAATTGGATCTGTGCCCGGTTTCAATAACAAATATGTATGAAAATTATGGCTGGTTAGCCTGCCCCATTGATAGTCTGCATTCTTCATCGAAAACATAAAATCAAGATTAAAATGCGACTGGCGGGGAATATCTTCAATTACGGCCGTAACCTTATATGGAGTGGTGGTTTGACCATTCTTCACTTCCACAATTTTACCCAAGGCCTTAACTGTATGAAAATATTTTTTTGCCGTTGATTCATTAATCACAACGGTATTGGGTTCGTTGAGCGCCGTTTTAGTATTTCCTTCCAGCGAAGGGAGGTCAAAAACATTAAAGAAACTCGAATCTACATGGGCCACCCTGGGTTCATTGATGAATTCATTTCCTTTGCGGATCAGTTGAGAGCCATTCGAAGTATACATTCTTGCAGTGGCTTCTACCTGGGGATAATCCTTTTGCAGCAATTGCCCCATCATATCGGAGGTCTGCGTCATGTGCAATGTAGACCCACCAAAACGGATATCGGTATTGATGCGGTAAATTCGGCTGGCATTAGCAGTATAGCGGTCGTAACTTAACTCATCGGTTACATACATAGCGATCATCAGACAGGTTGCAATACCAATGGCCAGGCCAAAAATATTGATGACGCTATAGCCCTTTTGCTTCCTCAGGTTTCGCAATGCGATGATAAAATAATTCTTAAACATGGCTATACTTTAATAAATGACTGGATCATGATGGCGACATTAATCCGGAAGCTGCAAATAAAATGTGTTGAAAGAGTTATACCATCAGGTTTTCAATCACCGCCTGTCCATCGAGCATGCGGATGATGCGATGACTGTAGCGTGCATCATGCTCACTATGCGTAACCATTACAACCGTTGTACCTTGTTCATTCAGATCGGTGAGTAACTGCATCACTTCATTTCCATTTGATGAATCGAGGTTACCGGTAGGTTCATCCGCAAGAATCAGCTTTGGATTGTTTACCACCGCCCTCGCTACGGCTACACGTTGCTGTTGCCCTCCGGATAATTGTTGGGGAAAATGATTTCTGCGATGCATGATCTGCATCTTTACAAGCACTTCTTCTACCCTTTTCTTTCTTTCGCCGGCCTTTACACCGGTGTATATCAAAGGCAATTCTACATTCTCAAAAACAGACAATTCATCAATGAGGTTGAAACTCTGGAATACAAATCCAATGTTTCGTTTACGAAGGTCGGCCCGCTTGCGCTCGGTGAATTTGGCCACTTCAATTCCGTTGAAGAGGAAACTACCAGCATCAGGATCATCGAGTAAACCAAGTATATTCAGTAATGTGGATTTACCACAACCGGAAGGACCCATGATGGCCACGAATTCACCATCATTCACTTCAATGCTGAGTTTATTCAATGCTACCGTTTCAACTTCTTCGGTACGGTAGATCTTTTCGAGTTGCGAAATTTTTATCATGTGCGTGCTTTTATATTTTATTAGAGTGCGTTTGTATGAAATTCAAGCAAGTTCATAGGAATACCAGCTTCATCATCTTTGGCAACATTGATCATCTTTGCTTTTACATCAATTTTGATCAACGGAGTGCAGGATTTTTTTTCGCAGGCAATGACATGTTGATCCGGTGTGAGCGGTAAAAATATGGTGGCCATCATGATCATTCCCATTACAATGATTTTCTGTTTCATGACACTTGGTTTTTGTATTGAGTTAATGTTGGTATAAATAATATTGAAAGCAATGAGCCTATTCCTTTTTCAAAATGAGCTCCTGCATATTTCCGTAATTTTCGTATCCCGAGGTGATCACTTTATCACCTGGCTGAAGCCCTTGCATCACTTCATAGAAATCCGGATTCTGGCGGCCAAGCTGGATGTCGGTGCGGTAAGCTACTTTGCCATCGTCTGAAACTTTAAAGATCCAGTTGCCACCGGTTTGCTGGTAAAAACCTCCCTTCGCCAACAGCAAAGCCTGTGTTTCTTCACTCAATGAAAGCCTGATCTGCAGCGATTGTCCGCGACGAATACCTGCAGGTACCGAATCAATGAAAGCCATATCTACCTGGAACCGTCCATTGATGACCTGTGTAAAAACTTTTTTTATACTGAGCCGATAATCTTTGCCTGCAATGGAAGCTTCTCCCTCCAACCCGGTAAAGATGCGGGAGATATAATGTTCATCCACATCAACGCGAACTTTAAAACCACTCATTACATCAATCTGCCCAAGGCGTTCCCCTTTATTTTTTGACTGCCCTATCTCTGCATCCAATGATGTAAGTTGTCCATCAACTGGCGCTCGTACAATCAGGTCTCCAACTTTTTTACGCATAACTGCCAATGCATTTTGTGTACGTGCAAAGGATTGTCTTGCCTGGTCAGACTCCTGGCTGGTTGATACCGCATCTTTCTGCAACACGTCATCAGCAAGCTTTTTACGTTGAAGCTGGTAATTATAATTATTTTCTGCCTGTTTGAATTCCTGTGAACCGATCACTTTTTCGGCATAGAGTTTTTTATTCAGGTTATAAACCCGCTCGGCTTCTTTCAACGAATTTTCTACATCCGTTTTCTGAGTCAGTTTTCCAATGGTATTTTGCTGGGCAGCATTTTTCGATATCTGCATTTGAGTTAACAGGTTAAATACAGATGTTTCCTGGTTCACCAGGCTTAGTTCAAGATCGGTATTGCTTAAACGCAAAATGGGTTGATCTTTTTTCATAATCGCTCCGTCTTCTACAAATTTTTCCTCCACCCGTCCTCCTTCCAATGCATCGAGATAGATCGTAGTCACAGGCAATACAACGCCATTCACAGGTATGAATTCCTGGAACGGACCTTTCTTAACTTCACTGATCGTGATGCGTTCGGTATTTACATTCAACCTTGATTTTCCCGAAGTGAAATAGTAACTGGCAAAGATCAAACCCAACAATGCCAGCACCCCAACGATCATCATTAACCGCTTTGTATTCCATTTCTTTTTTGCAATGACTCTGTCCATGTGTTAGTTTTAAAAGCCCTGAATCCTTTTTTATTACGAATGACTGAAATAGACCATACAATCCTGTGCCGAATATTAACACGCTGAATGTCAATTGCTTGAAATCCTTACAATCACAGAAGTGTCCGGTTTTGATACAACTTGTGTCCGGTTTCGATACATGCATTTGTACGCCTGCAAATCCTTATCTTTTACGAATACCCCTTCGTTGGCGTTGAATATTCCAAAGATCCGCAGAACTGAAAACCGGGTGACGATCCTCTTTGAATTCGGGAGCCAATACTTCCTTAACAACTGACGTAAGTTTAGTAAGTTCTGTCTTTGTCAATGGTTCGAATGAATGATTAATTGAAAGTTTCATGTTATTAAAGTTTAATTAATTTAAAAACTATGTTTAGCAGGCATACCTTCTTACAAAATAAGGACGTTTACCCCGCTGGATGTTCCAGAGATCGGTGCTGGAAAAAATCCTTTCTGTTGATTTTTTAGTTTCAGCAACCTGGTCATGACCATTTACTTCCTGGCTGGTCACTGGCTGTTCTGGAATGATGCTTCCGAGTAATTTTTTTAATTGCGTTTTCATTTTTTATGTTTTAATTTTTTGAATGATTCGTTTCAATATGGATATACAATGCCATGCCAAAACATAATCTATTGTTTTTCAATAGGGTTTAAAATTCAGGCTGGCATGTACTGTACGGTTTCGATACAACCTATATCCGGTTTTGATACAGTACCCCGTACCCTGCTAACAGGAATGAAATATTCATGCAGCCATTTGTTGAATTATAGTATCATTGCATTGTAATTTTCAGCATTGGTCCTGGCCATCTATACCGGATGCTTTCTTCAAATGGCCATAAAATTTTTGAAAAAAAGATGAACTTAAAAAACGCCAGCATACTGGTTATAGATGATGATACGGATGTACTCACTGCTGTGAAACTGTTGTTGAAAACGGAAGTAAAAGAAGTGATCACCGAAAAAAATCCGGAGAATATCCTGTCGCTGCTGAGCGGGCAGAAATTTGACCTGGTGATGCTCGATATGAATTTCAACAGCAGCATTAATACCGGCAATGAGGGAATCTTCTGGCTGAAAAAAATAAAACAATTCGATGAAACGCTTGCCGTGATCATGATCACAGCCTATGGTGATATCGACCTGGCAGTTCGTTCATTAAAAGAAGGCGCTGCAGATTTTATCGTAAAGCCATGGCACAATGAAAAATTATTGCAGGCGATCAAAGACATTTTAAGATCGAAAGAAAAAAAATCTGGCCAGGAAAATACCTTAACCACATCGGTGATAGGTAAAGAAATGATCGGCGAATCGGAAGTGATGCGGGATATATTTTTCAAAATAGAAAAGATCGCCCCTACTGATGCCAATATTTTCATCCTCGGCGAAAACGGAACAGGCAAGGATCTCATCGCCCGGGCCATTCATGAACATTCGTTGAGAGCAGATAAACCATTTATTAAAGTTGATGTGGGAGCACTTACCGAAACACTTTTTGAAAGTGAATTATTCGGACATAAAAAAGGTTCGTTTACGGGTGCGGGTGAGGAACGGGTTGGAAGATTTGAAGCAGCCAACGGCGGTACCCTTTTCCTGGATGAGATCGGGAATATTTCGATGCAGCAACAAGCGAAATTATTAAGTGTTTTACAAAACCGGCAGGTATCACGCGTAGGAAGCAATGAAGCCGTAAACATAGACATCAGGCTCGTATGCGCAACCAACCTTTCCCTGGCCGAATTGGCCAACGAGAACAGGTTCCGCAAAGATCTCATTTACCGGATCAATACCGTAGAGATCGTGGTACCGCCACTGCGTAGACGCGAATCAGACATCATCACCCTGGCCGATCACTTCGCCCGCCAATATGCAAACAAATACCTGAAACCGAGGCCCACGCTGGATGCTAAAGCCATTGAAAAACTGAAACAATATCATTTCCCTGGCAATGTGCGGGAATTGCAATATACCATGGAACGGGCCATTATTATGTCGGAATCAGATGTACTCACCGCGACTGACCTCATTTTTTCTCCAATCGAATCAGCATCTGGCAATGAACCCGAAACAAGGGATCTAAACCTGGGCGTGATGGAAAAAAATACCATTTTAAAAGTGATTGAAAAACACAATGGGAATATTTCAAAGGCAGCCAGGGAACTCGGATTAACCCGAACTGCATTATACCGTAGACTGAATAAATATGATCTTTAAAAAATATGAATGGACGCTTTTGATCAGGATCGTGCTATTGCTCCTGACCCTTTTTGGAACGGCTTTGCTGCTCGTAAAGGGAATGTATGCATTGGCTGCAACTGTGTTGATCCTGGTGATTTTCCAGGTGATCGATCTGTTTCGTTTCACCAATAAAAGCAATGAAGAGCTGGCGCAGTTTGTTGAGTCTATCCATTACCGTGACTTCTCCCGCCATTTTGATGAAAAGAACGCCCCGCTTGCTGTTCAGCCTCTTCGAAAAGGATTCAACGAGATCAACAGTACTTTTAAACTGATCAGTAAGGAACGGGAAACACAATATCAATACCTGCAAAAAATATTAGAGCTGGTAGATACCGGCATCATGTCATATGATCATCAATCGGGTGATGTGATGTGGATGAATGAGTCGCTGAAAAAGCTGATGAATATTCCATACCTGAAGACCACACACTCACTGGAAAAAAGAGATCCATTGTTGTATAAAGAGATCACCGAAGTAAAGACGGGAGAAAGCAAAGTGATCAGCATCACCAACGACAGGAGCAGCCTGAAAGTATTGATCTCTGCAACAGCCTTTCAAACTGATGGAAGGATCTATAAACTCATCGCCTTTCAAAACATCAATGAAGCCTTGGATGAAACAGAATCGAAAGCATGGCAAAAATTGCTGAGCGTAATGACCCATGAGATCATGAATTCCGTGGCACCGATTTCTTCCCTTGCCGATACCTTAAAAAGCAGGTTGCAGTTATCTATCAAGTACCTCGATAACAATGATGGATCTGTTGATGACCTCGAACTCGGAATTGAAACCATTAAAAGAAGAAGTGAAGGCCTGCTCAAATTTGCCGAAACATACCGTAACCTCAACAACATCACTACGCCCAATTTAAAACAGATGTATGTGAGGGATATGTTTGAAAACCTGCATCATTTGATGGAACCTACCCTTGAAAAGAAAAACATTGAAATGGATATCATCCTCAAGGATCCCGACCTGTTACTTGAAGCTGATATAAATCTCATCGACCAGGTACTCATCAACCTGATCGTAAATGCAACAGAAGCCGTTAAAGAAGTAAGCAACCCACGGATACTGCTATCCGCTTATTTGTCGCCCCTCGGTAAAGTGGTCATCAAAGTAACCGATAATGGTGTGGGCATCTCACCCGAACTGATGGAACAGATCTTCGTACCATTCTTCAGCACCCGCAAAACCGGTAGTGGCATCGGTCTCAGCTTGTGTAAGCAGATCATGATGCTGCACAAAGGAAATATAAAAGTGCAAAGTGTTGAAGGGGAAGGAACTGCATTCTTCCTCTATTTCTAACCAAGCGTCTATTGTTAAACGTCATTTATTACCTACATACGGTGGTAAATCGTTGAAATATTACACATTATCTTCCAAATACATGGCAAAACGCTAGCATATATGTAATAAAAAACATATTTTTGCTCACCAAAAAAACTGTACACCTAAACTCACCTCTGAATGAGAAAATTGCTTACCGTAGTTGTCCTTATTTGTATTTCCATTTTTTCAAATGCACAATCAATTTCACCTGCCGGGCCAATAGACCTATGCCCTGGAGGAAGCCAGGTTCTGACCGTAACAGGTGCACCAGTAGGAACTACTTTTCAATGGCAGTTGAATGGTGGGGATATTCCTGGTGCAACTGCAATTTCATATACAGCATCAGCAACAGGAAACTACCGGGTAATCCTGGATGGCGGCGGACCAGGCAATACATTGACAGCGGTTGTAGTTACCTTAAGGCCAAACCCTGTAGCTGCTTTTACTTTTTCACCGAACAACCAATGCGCCAGTACAACAGTAGCCTTTGCCAATACTTCATCTGGCACAGGGCTCTCCTATTCATGGGACTTTGGTGATCCCAATGCCGGTACAGCCAATACATCAACAGCAGCACAACCCACGCATCGTTTTGTGGGAAATCCAGGTAATGGCACACAATCATTTATTGTAACGTTAACGGTTACCAGCGTATATGGCTGTGTAGCAAACGCCAGCCAAACAGTAACAGTGAGCCAATCTCCTGATCTCAACCTGGGCGGGCCAGGACTGACGGTATATAACAATAAAAAATATTTCAGAAAATGTTCCAATGCGGCTACGGCACAATTTGATTTTACCAATCAATCTGTAGCCAGCACAAATACTTTTTACAGGATCGTATTCGGCGATGCTTCCCCTGATTATGCAGCATCGACCTTTGCTGCACCTGTATCGCATAACTATCCAGTAGGCACCTTTACCCTGTTGTATATTGTAACCGGGCAAAATGGTTGTGTTGACACAGCCACATATTATGTGTTTGTAGGAAGCAACCCCGCAGTAGGTTTGGGCAATCCGGGTAATACGGCAATCTGCAATTCAAACACACTTACTTTCCCGGTATCATCAACGGCTACCAATCCACCCGGCACCATTTATACGGTTACATTCAATGATGGAACACCACCATCATCATTTCCACATCCGGCGCCGGCAAACATCAGTCATACATTCCTGTTAACTTCTTGCGGAACTACCAGTCCCGGTTATCCGAACTCGTTTTCCGCAACCATACAGGCCTCTAACCCGTGTAATTCATCTACGGCAACGGTAGTACCGATCTATGTTTCACAAAAACCCGTTGCAGCATTTTCCATTGCGCCCAATGATACGATCTGTGTAAACAGTACCGCAACGTTCACCAATACAAGCGGCGATGCCAATGAAATTGACAATGGTACTTGCATACCCGGCAAATTCATCTGGACAGTAACTCCATCCACTGGCTGGACAGTTGCCAGCGGTACACTGGGAAATGATTTCAACCTGGCAGATCCCTCAACATGGCTTTCCGGATCAACCAGTTTATCATTGAACTTTACAACTACAGGCACCTATTCCATCAAATTAAAACTAGGCAATCTTACCTGTGGGGCCGATTCCATCACAAAGACCATTTGTGTGAATCCTTTACCTACAGGATCATTCTCTGTAAATCAAAATACCGGCTGTGCTCCATTAA
Source organism: Bacteroidota bacterium (assembly GCA_029560415.1). Taxonomy (GTDB): domain Bacteria; phylum Bacteroidota; class Bacteroidia; order Chitinophagales; family Chitinophagaceae; genus Ferruginibacter. The sequence continues at coordinate 77 of JAKQKY010000502.1, read as the reverse complement.
CAGTTAATACTACTTCGAGTTCCAATGCTTCTTTGTGTGGCACAAACCGCTACGCCTGGTCGGTACAATATGCACCT
>JAKQKY010000470.1 GCA_029560415.1 Bacteroidota bacterium | reverse complement strand
GCATTTTAGCACCGGTGTGGCAATATCATGATAAAATAAAAAGGTCCAGTGTTCATCCTGTGCCTGCTGCCACCATTGCTGACGAAGTTCCATGCATAGTTTGCCGTCATAGTCGTATTTGGCAATGAATTTATTTTTCATTTGATTAAGCTGCGGCGCCACATCGGCACCAAAGAATAATTTTTCTCCGTCTTCCTCAATCATAAATGTTTGATGAAAAGGACAGTGGGCACCTGTTACTTCATACTTGATGTAGTCATCAATCATACCATTGCCCTGTGTGAAAATAACTTTATCGGCTCCTCCCAAAATGCTGAATTCTTCTGGCGTGTAAGAGGGCTTGCCGGTGGTGATGGCAAAATGAAATTCCTCCTTATTTACATAGTAAGTAGCCGCAGGAAAACTAAAAAATTTCTGGCCTAAAATTTTGTCTTCTTTACTTACTCCACCAGCATGGTCTTTATGCAAATGGCTCATCAATACTTTGGTTACATCCATCGGGTTGATGCCATTGTCCAGTAAATTCTGGTGTATCTGCAGGGTACCATCCGGGTTACTAAAACCCAGGCCGGTATCAATAATTAAGATATCTTTTTGGGTAATGATACAAAAAGGCTGTACCTCCACCAGCAGGCTTCCGGTTGGGCGCTGCTGCAGATCGTCTTTAGCTGTGTTAAAAGGAATAAACTTTTTGGTTTTATCTATCGTAAAACTTCCTTCACTTAATGGTATAATTTTCATTTGAGTACTTTTAAAATGTTACATCTGGATATTATGTGCAGCGGGGATTGGTAGTGGAAGGTCGCTTTCGTCCAGCATATCCCGCAGGTCTATTTCTATGGTACGGCTCATGCTGCTGATGGGTACATCATTGGCACCGCCTTCAAAAGGATTTTCGGTGGCTTCGCCTACCCGTTCCATTGACACAAATACCCATGACACTATAACGCTGAACGGAATATTCAGCCATACAAAATCCTCTCCCATCTTTTTAAACTCATTCAGCATCCCAAAGGGTAATAATATTACCAGCAGCCATACAAAAAACAAGTTGATGGATGCAAACTGTTTCGGGTAAGGAAAGTTTTTTATCCTTTCGCATTTGCCCTGTTGTTCATACAGGCTTATCAACTGATTCTCCATTTCGGTAAATAACAGGGGATCAATTTTTCCTCCCGCTTTTAATGCGGCCAGCTGCTTCGATTGCAGGCTGATAAGTTGTGTTGCCCGGTTCTTTTTACTGGTAATGTATTGCAGCTCTTCTAAAGAAAGATATTGCTTAAGTTCTTCCCCAAGTGTTGTTTCCCACTCGGGCACTTTATAAAACCGGCGGTATTCTTTATTATATGGTTTGTCACTGTTTTCCCATGTTCTTTTTTCCCTCAATTGAAAACGCAGGGCAGTAAGCCAGGCACAATGCCGGTAAAAAAGCTGCTGATGAATTGTTTTATCGGTCTGCACATTGTCTTTTACAAGCATGGCAAATGAACGGCTTGTGTTAACGATGGCACCCCAAATCTGCCTCGCTTCCCAAAGCCGGTTATAGGTTTGGGTATTTTTAAAGCCTACTAAAAATGCAGATGCTGTACCCACCAGCGCAACAGGCACCCAGGGAATGGCAAGCCAGTGGCATTTAAAAATATGAAAAGCCACTGTTGGCACGATGGCCACAACGATGAGCATATAAATATCTCTTCTTGTCCAATAGAGGAATTCCCTGAGGCTATAATGACTTCCGATATACATTGTCGTTATTCGTTTGGTTATTTACATACAATGAGCAACAACCAGTTTTTCAACTAAGTTTTTCTAACCCTTCCCGGGTTGTTCCTTAAAAAATCGTCCCAGCCTTTTGCTTTGCTGCCACTGGCGGGTAAGTTGCTGTTGCCCTGGAAATAATGGCAAACAGCAACAGCCAATGCATCCGATGCATCAAAATATTGAGGCTTTTCTTCAAACTGCAGCAAACGCTGCAGCTTTTTTAATACCTGCTCCTTACTTGCATTACCATTACCTGTTACAGATTGTTTTATTTTTTTAGGAGAATATTCCGTCACATCCAGCCCGTGGCGCATGGCAGCTGCAATGGCCACACCCTGTGCCCGCCCGAGCTTAAGCATACTCTGTACGTTTTTTCCAAAGAAAGGTGCTTCAATGGCAAACACATCCGGCTTATGTTTAATGATAAGACCGCTTACCGTATTATATATCAGTTGCAGTTTTTTATAGGGATCATCACTACTCCCTGGACGGAGTGTACCCATATCAAGCAGCTTTATCTTGTTGCCTGTTATCTTCACAATACCGTACCCCATCAACACAGTGCCAGGGTCAATTCCTAAAATGATGGTAGATGATTGCTGCAAAAATGCCGGTTGATTTTGTGAATGATAATTAAAGTATCATTGTAGCATAAAAGTATTGACAAAAAATGTGCGTTTGCTGCACAAAAGATACCTGTACAAGTGCCCTCAACTTTATGGGGGTATGCTATAATGAAATTGAATATTCAGTTAATGCCGTTCAAAAATAATCAAAACCCGTTTGAGTAAACAAATCAAAATACTGATCAACTATTTTCTTGGCCCGTTGATTTTTATCGTGCTGAGCTGGAGCCTCTATATTCAGATAAAAACCCAGCCCGATCTTCCCCAGCGATGGGAACAAATAAAGGGCAGCTG
>JAKQKY010000041.1 GCA_029560415.1 Bacteroidota bacterium | reverse complement strand
TTAAATGAAATTTTTTCACTCGGCTTATCACGTATACAAATGGTTCCTCTTGCACAAAAGGCCGAACACGTATTTGCAGGAGTGAATTGTGGTATCATGGACCAGTTTGCCAGTATGTTTGGTAAACAGGATCATGCCATCAAGCTCGATTGTCGCTCGCTAGATTATGAGTATATTCCCTTGAAGCTTGATGGATATAAGATCGTGTTGTTCAATACGAATATCAAGCACAATCTTGCTTCATCACAATACAATATGCGGAGAAAGCAATGTGAAGCAGGGGTGGCATTGATTGCAGCGCATCATCCTGAAGTAAAATCGCTTCGTGATGCCGATGAAGCGATGCTGGAAAAATATGTTGAGCCGGTTGACCCACTGGTATACCAGCGATGCAAGTACGTGGTACAGGAAAATATTAGGCTATTAAATGCTTGTGAGGCATTAAAAATGGGAGATGTAAAAGGGCTTGGTGCGAAGATGTATGAAACGCATCATGGACTGAGTTATTTTTACGAAGTAAGCTGTAAAGAACTTGATTTCCTGGTTGAGTATGTAAAGAATATTCCGGAAGTGGCAGGTGCGAGAATGATGGGTGGTGGATTTGGGGGCTGTACCATCAACCTGGTAAAAGAAGAGGCTGTGGAATCGTTGATATTAAACATCAGCGAAGCTTATAAGTCTGCCATTCATATTACATTAACTGCTTACATAGCATCTATCGGGGATGGCAGTTCAGCATGTTAACGTTACTCGTAACCGCTATGAGTAATGTGCCTTTTTTCTTTTTAATAATATATTCAATTTATAAACGATAAAACCATTGCGATTATGAATGCGTTGAAAACCAATGACTACCTGGTATTTCTTTTTTATTTCATCGTAGTAGCCGGCTATGGTTACTGGGTGTACAGGAAAAAGAACAAGTTATCTACTTCGGCTTCGCATGATTATTTCCTGGCGGAAGGATCTTTAACCTGGTGGGCCATTGGGGCATCTTTGATCGCATCAAATATTTCTGCCGAACAATTTATTGGAATGAGTGGAAGTGGATTTAAAATGGGGCTTGCCATTTCGGCTTACGAATGGATGGCTGCTGCAACCCTGATCATTGTCGCTATATTTTTTATTCCGGTTTACCTGAAGAATAAAATTTATACCATGCCGCAATTCCTCCATCAACGATATAATGGCACTGTTGCCATGATCATGGCCGTGTTCTGGCTGATGTTGTATGTAGTGGTTAATCTCATGTCAATCCTGTACCTCGGCGCCCTGGCCATTCATGGTATTTCAGGTTTAAATATTCATTTATGCATTGGACTGTTGGCGGTTTTTGCAGTGATCATCACTTTGGGTGGAATGAAAGTGATCGGGTATACGGATGTGATACAGGTATTCTTTTTGATCCTGGGTGGACTGGTTGCAACATACATCGCATTAAACCTGGTGGCAGAAAAATCAGGTCAGACGGGTTTGTTGAATGGATTTCGTTTACTCACCACCGAAGCCAATGATCATTTTCACATGATCTTTAAAAAGGATAACAGTAATTACATGGATCTGCCAGGCTTGTCTGTTTTACTTGGTGGATTGTGGATAGCTAACCTGAATTATTGGGGATGCAATCAATACATTACGCAAAGAGCGCTGGGCGCCAGTTTGCCCACAGCCCGTAAAGGGTTATTGTTTGCGGCATTTCTTAAGTTACTCATGCCCGTTATCGTGGTATTGCCTGGCATTGCAGCGTACCTCTTATACCAGAAAGGAATGTTCCATACCGAAATGCTCGACTCAAAAGGAATTGTAGATGTGAACAAAGCATATCCTTCACTATTAAATTTATTGCCAACGGGTTTGAAAGGCCTGGCCTTTGCAGCACTTACGGCGGCCATTGTTGCATCACTTGCCGGTAAAGCCAATAGCATTGCCACCATATTTTCTTTAGACGTTTACAAGAAAGCCATCAACAAAGATGCAGATGATAAGAAGCTGGTGAGTGTTGGTAAGATAGCGGTAGTCATTTCAATGTTGTTAGCGATCCTGCTGTCCCTGGCATTGGGCGAAAAGCTGATGGGTGAAGGAAAGCAAGGTTTTCAATACATACAGGAATACACTGGTTTTGTTTCTCCCGGAATCTTTGCCATGTTCATACTCGGTTTCTTTTGGAAAAAAACCACATCAAATGCAGCACTGTTTGCCATCATTGGCGGTTTCTTATTATCGGTATTGTTTAAATTCCTGCCGGGTATGATGGATCTTTCATTCCTTGCTTCAACTGGTTTTTCAAAAGCAAATGCAGCAGGTTTATTTGAAATACCATTTTTAGACAGGATGGCCATAGTATTTGTAATCTGCATCATTGGTATGTATATCATCAGTGCCATCGATAATCGTAAAGGGGTAAAACCTCACGGATTGGAAGTGGATCGGAAAATGTTCAGAATGGATACTTCCTTTGCCGTTGGTTCATTGATCGTATTCGCCATTTTGGTAGCCTTATACAGTTTATTCTGGTAAAAGATTAAACAAAGCGGTGATTAAAATATTTTTTTCCAGAACTTAAGAAATTCATAATAGGTAGCAGAAGTAATTTTAAAAAGTACATTTATACTATAAGCAGTTAATATGGAAGCTGGCATTACAGACCAATTTTTTGGAAAGGTGGAATCACACGAGGTTTGGGAGCATACCATGTCAAACATTCATGGTATGGAGGTTTCTGTGATTAATTATGGAGCAACCATAACAAGGATCATTACTACCGATAAGAATGGAGATAAAGGAAATGTCGTAATCGGTTTTGATAACATTGATGAGTACCTTGAAAATGGACAAAAGTATTTCGGGGCTATTGTAGGCCGGTATTGCAATCGTATTGCGGGTGCAGCTTTCGCGTTAAATGGTATAATCTATAAACTTCATCCCAACAATGCTGCCAATAGCCTGCATGGAGGATTAAAAGGATTTGATAAGGTTTGTTGGAAAGTTGAAAAAATGCCTGGTGACTCAGCTCTCAAATTTACTTATGAAAGCATCGATGGGGAAGAGGGATTCCCGGGAAACCTTTCAGTCCAGGTCATTTATCGGCTTACTGATACAAATGAACTCATCATCGATTATTCTGCGACAACAGATAAAAGTACTCCGGTCAATCTTACCAATCATAGTTACTTTAACTTATCTGCCCGTAGAGATGCTTCTATTTTAGATCATGAGCTACACATTGATGCGGATAACTTTACGCCTGTTGATACTGATTTGATTCCTACGGGAAAAATAGAATCAGTCATAGGAGGTCCACTTGATTTTACACATCCCAAAAAAGTGGGTATAGATTTAACAAAGCTGGCTGATGGATATGATTTCAATTTTGTGTTGAATAAGCGCAACAAGGTTGCAGCTTCTTTATATGATCCTTCATCAGGCAGGTTTATGGAAATGGAAACGACTGAGCCCGGGTTGCAATTTTATTCCGGAAACTTTTTGTTTGAAAATCCTGGTGGCCATGATCCGAAATCAATCCGCCATGGTGCTTTGTGTTTAGAAGCCCAGCATTATCCAAACAGCCCCAATGAACCTTCATTTCCAAATACCATCCTTCAACCTGGAGAAACATATCGTCAAACGACTTGTTATCGGTTTTCTACCAGGTAAAAATTTAGTTTTAAAATTACCATTTAATTTTGTTGAGTGTCGTTGTTGAATTAAAGGCCATTGTATTTTTTATAAATTGTACATAAACAAAACAAGCTTTACATTTGGTAAAATATTTTACATTATGGAAGAATTAACCCTGGGAATCGGTACCAGGCTGCAACACAGCCAACATGGCCCTGGTGTTGTGGTGGGTGTTCGATATGCAACTTACCTCATCTCCTTTATCAATCACGGTATTAAGGAAATAGATAAAACAGATCCGAAACTAGATGAGATCATCCCGGAGAATGTTACCGCAGAACTGGAAACCGTATCAGACGTTGAAAAGTCGCTCCTGAAGATACTAAGGCTTTGGGCCGATGTTACAGAGGTCGTTCCACTGGGTGATCGCTGGAAGGGAGGCGTGATGTTACTTCAGCCCGCTGATAAAACACAAAAGCCAAAGGAAATTCCTGTCGATATTTTCTTTCATAAAATTGTGATGTTACGCGACAGGCTACGTGTGCTGGAACAAAACATCAACAGCCACAAAATATTGAGTGATGAAGATAAAGTGAACCTGCAACAATATATCACCCGCGTGTATGGATCACTCACCACCTTTAACGTACTATTTAAAAATAAGGAACAATGGTTTGTGGGTGAAAAGGGGAGTGGGGATTAACATTTTAATTTGTTTGTATGCATAAAGAACATCATTACAATGCCCGGGTAACCTGGACGGGTAATCGCGGGGAAGGTACGGCAAACTATAAGGGGTATGACAGAAACCACCGTATTTCCATCGAGCATAAACCTGACATTGAAGGTTCGTCGGATACTGCATTTTTAGGAGACGCCACCCGGCATAATCCTGAAGATATGCTACTTTCATCTTTGTCGGCCTGCCACATGCTCTGGTACCTGCATTTATGTGCCGATAACGGAATTGTGGTAACCGATTATCACGATGATGCAACAGGTACGATGTTGCAAACAGACCAGGGAGGACATTTTACGGAGGTGGTCCTGCATCCGCAGGTAACCATTACCGATAGCAACAAAATCAGCCTTGCAAATGAATTGCACGAAGAGGCTCATAAGCATTGCTTTATTGCCAATTCATGCAATTTTCCTGTAACCCATGACCCGGTTTGTATTGCTAAATAATTATGATATTTCTACAGGTTATTCTTTGTAAAATAGAAAATCAAAAGTCCGGCTAATTGCCAAACATACCTTTTAGTTTATCCAGCATACCGCCACCGGAGGCATTTCCATTATTTGACTGACCCATACCGCTAAATGCTGCCGTCAGATCATTGAAATCAACATCTCCGTCGCCATCTTTATCAAGTCCACCTCCACTGGTTAACTTGGATAACATGCCTGGAATATTCATCCCGCTTGTGCCATTGTTGCTGAGGCTGTTGAAAATATCCTGGATATTAAAACTTTTATCATTCGGGTTGTTGGTTTTATTAACGAGTTTTCCCAGGATAGAAGGTAATAAACTGCCTGCTATACTCCCTGCCTGCTGGCCATTTAATCCAAATTTTTCGGTTAAGCCTGACATGAAATTTCCAGAGATCTGTTGCATGGCAGGTTGTGATTGAATGTCAGATTCAGAACTATTGAAGAGTGAAAGTACTTCTTTTGCCTGCCCACCTGCTAACATTGATTGCAAAGTAGAGGTGATGGAAACACCAGCTTCCTGGATCACTGCCTCATTTTGTTCATTGGGTACATCAGGGTTGTTTACAACAGCCTCCTGTGAATTGTCTTTGATAAGATTCATTAATTCTTCGAACATAAATTTCTGATTTTTTGTGTTTTAATGTATGATTCTTTTTTTAATCAGCCTTCTTAAACAATAAACGACCGTCATCGATCAGGTATATGGTAAGCTGGCTATTTTTGATCGCATATTCAACAACGTTATTACTAAGCATGCTGGTAAATATCTTTGCTGCTTTTGAATTTGTACAGCCCATCATGGTACTGGCAAAGGTTGCAAATTTAATCCGGTTGCCCTGGCATTCAACCTGCGAGTGAATTGTGTTACATCCATCATGCCCGGAGAGGTTTTTATTTTCCTTGTCAAACTCAAGTAAGGGTAATCCTTTCGGGTAATTTGCAGCTTCCTGTTTTTCACTGTATATATATTCCAATTGCCATTTTCCCTGCAACGCAGTATTGTTAAGATACGATCCACATCCTGAATATTTTTTACCCTGTACGATCACATCAACTTTTATGCTTTGTTCCCCGGAACAGAATTGATTTGTGTACAGGATAATATTCAATGGCCTGGCGGGGTCCTGGCTTCTGTAATTTTCGGCCGCAATATCCATTAATTTGATTGGATTGCCAGCCTGTATAGAAATGACCTCTCCATCGGAAGGCGTAAACACAAATCTTTTATCAAGATCCATTTCCAGCGACCATGCCACAGGGTTAGTGCCTTTAGCTAAAAAATCGATACCGGAAGATTGCTTTGCCGATAAAATACTATCAGCTTTCTGTTTATTTAATTCACTTCCTGCCTGTTTTTTCCCTGGCGATTTTGAAGCGGTTGAACAACCGTTAACCAGCATAAAAAGGATCGTAACCAGCTGTATATATTTCATTGATTGAAATTAAACCAGGATGTTTACTGTGCAGAAAATATGGCCAGCAAACTTTCATTATCATAGAGAAGCAATGTGGTGTTACTAACTGCAAATCTGTTGGTCCGGTTGATCACCGCAGTAAAAACGTTTTCCAGGTTTGGCCCAAGGCAAGCCATCTTGGTAGTTGCCAAAGCGCCAAATTTCAAGCCACCTTCATCTGATATAGAAAATGAACCATTCATGCTATTGCATCCTGTGTTACCTGTAACTTTTCCTTCGGCTTTCAAAAATTGTAATTGTGGGGTCTTCCCATCCGTAGATTCAACTTTTTTGCCATTGATGTAACCGAGCATCCAGGTTTTTTCATACAATGGTCTTTGAGCCCTGGCAGCCATTTTTGAACTGGAACAACCTGCTATCAATATAGTTGAAACGAGGATACAGGTAATGAGCATAATATTTTTCATGGAAAAAATTTTGAATGTTAAGAATAGGATTTACACGACAATATAATAAAATAAAGGGGCATTTGTTTGGATTAAGCAAAATAATATTAGGTTTGCCGCCTTATAAAATCAGCAACTATTTAAATGTTTTGAGATAGTTACTGATCGTTTCGGCGATCATGACAAATATTACAACCATGAAAAAAATCGTATTTATAATTATCATCGGGTTGGCCGCCTGCAGCACACGGCCTCTCACAAACCCTGGTCAGTCTTCTTCGGTTAGTATTCCTGTTCAGGGAAAACTATTTACTACGCTCTACCAGCAACGGGCAGCCGAATACCGTGCGCTATGCCTGCAAGCCTTCAATGTGGCGCATTGGCAACTAGATGCATATCGTACTGTCAGCAATAAACCCAAAGCCATTATCACGGATATTGATGAAACGGTTTTAGACAATAGCGCCTATGAAGCACACCAGACCCTGCAGGGAAAAGATTACGATCCTGTTTCATGGTACGAGTGGACCAATATGTCGGCAGCTGACACTGTTCCGGGAGCGCCTGCGTTTTTAAAATATGCGGCATCCAAAGGCATTGAAATATTTTACATCACCAATCGTGATGAAAAGGAAAGGCAAAGCACATTGGTAAATCTTCGCAAATTCAACTTGCCGAATACAGATGATCCTCATCTCTTACTCAAGCAAACCATTTCAGGTAAAGAGCCGAGGCGCCAGCAAGTGATGAATACCCATGAAGTAGTCATGTTGATCGGCGATAACCTGGCCGACCTCAG
>JAKQKY010000445.1 GCA_029560415.1 Bacteroidota bacterium | reverse complement strand
TCTTATCAATATGTATGACTGGAAAGAGGTGGTATTGGTTGGTGGAGACTTCATTAAAGTGAACAATCCATTTACAACATTTGCAACCTCAACAGAAGCAGGTAAATGGTTAAAAGAAAAACACTTCACTAACACCACTATCTTAGTAAAGGGATCGAGGAGTATGCAGATGGAGAAAGTGCTGGAGTAAGGTTCCTGGTTTCTTGCCTGCCTGTCCGGCAGGCAGGTTACCCGTTTGTTAGCAGTCCAATTGTTTAAACGCTCAGCAATATCTTGAAAAAAGAAAAATGAACAAAAAGAAACATTCATTGTTCCATGTTTCCCGTTTGTCAGACTCCTTTTGCGTTAGAACTCTTTGCCTTCCCAGTGTACTGATGGATTTTAAAAAAACGAGGAGCACGAACGGGAAACAAAATTAAAATGCTACCATCAACCGTTGCAAATACCAGTTTCCTTTTTATCAATAAACCCGTTACCTAACTTACCAATTTGGATAACGTTCATTCATCTTGTCAAGGTATCTACGCATCACTTCGTTGTTGATCACTTTTTCATTTTGATATTCCTCGTACAGGTCCTTTTCGCTCTTTAATAAAAAACCCACTCCTGTTGGTGTAGCCTTCATTAGTTCCTTCTTCTTATTTAAATAGTGAATCTGCCAGCTTGTGTTTTTCTTTTTATAAACTGCTGAATCATCTGCTACAACACCCTCCTGTGCCTTTTTGAATAAACCTCCGGTATATGTTACAATATATGCATAACGGCCAAGTTTTGACATTTTAAAGAACTCGTTTACCCACATAACATCAGTATAATAAGGTGTTGTACTGCGTGTAACCAGGCCATGATTTAGCTGCATGTACATGTCTTTACCGTCGAAAAAACAAAATGAAGCTTTATGTATAAAGGAATCGTTTACTTTAACTGTGTAACCGTAGCCGGTAATATGTTTCGAATGATCCACGATTGTGCGAACCACTTCAAAAGCTTCTATATCTGGCTTTTTCGAAAAGAAACTTTCGGAAGAAAAGTATATTCCCACCGGTACAGAGAAAGTCGTTTTTATTGCTGTATCCTGTGCAAGCATATGCAGGTGGGTGCAGATAAAAGTAAGCGCTATAAAGAGTTTATGCATTTTTCGGCAAACGATATTAAAATCAAAACGTCCCCATCAACTGCTGCAGATCCGCATCGGTTTTAATCAGTACATCTCTAACCTTACTTCCCTGGTTGGGGCCAACAACACCCGCAGCTTCCAGTTGATCCATCAGGCGGCCGGCACGGTTATATCCCAATTTCATTTTACGCTGCAACAAGGAAGTACTTCCACTTTGGCTGGCAACGATTAGTTTGGCGGCATCTTCAAACAAAGGATCT
>JAKQKY010000402.1 GCA_029560415.1 Bacteroidota bacterium | reverse complement strand
TTCGTGGATACTAAAAGACAAAGATGTACTGCAGGAAATGGGAAAGAAAAATATAGTTTCTGCCATGGTTTCCATTACTTCTTTTAACGAAGTCCTGCGAAGAACAATGGAACCCCGGACCACCACCGCCAAACAAAAATTAAAAGTGATCAACGAACTCAGCAGCGCCGGGGTACGCATGGGCGTTATGATGGGGCCCATGATCCCCGGTTTAAACGAACATGAAATGCAGCGCATCATGAAAGCAGCCAGTGATAACGGTGCCACATTTACAGCTTATACTTTTATCCGCTTAAATGGTGCTATCAAATTTTTATTCCACGACTGGCTATATAAAAACTTTCCCGACAGGGCAGATAAAGTATGGCACCTGATAGAACAAAGTCATGATGGAAAAGTAAACGACAGTCGTATGGGAACACGCATGAGAGGCGAAGGCAGTATTGCGGAGCTGGTGGCACAGCAATATAAAAAATACGGCAAGCTCTACGGCATGAATGCAGAAGAGTGGAGCCTTGACAGGACACAGTTTCGGGTGCCTGGCGTACAGGGGAAATTATTTTAATACTTAAAATTGATAGCCATGCAATGTGTAACCAACAACTATCTGCTCGACATCATTCAAAAGAAAATGACTGTTACCCTTCCCTTACACCGGAAGCAGAATCCCCATTCATTAAACCTTGCCCTGTATGCAAAAGCCACGCCGCAGGAACTGCAGGAATTTATTTTATCGATTCCCTATTTTGATGGCTCACTAAAAAACTTTCTCACCGCAACGGGTGAACCGCAAACTATTATTAGCCAGGCATGGGAACTGGAGTTTGTAAAGAAATGTGAGTTGTGGCTGGGGAGTTATGAGTGGATGTATGGGAAGCCGTGTGATACAAATGGAAGCCGTTTCGATATTAGCAGAATGAACTTGTCCTTGCCATATTGAAACCTGGATACCATTTTCTCAACGTATTAAACAAATGAGCATAAATAAGTCATCTATTTTACATACAAAAAAATCTCTCCCCAATCCATAAACTAAGTATCTTTAAAAACAAGCTTAGTTTATGAGAAAGATCTTCCTTGCCTTATTGGTTATTATTCTGTTTACGGGCAGCCTGCAGGCACAGTTTACAGAGAACTTTTCAGATGGTGATTTTACCAGCAATCCTGCATGGACAGGCCTCGGCAGCGACTGGACGGTGAATGCGTCGGGCCAACTGCAGAGCAATAATACGGCGGCCAACAGCAGTTTTTATATAACTACTCCCAGCACTTTGGCAACAACCGCACAATGGGAGTTTTATGTAAACCTCACTTTCAATACTTCTTCCACTAATTATGTGGATGTTTTTTTAATGGCTTCTGCCAATGACCTGTCTGCCACCAGCACGGATGGTTATTTTGTAAAAATTGGCAATACTGCAGATGAAATTGCCTTGTACAAAAGAACCGGCGGCACCAGCACAAAGATCATTGATGGTTTGGATGGAGCTACCAACAGCAGTAACAATACTATCAAAATAAAAGTAACCCGGGATGCTGGCAACGAATGGAAACTATACCGTGACCTGAGTGGTGGTAACAATTTTTTTACTGAAGGAACAGTAACGGACAACTCGATCAATACATCATCTTTCTTTGGCATTTTAGTTAGGCAAAGTACCGTGGCCAGTTTTTCTCAACGTCATTTTTTTGATGATATCGTTGTGCAGGCCTTTGTACCGGATATTACGCCGCCAGCCATTGTATCAGCCACAGCTACAAGTTCCTTCACCCTGGATGTATTATTTAATGAAGCAGTAGAAAATAC
>JAKQKY010000393.1 GCA_029560415.1 Bacteroidota bacterium | reverse complement strand
CGGCAGCGCCTTTCACTACCAGTACCCTGCAACAGGAAGCCAGCCGTAAACTCGGCTATGGCGTTAGTAAAACGATGTTGCTGGCACAAAGGCTGTATGAAAGTGGAAAGATCACGTACATGCGTACCGATAGTGTGAACCTGGGTGAAACGGCCATGGACGGCATTAAGGCCGAGATCAGGAAGAGTTTCGGTGACCGTTACCTGCAGGTTAGAAAATACAAGAATAAGAATGAAAGCGCCCAGGAAGCGCATGAGGCCATCAGGCCAACCTATATGGAAAACAGCTCGGTGGGCGACCCTGAGCTGAACCGATTGTATGAACTGATCTGGAAGCGTACCATTGCCAGCCAGATGAGTGATGCTGAACTGGAGAAAACAACGGCCAAGATCGACATCAGTACCAACCGCGAAGAACTCACCGCCAGCGGGGAAGTAATCAAATTTGACGGCTTTTTGAAAGTATACATGGAAAGTACCGATGAAGATGAACCGGATAATGAAGATGAAAGCCGGTTGCCCAATTTAACCATCGGGCAGGTATTGGATTTCAGGCAGATGACTGCTACTGAAAAATTTACCCGGCACGCTGCAAGGTACACAGAAGCCTCGCTGGTAAAGAAACTGGAAGAACTGGGCATTGGAAGGCCGAGTACTTACGCTCCTACCATTTCTACCATCATCAAAAGAAATTACGTAGAGAAGAAAGACAAGGATGGCGTGAAGCGTGCATTCAGGATTTTGAAACTGAAAGACGATGCAATTGTAAAACTGACAGAGTACGAAAATACCGGGGCCGAAAAATCGAAACTTTTCCCGACCGATCTTGGCCTGGTGGTAACCGATTTTTTAAACCAGCATTTTACCAAGGTGATGGATTATTCCTTTACCGCCAATATTGAAAAAGAATTTGATGAGATCGCGGATGGCCGCATGGTTTGGAATAAGATGGTTTCAGATTTTTACACTCCCTTTCATACCGGTGTAGCACACACGCTGGAAACAGCTGAACGTGCCGTAGGAGAAAGATTGCTGGGTACCGATGCGGAAACCGGCAAACCCATCATTGCCCGCATGGGTCGTTTTGGGCCGATGGTGCAGATAGGCGCACAAGGTGATGAAGAAAAGCCACGTTTTGCCAAACTGAAATCTACACAAAGCATTGAAACGATAAGCCTGGAAGAAGCACAGGAATTGTTCAAATTACCTTTATCCCTGGGCGAACATGAAGGACTTGAAGTGATGGTGAACATCGGGCGCTTTGGTCCGTATGTAAAATTCGGCGAACAATTCATTTCCATTCCAAAAGGCGAAGACCTGGCCGACATTGACCTGAAACGTGCCGTAGAGATCATCAGCGCCAAACAGGTAGAAGATGCGCCAATAGGGTTCTACGACGAAAAGCCGATCACCAAAGGCAAAGGACGTTTTGGTCCATTCATAAAATGGAACGACCTGTTCATCAACATACCCAGGGCTTATAATTTTGATACGCTTACCCAGCAGGATTGCAATGAGCTGATCGAAAAAAAGATAGAGAAAGAAGCCAATCGTTTCATCAGGCAATGGCCCGAGGAAAAGATCGCCATTGAGAACGGACGTTGGGGTCCATTCATTCGGTTTGGTAAAAAAATGCTGAAGCTTACTGCCGGTCCGGAAGGGAAATATACTGCAGACCAGCTGGCCACGATAGAACTGGAGGACATTAAGAAAATGATCCTCTTACAGGATCCAAAAGCATTTGATAAAAAATCAACCGCAAAGAAACCGGCCAGCAAAAAAGCAGCGCCCAAAAAAGCAGCACCTAAAAAGAAAAAAGCGTAAAACCATGAGTCATGATAACGCTTAACTATGCGCTGACAAAGGAAGATTACGTGAATTACTATACCTATGTAACGTGGGATGCGCCGGAGAACAGGAAGAAGCGGATGATCTACTATGCGAAACAGGTAGTGCCGATCGTGCTGTTTCTGACGGCATTTTATTATACCGGGCTGTTTCAGCGAAACAGTTTATTCATCATGGTGATCGCCGGTTTTTTACTGCTCACTACCCTGCTATCGTTGATGGGTGTACGAAGCAATAGTGTACGCCTTGCCGAAAAAGTTGCAGATGATCCGGCTAATGGTTCAATATTTTTGGAGACGGAGCTCAGCTTTTCTGAAACAGGTATCACGATCAAAGATGAGATGAAGGAAACCAGGTATCAATGGAAGGCATTTGTAAAAAAACAGGAAAGTGCTTTGTATTATTTCCTGTTCTTAAATGCCATCCAGGCCGTGATCATTCCAAAAAAACATTTGCAAAACACCGAAGTCAAATCTCAACTAGATAAATTACTCGCCCAGCAACTGTCATTTGATGCCGAATTAGGCCACCTGCTTAAAAGTTAGTCACCCTTGTGGAAAATTAACCGTTTTGAATGTATCATTTCTTGCCGATCTTGACGTTATTACTTAAATACCATCTGCTACTTGAAAGAAAATAAAGAAATAACGGCCTTGCTGAACCTGATCGATGACCCGGATGAGGATGTATACAATACCGTGAGTGATAAGATCATCAGCTTTGGTAAAGACATCATCCCCAACCTGGAAAACCTATGGGAGAGCATCAGCAATGAAGATACCCAGGAAAGGATCGAACTGCTGATCCACCGCCTGCATTTCCGTGATCTTACCGATGAATTTGTAGCCTGGAAAGATGGAGAAGCCGACCTGCTCACGGGTGCCATCATTGTGGCCAAGTATCACTACCCCGACCTGCAGCCGACTGTTATTCACCAGGAAATTGAAAAACTGCGTCGCAATATCTGGCTCGAACTGAACAGTTATCTCACGCCGATGGAAAGGGTGAATGTACTCAACAGCATCTTTTATAATTACTATAAACAAAAGGGGGTTGAGATCAGCTATGAAACGCCGGATACCTTCCTGATCAATAAAACGCTGGAAAGCCGAAAAGGCAATTCCATCAGCAATGGTATTATTTACCTGGTGCTTTGCGAACTGTTGGATATTCCCATCAAGGCTATCAATATTCCACGGCAATTTATTATGGGATATTTCAACAACCAGTATGAATTATTGAACCCAACCGGCCACAATTCAGAAAAGATCAATTTTTATATTGATCCGCTTACGGGCCAGATGTATTCGCACAAGGACATAGAAAATTATTTCAAAAGACTATCGGTTCCTCCTGTTAATTCGTATTTCAGGCCGATGAACAATAAGCGCATCATACAATTCCTGCTCGAAGAGATGAGTAAGTGCTTCGACAACAGCAACAACCATTACAAGATGGAAGAATTATTATCACTCGCCAATATGATTGATGCATGATATACCATGTAACCAGCAAGACTGATTGGGAAAATGCGTTGTTGCTTGGCCGTTATGAGGCCGCTTCCCTGCAATCGGAAGGTTTTATTCACAACAGTACAGCAGAACAGGTAGCGGGTGTACTGGACCGTTATTACCGCAATGAAAAGGACTTGTTGTTGTTGCACATCGATGAAGATAAGCTTACTGCTCCCCTGCGTTACGAACTGGCCCCTTCGGTGAATGAAATGTTCCCACATCTTTTTGGACCGCTGAACCTTGATGCGGTGGTAAAAACAGAAGCAATATGATCAGCTGGGATGATTTTGAAAAAATAGATATCAGGGCAGGTACGATCCTGGAGGTTCGTGATTTTGAAAAAGCAAAGAAACCGGCCTACCAGTTAAAGATCGATTTTGGGGAACTGGGTATCAAAAATTCCTCTGCACAGATCACGACATTGTACACAAAAGAATCGCTAATTGGCATGCAGGTAGTGGCGATCATCAACTTTCCTCCCAAACAGATCGCCAATTTTTTCAGTGAATGCCTCGTGCTGGGTGTATATAATCAACAAAATGAAGTAGTGCTGTTAAATCCCTCTATGCCAGTAACTAACGGAGATAAAATTGGCTAACAATCAGCGAATTTCTCGAAATAATTACCCAGTTTCTTAAAATTTTCTTTGTTGATGGTAAAGAAGTTATTTCGTCCTTCCTTCCTGCTTTCGATGAGATTACTTTCGGCCAATAACTTGATGTGATGGGAACAGGTTGGCTGTGAAAGGCCCGTCAGCGATACCACATCGCAACAACGGATCGACCCTTTTTCAAGAATCTCCCGCAGGATGCTCATTCGGTATGGATCCGCAATGGCCGACATGGCTTTTTCAACAAAATGATGATCGGTTTTTTTAATGGTTTGCATCAACTGCAAAGATAATGCAGCCGATGCCTACCCGAAAGTTTTTGTACATTTATATACTTCATGGAGGAAACATTTTATTATAACAGTCCGCTGGGCCCACTCCTCGTTGCTGCCCGGGAACAAGCCATCACAACCGTTTCCTTTGTGAAGGAGCCGGATGAAGTTGACCTGAAATACAATAAACCCACGTCTTCTACCCTTTCCCGTTGCTGTCAACAGCTGGATGATTATTTTGCAGGCAGGCTTTTTTCATTTGATCTTTTACTTGACCAGCCCGGCACAGATTTTCAACATAAAGTTTGGGCCGAACTTTGCCATATAAAATACGGTAAAACGATCAGTTACCTCGAGCTCAGTAAACGGCTTGGCAATACAAAGGCCATCCGGGCAGCCGGAACTGCCAATGGCAGGAACAACATCGCCATCATAGTACCTTGTCACCGCGTAATAGGCAGCGATGGCACCCTGGTAGGTTATGCAGGTTCTCTTTGGCGGAAAAAATGGCTGCTCGGGCATGAGGCAAGGTTTGGCAACGGCGTGCAAACTTTGTTCTGATTGCTTTGTTTAAACGGCATATGATTGAATCACTCAATAAATTATTTTTATGTTGCTCATTCCATCCCTTTTAAAGAACGTGGCACTCCTGGCTTGCCTGGGTTTGCATCCCTTGCTCTATTCGTGCAACAACAGTTCATCAAAAACGGTAAGTAAACTGGGTGATGAAGACAGCCTCAGCTTTCAAAAGAAGTATAAACTCGATAAGATCAAGCTACCCCCTGGGTTCAGCATCAGTGTTTATGCCGAAGTTCCAGATGCACGCAGCATGACGCTTTCACCATCCGGTGTTTTGTATGTAGGTAACCGGAGTGGCAATAAAGTATATGCTGTTACTGATGAGAACAAAGATGGTAAAGGCGATAAGATCTACACGGTTGCCTCAGGGCTGAATACCCCCAATGGCGTGGCCTTTAAAGACGGGAATCTCTTTGTTGGCTGCATATCAACCATTCTACGGATTAACGACATAGACAAACAACTGGCCAACCCGCCCAAGCCGGTGGTTGTGTATGATAAATATCCAACCGAAACCCACCATGGCTGGAAGTTCATTGCATTTGGACCTGATGGAAAATTATATGTGCCTGTTGGCGCACCCTGTAATAATTGCGATAAAAGCAATCCCATTTATGCTTCCATTACCCGCATAAATTCCGATGGTACCGGCATGGAAATATTTGCACGGGGTATCCGCAATACGGTTGGTTTTAGCTGGCATCCGCAGACTAAAAATATATGGTTTACCGAAAATGGCCGCGACAACCTGGGGAACGATGTCCCCGGCGACGAACTCAATACTGCCCCATCTTCGGGTATGCATTTTGGTTATCCATACTGCCACCAGGGTAATATTCCCGATCCGGAATTTGGGAAGAACAAATCCTGCAGCGATTACACCCCACCGGTACAAGTGCTTGGTCCGCACGTAGCAGCCCTTGGCATGCGCTTTTACACCGGCTCTATGTTCCCTGAAAACTATACCAACCAGGTTTTCCTTGCCGAACATGGCAGCTGGAACCGGAATGTTCCCATTGGTTACCGGGTAAGCCTGGTAAAACTTGACGCAGCCGGCAAAGCCCTATCCTATGCGCCCTTTGCAGAAGGATGGCTGCAACCCGATGGAACGGTACTTGGCAGACCGGTTGATGTGCTCGTGATGCCTGATGGTGCCTTACTGGTAAGCGATGATTATAATGGGGCAGTGTATAGGATTGTGTATCGGGGGGGTTAGGAGGTTCGAGAAGTTTAAGGGTTTAAAGGTTTAAGGGTTTAAGGGTTTAAAGGTTTAAAGGTTTAAAGGTTTAAGACGTTTTAGAATAATTGGAACGCTCGGAACGTCCGAAACGATTGGAACCCTCAAAACGTTTGAAACGTTCAAAACTTTTTGGTTTTCACTTTTAACTTTTGCCTTTTTTGAATATCCTTTTGCCTTTACTTCAAATCTGCACTACCAAACGACAACGGCAACAACTGGCTCGCTTTCTCTATTACATATACTTTCCCTTCCATACCCGTTAGGATCAGGCGGATGGGTTGATTGGTGCGGGTTTCGTACTCAGCAATGTATTGACGGCACATACCACAGGGGGAAACCGGGTGGCCGCTTTCTCCATTTAAATTATGATAGGCAATGGCCATAGTGTGAACAGGAACATCGGTGTGCAGCATGCTGGCAGATGCCAACAAAACCCTTTCTGCGCATATGCCTACGGGATAGGAAGCGTTTTCCTGGTTGGTACCAGAAATGGTTTCGCCATTATTAAGTTTTGCCACGGCGCCCACCTGGAACTGGCTATATGGTGCATACGCTTTCTCCGTTACTTTACGTGCCGCTTCAACCAGCACCGCATCTTCGGGCAGAAGTTCATTACTGGATGAGTATACATCAAATCCAAAACGATATTCTTCTTTTTGCATAAAAATGATTTAGATAAAAAATCCTCTCTGCATTGCTGTAGAGAGGATAATGATTATTGAAAATACAGATTAATTTCTAAAAATGTATATTTTATTTTATCGAATTAAAGAGTCGTTTCCAGCGTGGACCGCCTTCCCAGCTGAACCAGATCAAAGAAGCTTTTCCCACAATATGATCTTCGGGAACAAAGCCCCAATAACGGCTGTCGAGTGAATTGTGCCTGTTATCTCCCATCATCCAGTAATAATTCATTTTGAAAGTATAGGAAGTGGCTGCTGCACCATTGATGAAGACCTGGTTGCCACGATTCTCAACTTTATTGCCTTCGTACACTTCGATGCAACGCTGGTAACGAATGAGGTTATCCGGCGTTAATTCAATGGTTGATCCTTTTGCTGGTATTAAAAGCGGACCGAAATTATCGGCCGACCATCCCGATGCAGGATTGTAATATGGGAACAGGCCGTTATCGGGTTCCATGATGAAATCGGTTAGGGTATATCCTGCCGGAAGTTTCAGTTTTGCCTTTTCTTCATTGGTAATATTTACGAGGTAAAGATTAGCCTTCAGTTGCATTTTATCGCCCTGCTCTTCCCTGATGGCAATGCCCATCTCCTTTAATTTTTCATTGTCGATATACGCATCGGCCGGCACTTCAAGTTTATAATAACGCTGCGATTGAGGAAACACATCCTGCGGTTTACCGTTGATGAGTACTTTACCATTCACGATCTGCAGCATATCACCACCAATGCCTACGCATCGTTTGATGAAATTCTCTCTTTTATCAACGGGCCTGGTAATGATGATGTCATTAAAATCTTCCCACACCTTATCCCTGCCCATCTCCCTCACAGCCTGGTAATAGGTTCGTTTGCTGCCGAAATTTTCTTCGTCATTGATGAGTGTATCATTCACCGGGAAGTTGAACACCACTACATCATTGCGTTTTACCGGGCTTGCAAACCAGCGTGTATAAGGAATCTTGATCCACTCAACATATGACTTGCTATTGGTAACCGGCAACGTATGATGCACAAACGGCATGGCCAATGGCGTGTTGGGAATGCGTGGACCATAACTAAATTTACTCACGAACAGGAAATCGTTTACGAGCAAAGTCTTTTCCATCGAAGGTGTAGGAATGGTA
This sequence comes from Bacteroidota bacterium, assembly GCA_029560415.1. Taxonomy (GTDB): domain Bacteria; phylum Bacteroidota; class Bacteroidia; order Chitinophagales; family Chitinophagaceae; genus Ferruginibacter. The sequence continues at coordinate 57,535 of JAKQKY010000393.1, read as the reverse complement.
TATGCCTCAAATACAAAAGTGCGTATAATCGTTGCCGCTACAATGGCGAAGAAAGCTGCATCTACCCATTCGCGGGCACCTGATTTTTTGTAATTATCAACCACCAGTGCTCCTGCGTATTTTTCATTTTTTGAAAAACCGAGATATGGAAAATAAATAAAGGGAACGAGTACGGTGGCTGCATGATGTAAAAAACCAAAGCGGCCAAAATGTTCAACGAATTTAATGGTGATCCAGATGGTGATGAATTGTCCTGCTATCGGAATAAACTGCAGGTAAAACCAAAGCTTTGGTAAGCGCATCTTTTCAACCATGCACCAGGTATTGTAAAACGGGATGAATGCCTTCCAGCCTTCGATGCCCGCTTTCTTAAACATACCATATAAACCTACATGCCAACCGATTGCGCCAACAAGAAAAATAATAGAACCAATGCCCATAAGTTAATTTTTATCGTGCCAAAAGTAACATTCCATATTTAATATTGTACGATTAAATTGAAAAACAGGCACTCCGCTATAGAGATTTAACAATATATATAGTGTACAATGATAACCGTTTATTTTCGCGGCAATACAAAACTGGCAACATCTTCAGCATTTATCGATTTGCCGGAAAGGATGATCAGCCTTTCTACCACGTTTCTTAATTCACGGATATTGCCCGTCCAGTTATAAGTCTGCAGCGCCTCCATGGCATTTTTTTCGATGGCTTTTTTTGGCTGTCCGTACTCGGTAGCAATAAGTTCCAGGAAATAATTTACGAGGTGAGGAATGTCTTCCCTTCGTTCATTGAGTGATGGTACATGAATGATGATCACGCCTAAACGATGATACAGATCGAGCCGGAAATTTTTATCATCAACTTCTTTAAGCAGGTCTTTATTGGTAGCGGCAATCACGCGAACATCCACATTAATGTCTTTATCGGCTCCCACCCTGGTAATCTTTCCTTCTTGTAAAGCTCTTAAAACTTTGGCCTGGGCGTTTAAACTCATATCGCCGATCTCATCCAGGAACAAGGTACCTCCATTGGCCTGTTCAAATTTGCCAATGCGTTGTTTGATGGCCGAGGTGAAGGATCCTTTTTCATGACCAAACAATTCGCTTTCGATCAGTTCACCGGGAATGGCTGCGCAATTTACTTCCACCATGGGACCGCTGTTGCGATTGCTTTTTTCATGTATCCATCGGGCAACGAGTTCTTTACCCACGCCATTTTCACCGGTGATGAGTACACGTGCATCGGTTGGCGCCACTTTTTCAATGGTATCTTTTATTTTACCGATGGGGCTGCTTTCGCCAACCATTTCCTGCACTTTGCTCACTTTGCGTTTGAGCACTTTGGTTTCCGAAACCAGGGTTTGCTTTTCGGCAGCGTTACGTAAGGTGATGAGGAGGCGATTCAGATCCGGTGGTTTGCTGATGTAATCAAATGCTCCTTTTTTCACGGCTTCAACGGCGGTATCAATATTACCATGTCCGCTGATCATGATGATGGGCACATCGGCATTGATCTCTTTGGCTTTTTCCAAAAATTCGATGCCATCAATCTTTGGCATTTTGATATCGCATAAAACCAGGTCATAGTTTTTTTCGCTGAATCTTTTCAATCCTTCTTCACCATCTGCTGCTTCATCAATTTTATATCCTTCAAAACTTAAGATCTCCGACAGTGTTTTCCGGATCGCCTTTTCATCGTCAATGATTAGAATACTCGCCATGCTGTTACTGGTTTATGTGGAAATATGCAAATACTGCATCCAATCCTTCAAAAATAATGATTTATGCAGTTAAAACCGATGGCAATCATTTTTATAGTTGTTTTATGCGCTTGCAGCGACAGCCAATCGCAACAACAGGATGCAGTACTTGCGACAGAAGATCAAAATATGCAGGAAAATTTGTATGCATCGATCGGTGAAATTCCGACTCCTGTTGGATTTGAGAGAATGAAAGATTCCGGTAGCTCTTTTTCACAATGGTTACAAAACCTGCCACTGAAGAAAAACAAAACGGTATTTCTGTATAATGGAAAGCCGAAAGCCAACCAGCTTGCGCAATTTGCGGTGCTGGATATCCCGGTTGGAACGAAAGACCTGCAGCAATGTGCCGATGCGGTGATGCGACTACGGGCTTCTTATTTATTTGACCGGGGCCAATACGATAGCATCGTTTTTGTTGACAATGAACAACAGGCTTACCGGTTTACTGCACCTTTTTCCAGGGATCACCTGGACAGTTATCTTCAACAGGTATTTGGTATGTGTGGCACAGCATCTTTGAGTAAGCAGTTGAAGCATGTTTCAGACATGGCTGAAATAAAACCCGGCGATGTATTTATCCGCGGCGGATTTCCAGGGCATGCTGTGATGGTGGTGGATGTGGCCATGGACAAAAAGGGAGCGAAAAGATTTCTACTGGCGCAGAGTTATATGCCGGCACAGGATATTCATCTGCTGGTAAATCCGGTGGATGATGCGCTCTCTCCCTGGTATGCATTGCCGTTGGGAAACAAGATGGTAACACCGGAGTATACTTTCGCAACGGATGAGTTGAAGCGATGGTAATCATTTTGAAATTATGCCAATTGCCATTACATTTGCAATCCGGAAATTAAAACAGTTCGGGCGGTAGCGCAGCCCGGTAGCGCACACGTCTGGGGGGCGTGGGGTCGCAAGTTCGAATCTTGTTCGCCCGACAATACAAGGAATCTCTGCATTTATGCGGGGATTTTTTTTGGGTGGTGGATGGTTGAGAACTCGGGAGATGTCAACTCAGGAGATGTCAACTCAAGAGATGTCAACTCAAGAGATGTCAACTCAGGAGATGTCAACTCAAGAGATGTCAACTCGGGAGATGTCAACTCCTATAATTTAGTCCTCTCGATGAGATCGAAAAGTTTGAATTGATTTTTCAACAAGGCCATGCACAATATCAGCCGCCTTCTCGGTAAGCTTATCGGTTAAAAATAAACTCCCGGCTTGCAAGGCATCCAGTATCCAGTGACGATTCTGTTTTGTAGCAGGCTCACTGGTTTTTTTAAAGACATTCCCCGGCTGAAAACTTTTAGATAAAGCCTGCCAATCTGAACTGATCCTTTTTTCCAGTTCCATTTGCCGCAGCTTCAATTGTAACCGCTGGTTGGTTAACGCTTCCTTATTTGGTATGCGGTTCATGATCGTTATCTTTTTTATCTTCCTCTTTATTAAATAAGCTGCCGATGAGGGCATTGAGGATCGGGATACGCAATAGCCGGTCGCGTTTTGTCCACACAAAAATTCCAAGCAATAAATATAAAAGTGATACAATGGCGAAACCCAGTGCAGTATCGTTCATCCAACGGCCCAGGGCGAATGCCAAAGCCATGCTGGCCAACAGGATGAAAAATGAAGCGATGAAAAATACGATGGCCACCGCCAGGATGTCGGCGATCAGGCGGGATACTTTATCCGCGATACTGAGTTTAGCCTGTTCTATCCTTGTTTGAACATAGGCTTTCAGGTTATCTGCCAGGTCAGCAATTTTTTTTGACTGTTCTTCAAACATGACGATATGTTTTCGTTTATGCCTTACCGTTTACCATAAGATCTCATAGCCACTTATCTCTCTTCGTCGAACCGGGTATCTTCCAGTCTTTCCTCCAGGCTCTTACCATCGTTTCGTTTACAGGAAGCTTCGCCGGCCCTGTTCTGTTGATCGAGTGACCAGGTATCGGTCGCAGAAGTTTCGAGCCAAAGTCCGTTTGAGTTTCGGTATACCTGTATGGCCAGGCCAAACTGGATCCAAAAATCCTTTTCCAGCGCTGAAACGGTACGATCAGCGTTGATACTAATGTCTGCCGGATCAAAAAACACTGCCGCATCACGAATTGTTTTACCATTATCAAGTTTTGCCGTTTCGGGTGAAAGTTTACGATCGGCATGTCGCTTCGAAAAGAATTCAATCTTTAAATACGGGTAATGTTGATTGAAAGCTGCCTGTATTTCTTTCAGGAAAGATTCTGTTTTAATATGCAAATTCATATAAGATTATTTTAAGGTTGATGGCGCAGATAACATTCCATTATCCTGCATATTCTTTACGATGAGTTTTCCATATTCATGGCCCAACTTGGCTGGTGAGGCGGGATCGAAACTTTCTGTCTGAACAGAATAAATCAATTCCTTTGTGGTCATATCATACAGGTTGCTTTCCCAGAAATACCGGGAATTCTCTACATAATATTCAGGGCTGTATATCCGCTCATTTAACGTATTATAATATCCATAAAATCGGCGCTGGTTCACCGCAAATGGGGTTCGGTAAACATGGCTTGGAATATACCTGCTTTCTTTTTCTTTACTCAGTAAAACTGCAGTGATAACCGCATCAACTCCTTTGTCTTTTAATTTAGCTATTACAGCATCCTCTGTCATATTATCAAATGCCCGTGGGCCAAAAACCTGGTAAGATGACATGGCTTTAAAACCCATATTCTTCAGATCGCCAACAAGATGTTCTTCCATTTTTTCACGGTAGATCCTGGTTGAATCATTAAAAAGCGCAACCACCATGATCGTTTGATAAGCACCTGGCCGGGTATTTTCTGCCTTCCAGGTAGAAATAATGTGTGATGATGTACAACCAGCAAACAAAAAAATGATCAAGAGCAAACCGGCTATTTTTTTCATATCGCTTAATTTATAGATCAAGATGCAAATGCACAGCCGCAATCCCTGATAACAACTGTTCAAACATTGATTTGCATATTACCTGTTCAAATATAAACTGCCGGCTAAATGAAATTGGAAACCTACATCAGGTTGTTGAATGAGATTGGTCATATAGTAAAGTATCCCAAACAAAAACACCTTACCGTGCTGGTAAGGTGTGATGTTCTAGAGCTTAAATTTAATGATCTGACATCAATAAACCACTACGTGTGTATGGGCATGTTTTTGCACAGCATTGCTGTTGGGGAAATAAATGCTCAGGATACCATTGAGGTAATCTGCCCTTACAAATTCCGTTTCAATATTATCTGGTAATGGAATATTCCTGCTGAAACATTCATAATTGAATTCATGTAACTGAAATTGCTTATTCACATCATCCGTGGTCTTCTTATGAAGCACAGATATAGATAAAACATGATCATCAACACTAATGAAGAAATCTTCTCTTTTAAGCCCTGGAATTGCGGCTTCCACCTTAAAGTAATTTTCGTGGTAACTAACGTTGATGAATGGCTGCAATCGATCCCCTTCGTGTGGCTTCTTCAGTTCCGTCATGATTTCTTCCGGGTTAAGAATCGGGAAATAATCACCTGGGTATAATGTGCAATTATGGCTGTGGTAGTTGGTATTTGTTTCCATATGCATTTATTTTAAAGAGCGATGAATCAATAATTCAATGTACGATTTTTTGGATTGAATTCCGCTGATATGCAAAATATGTTTATATGAAATATATCAGCATAAAATGTCTTCTACATAAATCCTGCCAGTTTGATATTATCATGTCATTCAATTGTCAGGAATTGTATTTCAAGTTGTTTTCTGTCGAAACAAAAATTTATATCCTTCAAACCAGATTACACTGATAAAGCTGATGCCAACTGCCAACAGGAAATGAACAAAGCTGATCGGCTGTAATTTAAAAAGTTGTCGTACAGGCTCAAGTAATAAAATAGCCAACAGGAAGCCAGCAGAAATAAGCAACAGGTATGGTACCAATGGATTCTTATAACGAATCGTTTTTAAAAGGCTTTCTTCAAAGGAACGGTTCTCAAAACTCAGCCATAAATTGGCGAGGATCAGGCTGGTAAAAACCATGGTTCGCACATATTCAATTTGAAATCCCAGGGTCATAAAATAATAATAAATGCCAAGTAAAGCCATGGTAATAAATAATCCCTGCACGATGCTGATAAGCAGTTCTTTGCCAGAGAACATGTTCAATGTACGCTTCCGCGGTGGATTGTGCATGATACCAGGTTCTACCGGTTCGCGTTCGTAAAAAACCGAACAGGTTGGCCCCATGATCAACTCCAGGAAAATGACGTGTATAGGCGTAAATATATTGGGGAATTTCCATCCCAATAATAAAGGCAATGAAGCAGTTAAAATGATGGGAATGTGAATTGAAATGATGTAGCGAACTGCCTTTTTAAAATTGCTATAGATCCTTCTACCCTGCTGTATGGCCGCTGAGATCTTTTCGAGGTTATCATCCGTGATCACCAGGTCGGCAGCTTCTTTGGCAAGCTCGGTTCCCCTGTCGCCCATCGCAATGCCGATATGGGCCGATTTTAAAGCCGGACCATCATTAACTCCGTCGCCCGTCATGGCCACGATCTCATCGTTCGCTTTCAATGCTTCAATCACCTTAAGTTTTGCATCCGGAAACATCCTTGCAAAAACACTTGCCTGTTTTACCCTTTCCTGTAAGGCTTCTTGCGGTAATTGCATTACTTCTTCCCCGGTTAATGGTTTATTCAAATGCTTGATGCCTACCTGGGTTGCAATATTGTTAGCTGTTTCAGAAAAATCGCCGGTGATCATTTTAATATCGATGCCCGCACGATACCATGTAGAAAATTGTGTATGAACATTTTGTTTCGGAGGGTCATATAATGCCAACAATCCTTCAAACTGCCAGTTAAAATCATCCTGTGCTTCCGGAAAAGCTTCTCCTGTTTTCAGTGTTGCGCTGCTAACGGCTATCACCCGGTAACCTGAAGATGCCATCTTTACAATTAACTCCCGCAATGGCTGAAGTATCTCTTCTTTCAGTGAACAAACTTTTAATATCCTTTCCGGCGCTCCTTTCGCAGCAACTATTTTTTTGCCGGCATCCAGGTACACATGGGTCATCATTGGCGGTTGGCCTTGCAAAGGATATTCATGGATCATTGGTCCGAGTGGATCTTTGGCAATCGCATCCGTATTTTGCCATTCCCTGGTGATGGCTTGTTCCATGGCGTCGAAAGGATCGGTTTCACTCGCAAGTCTTGCATAATACAAAAGCATCCGGTTCTCCTTCAATTGCAGGTCTTCACTCATTTCATAGCTTCCTTCGTGGAAAGCATAAATGGCTTTAACGGTCATTTTATTTTCGGTGATGGTTCCTGTTTTGTCGAGACAGATCACACTAACCGCACCAAGATTTTCAATCGTCTGGGGCTGACGGGTAATGATGCCGAGTTTCGACATATGATAAGCGCCCAGTGCCATGAATGAAGTGAACGCAACAGGAATCTCTTCGGGCAGAACCGACATGGCGAGGGTGAGCCCGAACAATAAACTTTTTATTAATTCTTTATCATGCAGATAATTAAAATACCACACCAGTAAAAAAGCAATGATGCCAATGAAGGCCATTTTTTTTACGAATCGACCAATCTGGTCCTGCAACAGCGTTTTTGAGCCCGACATGCTGCTGACGGTTTTACCCAACTTGGCCAGCGCTGTATCATTCCCGGTGAATTCCACTTTAGCATAGCACTGACCGGAATTGACCACTGTTCCCTGGTAAATAATTTCGTCAACCTGTTTTTGTTCCGGCACCGACTCACCGGTAAGGATAGACGCATCTATTGAAAGGTCGTTCTGCTGAATGATCTTTGCATCCGCAGGAACCCGTTTGCCTTCCTCCAGCAATATCACATCGCCCGGCAGGAGTTCTTCTGAAAGGATCACTTTCAATGCATCATCCCGGATGACACTTACTTTTGTTTCGGTATATTTCCTGAGTGCTTCAAGCGCTTTGTTGCTTTTTACTTCCTGGTAAACAGAAATCGCTGATACAAATACCATGGCCAGTAACATCAGAATACCTTCATTGGTTTCGCCAAGTATAAAATAAAAAGTACAGGCCAGTATGAGCATGATGAACATTGGTTCACGAACAATGCCCGCAATGATGTGGAACAGGTGATGTTTACGAACTGCAGTAACGCTATTGAAACCATATTGTTTACGAAGCCCGCGAATATCAGCTTCATTGAGGCCGGTGAACGAAACCTTGTTGTCATCCATAATCTATATTTTACTACCGGTTAAGTCTACATGCTTATTTGATTGGCTTTCTTTTATCAATGCAAATAATTTTTCGGTATCCTGTAAGGAGCACAACGCGGTGCCTGCATTCATGGTTGCGGCAGTACCTGCAGCTACTCCATATTGCAAGGCTTCCCTGAGTGGCCGGTTTTCTGATAGCTTCAATACAAACCCGGCCAGCATGCTGTCGCCTGCACCTACTGTACTTTTTCGTTCGGCTGGTGGTGGCAGCACATGATACTGTTGATCGGCTGTAATCAAGTGGGCGCCCTGGTTTCCCATCGATACCAGCATCACCTCACATTGGCCACGATGAATAAATCGCCGGGCAATCTCGGGTACTTTTGCTATATCGATGTGTTCATGATTGATGAGTGAACTCAATTCACCCAGGTTTGGTTTTACGAGGAAGACGCCCTCCGCAACAGCGTGTTTCAGGGCTTCGCCCGAGGTATCCACGATGAACCGTGCATGCTTATTTTTTGCAATGGCTGCGATCCTTGCATAGATATCGGCAGGAACACCTGGCGGAAGGCTTCCACTGGCGACGATATACGATACATCGTGCATTCCCTCTATCACAGAGAGTATCCGCTTCCATTCCTCGGCCATCAGCAACGTGCCTGGCATACCGAAACGATATTGCTGGTTGGCAAGTTCATCGAGGATCATAAAATTTTCGCGTGTATGGTTCTCGGTATCTATGACAACGGCAGGGATATTTTCTTTTTGCAGCAAGTGATTAAAAAAAGCACCTGTGTAACCACCGGCCGGGTATACCGCTGTAGCTTCTCCGCCAAGTTTATGAATAGCCCTGGCAACATTGATGCCACCACCACCCGGTTCAAGCACCGGATCATAACACGACATCTTTTTTTCAGGAACCATCGTGTGTACCCGGGCACTTTTGTCGATGCAGGGACTAAATGTGATAGTGATTATGGAAGGCATGATTTTAAATATTAGGCTTGGTTAATGCATGTTCTGGCCGGTCCCCATTTGCAAAAAAACTGATGTTTTCAAAAGTAGTATCCGCAATATTTTTTAATGCTTCCTGTGTGGCAAAGGCCTGGTGTGGCGTAACCATTACATTTGGCATGTCGAGCAATTGTTGCAACATGGGGTCATCGGGAAAATCATCTCTCCGGTCGAAAAAGAAAATACCTTTTTCATGTTCATATACATCGGCACCAAAACTGCCGATCTTCTTTTGCAGCAATCCTTCTATCACATCTGCGGTATTAACGATGGCACCACGGGCTGTATTAATGAGCATCACACCGGGTTTCATGGTATCGATCACAGACCTGCAGATCATTCCCCGGCTGGCAGCGTTCAAAGGAGTATGTATGGTAATGATATCACTGGAACTGCAAATTTCATGAAGGGACGTATACGCAACACCTAATGTATTTTCAAGCTCCGGATCTTTTACCAGATCAAATGCAATGATGTTGCAACCGAATCCATGAAGGATCTTTGCAACACATCGTCCGGTTTTCCCTGTGCCAATGATCCCTACTGTTTTACCTTCCAGGTTGAACCCGATGAGTGCATCTACCCTAAAATCATGTTGCTTCACCTGTTGGCTTGCCTTTACCAGATGCCTGCTCATTCCAAGCATCATGGCAACAGCATGTTCAGCGATGGCATTCGGCGAATAGGCCGGAACGTTAGCTACTGTTATGCCCAGCGATTCTGCTTTGGAAATATCTACATTGTCATGTCCCGCTGAGCGGATAGCGATCATTTTCACCTGCATTTGATGAAGTGCCCCAAGCACGGGTGCAGATGCATCGTCACCTGCAAAGATACTGATGCAGCTGGCCCCCCTGGCTTCATCTACAGTATCAATACTAAGTGACCGATCGGTCATGGTTATTTCGAAACGTTCGGCATTGGCTTCCAAAAGATGATCGACTTCAAATTTCTTAGCACTATAAACAAGAATTTTCATCATATAAGATAGCTACTTTCCAACGCTTTTTAAAAGTTCATTTTACTAACCTTTTGGTTACAGTGTTTTAATATCCTTATCGAAATCGATTGCATCTGCTTCCTTTTCAAACCTTCCGGTCATTTCTTTGATGCGAATCCTGAAAACGATGCCAGATACCTGTTCAATATCCTTTGGAGGAAAAGGCCATTCCGGCGCCAGGCTGCGGGCAATTGCACTAGACCGAAGTGGTACGATCCCTTCAATAAGCAGTTCCAATGCATGTTTCCTGTCAGCCGAACCAGGTATTAATTCTTCAAACTCACCCTGGATCATCACCGATTTCCAATTGGCCATATCCATCACCTGTTCAACTTCAAAACATATTTTAGGCCTGGCACGCATATTCGCTACCTTTTTTCCATCCCAGGTATGAGCATAAATGCAACCCGGTTCGTAAACGTAACTCATTGGCACTACATAGATCTCTTCACCATTGCTGCAGCCGATACGGCCGATTACCTGGCTCTTCAAAACAATTTCTATTTCATTGGGAGTAAGTGTTCCTAACATGATATAATTTTTATACATCAAAATTACCCTACCATCCATTTTTGTTAAATGATGAGCATCATACATTCAACTAATAAAACTCATGGAAACCGGCGTTGATTAAAGGTAGTCTTGCATCAAATACTACCTGATGTCATCTACACAGCCATATAGAACAGATAAGATCGTGCAATATCTCCTGGCATCTGTATGCATTGTTTTCCTGTTATATACGGGGAGAAGTCTTTTTATACCGCTTTTCTTCGGACTACTGATTGCCATTGTGCTATACCCGGTTTGTAAATGGCTTGAAATAAAAAAACTCCCGAGGAGCCTGGCCATTGCTCTATCGTTGAGCATAGTGATGATATTAATGGCTGCACTTGTTTTTCTTTTTGCCTGGCAGTGGCAAACTTTTAGTAAAGACATTCCTATGCTACGGGATAAACTGGCAGCTTCCCTGCCTGGCATACAGCAATGGATAGACGCAACTTTCAATATCAGCATTACATCGCAGGAAAACTATTGGCAACAACTTATGTCGGCTGGCAATATGCAGTCATTTGTACAATCGATCATCCGTGGAATCATAAACGGAGCTTTTACCATGCTATTGGTTCCTGTATTTGCTGCTTTGTTCCTTTATAACCGGAGTACCTTTGTAGCAGGCATCATGGCCATGGCGGGCCAATCAATGAAAGCGAAGTTACCCCCGTTATTGAAACAGGTTACACACAGTTATCATAAATTTATCAGGGGAATGGTGATGGTATACATCATTGTGGGCATTTTGAACAGCGTGGGGCTGCTGCTGTTAGGCATTGAACATGCAATTCTATTTGGTATGCTCACCGCGATAATGACGATCATTCCTTATGTTGGTATCATCCTCAGTGCCCTGCTTCCTATTTCAGTTGCCTGGATCACCAAAGACTCCGCATGGTACCCGTTAGGGGTAATCGCCATTTTCACGATCGTACAATACCTGGAGGCCAACATCATATTTCCTTCAGTCGTTGGCTCTCAATTAAACGTCAGCACCTGGGCTACGCTGGTGGCCATCCTGGCCGGCGGAATATTGTGGGGCGTTTCGGGTATGATCCTTTTCATTCCCTTCCTCGGCATTCTGAAACTTTTCAGTGATGAAATTGATTCGTTGAAACCAATAAATCTTTTATTGAGCAGGTAGAAGATGCCTGGTACAATTATTAATTAGGAATTAGTAATTAAGAATTAATAATTACATCAATTGCGTTTTCCGCCCCAGTTCATTCTGATCATGTAAGCTCAGTTTATCGGTTCGAATGGTTTGTAGCCATTCATCTCCCTGCCTACGAAGTACCTGTACAAATAATCCAAAATGTTTTTTTAATTGTTCTTCCAGGTCACCGGTCTTAGTCCAGCTATGAATCTCCAGGTCGCCATGCTCATGTATTTTTCTTACTTCCCCAAGTTTACTATCAGCCGGGATGCTATTGCGTTCTTCAGATCCTTCATACCAATGATGCGGCTCATGATAGAATTCGAGCTGAAGGTATGGGAAGAATTCATTGAACTTATCCTGTACATCCCCGATGATTTTGGTATCGTCGATTTCAATGATCATGTGAAGCGTTTTAATTTCTTAAATCCAAACTGAAATGAGCTCATATAAAGGTCTGATCTATCAAGATCAGATGCTGGTATTTTATGTTAAAACTGGTCTTCCTGGCTATTGTGCAACAGGTGGTGCAGTTTTATTTCACCATGATAGATGATCCTGGCATTAATGGAGTTTCCTACCAAACAGCTTTTCCTCGTTTTTTCCATGGCGGTAGCCGCCAGTTCCCTGGAAGTTTCATCTGTTATAAAAATTATCGGGTACAGGTTAATGGTAGTAAAGGCGTATTGACCATCAACAATTTCTATCTGCCCGATAGCGCTGCATTCAAACTGGAATAACGCAATGCCGAGTTTTCTGCAAAAGGCGAGGAACGTTGTCATGTAAGAGCCTGTTAGTGCGCTTAAGAACAGGTGTTCGGGGCTCCACTCTTTTCCTTCTCCACCGAATTCGGGAGGTAATGCAACGGTCAGCGGATGAGAAATATCATCTGCCGATAAAAGACCTTTATTATCGTCCAGCCAGTTTACCTGCACTTCGAAGAAAACCTGCTTATCTGATTTTTTACCCGTATGAAAGATATCTGTCATGGCAAATGTCTGTTTCTCTACAAACTAACGATGATTCGGGAATTGGTTTACTGAGGAAGGTCAATACAGTTGTTGATTCAAATCATTTTAAAGCCATCGAACCATAAATTTGCAAATACGGGGAATTAGTCTATTTTAACAGGAGTGAATCAACGCGAAATGAGCAGCCCATCCGGCACAAAAAAAACTGGCAACGAATTCCGGTATCCAAATAATGTGGAACTGATTCGTGGAGGCAAGGATTATTTTAACAGGCTTGTTAAACTCATCGATGCTGCCAGGCAATGCATCCACCTGCAGGTTTATATCCTTGACAATGATGAAACAGGCAATGAAGTTGCCGATGCACTCGTTCGGGCGGCGGCCAGGAAAGTAGAAATATATGTGATGGCCGACGGATATGCTTCACAGGGTCTCGAAGATGAATACATTCAAAGACTGACCGATGCTTCAATCAATTTTCGCTTTTTTAAACCGGTATTCAAGAGCAGTTATTTTTACTTCGGCCGCAGGATGCATCATAAAGTTGTGGTAGCCGACAGTAGCCTGGCCCTCGTGGGTGGCATGAACATTTCCAATAAATATAATGACATGCCGGGTAAAAAAGCCTGGCTCGATTTCGCCGTATATGTAGAGGGTGTTGTTGCAGAAGATCTATGTATTCTTTGCTGGAAAACCTGGAATGGATATGCATCGGGCATGCCAACCTTCACCTGTGAAAACAAAGTTCCCATAAATGGGTTGGAAGGAAATGCAAATATCGGTATCCGAAGCAGGCGCAACGATTGGGTAAGGGGTAAGAACCAGATCTCCAAAACCTATATGACCATGTTCCACAATGCTCAGTCGCACATTACCATTCTCAGCAGCTACTTCATACCGGGAAGGGTTATCCGCAGAAATATCCGGGATGCCATCAAACGTGGGGTAATCATAAAGGTTATTGTGGCTGGATTGTCAGACCTTGCGCTCAGTAAGGCCGCCGAGCGGTTTATGTACGACTGGTTGCTTCGAAACGGGGTACAAATCTTCGAATACCAGGACAATATCCTGCATGGAAAACTGGCGGTTTGCGATGACCAGTGGATGACTATCGGATCGTATAACGTGAATGACCTGAGTGCCTATGCCAGCATTGAACTCAACCTGGATATACAGGATGCAGCCTTTGCCGCCTATACCGATCAGCAGCTGGAAAAGATCATTGCCGAAAATTGTATCCCCATCACCAGGGAAACGCATTTGCGGTCGAAGAATATTTTTAAACAGTTTTCGAGATGGTTTTCCTATAAATTTACCCGGTTGATTTTTAAACTCTTCACCTTTTATTTCAAACAGGAGAAATGACCATGATTCCAGTAAAAAGAATATTTTAGCACATGCAGATAGAACAACTATTCCCGGAGTTTGAACCAGGGCTGATCGCAGAGATTCGTGAACATGCCGAAATCGTGACTTTTAAGGAGGGCCAGGTAATGTTGCGCAAAGGGCAATATTTTAAATCAACCATGCTGGTTATTGAGGGACTTGTGAAAATTTACCGGGAAGATGATGAAGGCAATGAATTTTTTATGTACTACCTGCAACCTGGCGAAGCCTGTGCCTTGTCGATGATCTGTGCCATGCGGCACGAAACCAGTGGCATCATGGCCATTGCCGTTAAAGATTCGATCCTGGTTTCTATCCCGCTTACCCTGATGGATACCTGGATGGGAACTTATAAAAGCTGGGCCAATTTTGTTTTGGGGACTTACCGGGCCAGGTTCGAGGAATTGCTCACCACCATTGATGATGTGGCTTTCCGTAACATGGATGAAAGACTTGAATTTTACCTGCAACGACAGGCAGAGAACCTGGGTAACCTGTTGCCCCTCACCCACCAGCAAATTGCTGATGATTTAAATTCTTCCAGGGAAGTGATATCGAGACTGCTTAAAAAAATGGAACAGCTTGGAAAATGTAAGCTCCATCGCAATTCAATTGAATTCTTAGGCGTTTCCTGACACAGGTAACTAATATCACTAAACAGTTCATTTTAAATAACCAGCTTTGCCTTTTGAATTTGAAACAATATGGAAGTACTCGGTTATATCGCATCCGTTTTGATAGGCATTTCGCTAGGATTAATAGGCAGTGGTGGTTCCATTTTAACGGTGCCGGTAATGGTATATCTATTCGCTGTGTCGCCGCAACTGGCCACTTCATATTCTTTGTTCGTGGTGGGATGTACCAGCCTGGCAGGTGTTTTTACACGGGCAGGTAAAAATGGAATTGACTTCAAAACAGCTGCTCTTTTCGGGAGCACTTCGATCATAACGGTGTTTGTTACCCGCAAATTTATCATGCCCCGGGTTCCGCAGGTCTTATTCAGTATCGGTGATTCCATCATCACCCTGAACCTGGCTACCATGCTGTTGTTTGCCATATTGATGTTACTGGCTTCTTATTCGATGATCCGCAACAGGGAAACAAGGGTTGAAGAAAACGGAAAAGCAAAAATCAATTATTTCAGGCTGGCATTGTATGGAACCGGCATCGGGCTGGTAACGGGCTTCCTGGGTGCCGGCGGAGGCTTTCTCATTATACCGGTACTCGTTCTCATCTGCAGACTTACTATGAAACAAGCCATCGGTACTTCTTTACTGATCATATCTGTAAATTCTTTGATCGGGTTTACAGGCGACATCGGCCATGCAAATATTGATTATCGACTCTTGATAACAGTCACTTTACTCGCCATCGTTGGCATCATAATTGGCACCCTATTATCTTTAAAGATCAATAATGCTCATCTCAAAAAAGCATTCGGCTGGTTCGTATTAGCCATGGGTAGTTACATTATTGTTAAAGAACTCTTCTTTTAATGAAATCTATAAAGCCGGGTAAAATTTAGCTAATTAAAAAAAGCGGGTTAGGTGACAAAAGTCATAGATAGAGATTTGCCATCTACCGACATTTGCTGTATTAACTTAAATAAATAACCATGATCATAGAACAGATTTATACAGGATGCCTGGCCCAGGGGGCTTATTATATCGAAAGTGATGGCGATGCCGTTGTCATTGATCCACTCCGGGAAATTGAACCTTACCTGCAAAGAGCATCCCGTAACAATGCCCGAATCAAATATGTATTTGAAACTCATTTTCACGCCGACTTTGTATCAGGCCATGTTGACCTGGCGAATGCCACGGGTGCAACCATCGTATATGGACCAACAGCAAAACCTGGATTCAAGGCGCATGTGGCTTATGATGGTGAATCATTCCGGGTGGGTAAACTCAGTTTTACCTTGTTACACACGCCCGGCCATACGATGGAATCGGCTTGCTATTTATTGAAAGATGAAAATGGAAAAGACATTGCCTTGTTCAGCGGCGACACCCTGTTCATTGGAGATGTAGGACGACCAGACCTTGCGCAGAAAGCAGCAGATATGACGCAGGAAGAACTTGCCGGTTTGCTATATGAATCTATTCAAACTCAAATTCTACCGCTGAACAACGATATCATCGTTTACCCGGCCCATGGTGCCGGTAGCGCCTGTGGTAAAAACATGAGTAAGGAAACCACCGATACCCTTGGTCATCAGAAAGAAAGCAATTATGCATTGCAGGCCAAAACAAAAGAACAATTCGTAAAAGAAGTGACAACAGGACTTATGCCACCTCCATCCTATTTTCCGTTGAATGTGATGCTGAATAAACAGGGATACGAGAATATAACGGAGATCATTAAACGCGGTACACAGGCTTTAACGGCAGAAATATTTGAAACCGTTGCCAGCGAAACTGGTGCCCTTGTACTCGATACCCGCAATGCAGAAGTTTTTGCCAAAGGTTTCATACCCAACTCGATCAACATCGGTATAGATGGTAATTTTGCACCTTGGGTTGGCGCCCTGATACCCGATATCAAACAACAGATTCTCATTGTAACAGACGCTGGCATGGAAGCCGAAGTTGTAACAAGGCTGGCACGTGTTGGATATGACCATTCGATCGGCTACCTGAAAGGTGGTTATGAAGCATGGAAGCTTGCTGGCAAAGAATCAGACAGCATTCAATCACTAAGTAGTGATGAATTTGTAAAGGTTGCATCTCAAGACCCAGGAATTGCGATCCTGGATGTACGTAAAAAAAGTGAGTACGAAGCTGAACATATCATTGGCGCTGAAAACGCACCACTCGATTATATAAACAACAGCATGCAGGTTGTAGATAAAAATAAAACCTATTATGTGCATTGTGCAGGTGGTTATCGTTCCATGATCTTTATTTCTATTTTAAAAGCAAGGGGATTTGATAACCTGGTGAATGTATCGGGTGGATTTAATGATATTAAAAAGACAGGCAAATTACACATCAGTGAATATGTTTGTCCGAGCACCTTGCTTTAATTTGATTCTCTTATTACTTCATTAAAAAAAAATCATGTTATCCTTTATAAAGAAAATATTCACGAAAGGGCCGGTCACAGATTATAAAAAACTGTACCAGGATGGCGCCAGGATCATAGACGTACGTAGTGCAGCCGAATTTAAAGAGGGCCATATTCCCGGGGCAGTTAATATTCCCCTTGAAAGAGTTGGCAACCAGCTCGCCGCATTAAAAGCCACCAGGAAACCGATCATCACCTGTTGCCGTAGCGGTAGTCGTAGCGCAATGGCCAAGCGGATCCTTGGTGCGCAGGGACTTGAAGTATACAACGGTGGTGGTTGGAGCAGCCTGTATGGTAAGATTAAAGGATGATCTTAGTAAAAGTTTCTGCGTATAGTCGTTACCATTAGCGGGTATGCCTTAATTTTATGGTATGCTGTTACATATATTTTCCGCACCCTGGCCCTGGTATGTATCAGGGCCAGTGATTGGCCTGATGGTTCCCTTATTACTTTTAATTGGTAATAAGAGCTTTGGCATTTCTTCTTCATTAAGACATGTTTGTGCTGCTTGTATCCCCGCCAAAATTCCTTTCTTTAATTACAATTGGAAAAAAGAAACCTGGAACCTTTTCTTCGTTGCGGGTATTTTTTTAGGTGGCATTGTGGCTGCAACAGTAATGTTGAATCCCCAACCGGTGCAGGTTGATCCCAGGCTGGTAGCTTCTTTGCAAACCAATGGCATCTACAATTTTCAAAACCTCGTTCTTACAGATCTCTTCAACTGGTCATCCTTGCTTACATTAAGAGGTTTCATGCTCATGGTGGTGGGTGGCTTCCTGGTCGGCTTCGGAACAAGGTACGCAGGCGGATGCACAAGTGGTCATGCTATCATGGGATTATCTAACCTGCAATTTCCATCGTTGGTAGCCACTATGAGTTTTATGGCAGGTGGTTTCATCATGGCAAATTTTATATTACCCTATATTTTAAAACTAACTATATGAAGCCTGGCAAACCTGGAAAACAGAAGTCTTCAACCGAGCATGAACATCATGCATTTTTAGCAGGCAACAACGATTTTGAAGTAAGATCACTTGACGCTGTGTGTGTAAATGAATCGGAATTGAAACATCCCTGGTGGTATAACTTTAAATATCTCATAACCGGGATGCTTTTCGGAATTGTGTTGGTAAAATCGGAGGTGATCTCCTGGTTTCGTATACAGGAGATGTTCAGGCTGCAAAACTTTCACATGTATGGCGTTATAGGATCGGCCATTGCGGTTGGAGCCTTAAGTATATACATCATTAAAAAATATAAGATCCGTACGATCTATGGTGAGCCGATAGAATTCCCAAAAAAATCATTCAGCATTGGCCAGGTATGGGGAGGATTGTTATTTGGATTGGGCTGGGCCCTTACGGGCGCTTGCCCGGGACCGTTATATGCGCAGATCGGAACGGGGGTAACGGTTACGATCGTTACACTATTCAGTGCCATTGCGGGTACATGGGTATACGGACTTACCAGGGAAAAGCTTCCGCACTAACTAAGGTTAGTTTCCGGCGGCTCTTTTCATGAGGGATTTGGCCACCTGCCAGTCCCACCTGGCAAATCGCCCTCTTTGTACGACCAGCTTATTATCGTTTGGATAATCGAGGAAATAATGAAACGCAAATTTTTCCGTTGGGTCCTTCCAGCCGATGATTTGTCCAAAGCGCAGGTCGTTGAACACCAGGGAATCTCCATATTTCTCTACTGTGTAGAACTGTTTGGAAAAACGAATGAGTTTGAGCAGGTCTTCGTTGCCCGACATTGGCTTGAGCAATGAATCATTCCTGGGGAAATATTGAAAGTCGATTTTCTTTTGACTATCAAACAACGACCGGAAACCGACATAATAACCCTCATCGTTACCCGCAACTACAAACCAAAGCCAGTTTTGCAAAGGTGCCGGGGTGGTAAAATAACGGGAATGCACAATCGCCTGTTTGTGTAGTATACGGTTTACATCCGAATCTATTTTCCATTTATTAACCGAACAGTAACCAAGGTAGAGAGCACTCATGATCAACCCGAAGCGCCACCAGGTTTTCCTGCTATGGCTCCTGCGACCCAGTACCAACAGGGCTATACAGGCGATGGCCGACCAGATAGAAAAGAAAGGATCGGCGACATATATCGAATTGAACGAAATGCGCATGTGACTGAACGGTTCAAACCAACCAACTCCGTAATTATTGAATGCATCAATAAAAATATGCCCGGAGATCACTGCTGCAAAAAAGAACAACCATCTTCTAAAGGAAATATTATGAGGTCTGTGCCATTTTTCTGCGATCAATGCCAGGAATACTGCCATGATCAACATGAACAAAATCGAATGAGTAAAGCCGCGGTGAGCGAGTAGATTGCCTGGGGTATTCATCCAGAAGGCAGTAACAAAATCAATATCAGGTATACTTTGTGCCAGGATTCCCCATAGCATGGCCTTCTTCCCTACTTTTTTACCAGCAAAAGCTTCTCCCATGCAGGCACCCAATGCGATATGTGTGAGTGAATCCAAATTTGTAAAAGGTTATCTATTTTAATCTGCTCATGTAAAAGTAGGCAATGCGATTCACTCATTCGCATATTCAACAAACTGTCAAAATTGCTCCACGCTATTATAATCAATATCAATAACCTGAAGCTCCAGCCAGGTAAAATCCCCTGCAGCTAATTTCCATGTAACGGTACATTGATCAGGTATGCGGATCCCATGAAATACGGCCGTATGGTTCATATTGATCTGCCATTTTTCCATGGAAGATTTTCCGTCAAATTCCCCATAACGCATGGCTTCAAAAGAGCGTATCATACCGCTGTCATCAAAGTAAAACTCACCAGTAGCCTTGGTTCCACCTACTTCAATCCTTGCTTTCGCAGATGATGGGCCCGATGGTTCCCACTTGATATTGTCGAGCAATACGGCTGATGGGTACCAACACATCTCACTGAGGTATCTCACCAGTGTTCCCTGGTTCAAAGTCTCAGTGCCGGTTGCATGGGCGAATGATTTTATACCCAGCATTTTTATTTGCATGTCACCCTGACCGTTATGAAACTGGTCTACGCCCTGCAGGAACAACAATCGCATCATATCTACTTTTGCATGCCAGATAAAACTTGCTTGTTCTGTATTCACATATTGATCGGCGGAAAAATCCATCCACTTGCCCCCGGGTTTGGTACACATGCGACCTAACTGCTTCAATCGTATGGTATGAGCCGTGTTGGTGCCCACTACCCCGGAAACCTGTAACCATTTTTGAACGGGCAAAGGCAACCCGGCAATCATTTGTAGATCGATGAGCTTCGGTTTAGGAAGTGTTACTGGCAACATTATTTTTACTTGCTGCCGCACTTTCTGATCCAGCCGGATATTTGCCCATCCAATGATGGCAACGAAGCAAATTATAAGATTGGCAATGGTACCAAACTTTGCATCTTTCCAAACCATAAATATAAGCACCTGGGAAATCACGACAGCTATCAACGCTATAACCGGCCAGTAGTCTTTCCTTGTAATAAAAGCGATGGCCGCAATGATAAACAACACAAGAACCAATAACCAGGCTATTCCCGAAAACTTAGAAACTGTCTTGGTAAAAGCAGCGTTGTGTAAATATCCGAATGCTATGGCAAAGCCCATTGCATGTATGAATCCATGCAGGAAAAGCAATATTGCAAATAATATACGGATCATATCAGCTACGTTTAGATGTAAATTTTTGCTTCCATACCAGCAGGATATTCTGATGGGCCTTTTCTTTTTGCAAAAGAATAAAAACCGCCGCTGCCATGATAACGGAACTTGGAAATCCTGAACCGATTCCAAGTGGTGCAATGGCCAAGAGGAAGGTGATCGCCCCGATCATGGCCAGTTTCATAAGCGCTCCTGTGTACAATATAAAAATAGCAACGAAGCATTGTGCAAATGCGATCGGCAATACAAAAAGCCGGATATGCTGACTGAAATATCCGACTATGAATTCCCGGTAAACATCAACCGGGGTTAAGCTGGCATACTCCAGGTATACTTTGGGATGATCAATTGCTGTATAAGCATTGGTAAAAGCTGCCCAGCAAAAAAGGATGCTGAATAAAATCCTTGCCAGCATTGGCCGGGCAAAAGACAATGCCAGTAAGACTATAGATACCGCCGTAGAAGCAAGCCGGGCAACCTGCATATTTTCTTCGGTCATTATGGTAATTTAAGTATGTGCAACAAAAATCGGGATGCTCAATTCTTTGATCAATTCATCCGCCATACTTGGCCTGAACCAACGTGATACCATTCCCCGTTGATAAGCTCCCAACACAATCAATGGATGATCAGTACGTGATCGCAGGTGATCAACAATTTCTACTTCAGCAATCATTCCTTTAAGCATGGTATAATCAACCTGTTTGTAATGTCGTTTCAATAACTCTCTCAACAAATGATTATCCGGCAAATGATTCGATGCATCATCATCTTTTACCGTGATCACTTCTACCGGTAATGCATGGACGGCGCCCAGGAGGTAATTGTATTGCTTCAATGCATATACAGATGAAGGCTGGCCGTTGAATAAAAAACAGGTGCGATCAACAGGATGAAACACAGGTGGTACCAATAACAACGGGCATTGTGTATGTACCATCAGGTCGCGTATAAATGCGGAAGGATGGCTCCCGGGGTCATACCTGGTAAATGTTTCCTGGAAACAAATGATAACGAGGTCGGCATAAATGGTCTCGTGTATGAGTTCCTGGTAGGCAATGCTTTTATCAATATGAATGGTATATGAAATGCCATGCTCATGGCAGGCTTTTTCAAATCTTTCCCTTGAAGCTTTCCGGGTATCGGAGTCTTTCTTTTCAAGTTCGGCCTGCTTCTCGGCAGGCTGAGGATCTTTCATGAGGTCGGGATATACCCGGTAACTATGATAAGTAAAATCATCAAGGAAAACCGCCACCAGGTGGGTTGATTGCTTGTTACAGAGATGAATGGCATAGTCAAGGGTTGCAGCTGAAAATTTTAACCCGTCGAATACCGCTACGATCTTTATCATATGATTGATTTATGGATGTGTGATGAATGCCGGAATATCGATGGTTTCCAATATGCTGTTGGCGCTGCTTTTGCGGAAAAATCGTGAAAGACTGCTTCGGCCGAATGCGCCAAACGTGACAATTATATTTTTCTTCAGGGCCAATTCACTAAAAAGTTCAGCTTCGGCAGTACCTTGTAAAACCTTTACGGTAACATGCTTATACTGTGCATACAGAAATTCCCGGATATCGTTGATATGTTTTGATTCCTTTTTATTTTCTTCTTCACTCACATACAATACTGTTACAGGCAGGTATTTAAAGGAGGGGAACAAGTAACTGAAATGCTTAATCGCAAATACAGATGAATGTCCGCCATTGTAAGTAAAATATATTTCATTAATCGTTTGGCTGTCCTCGGGCATGATAAGTACCGGGCATTCCGTTTTGGTCAATACCTGTTTCACAAAACTGCTGGGGTAACGGTCATCTTCATACGAAACCGACATAGAGGCTTTTACCAATATCATATCGGCGAACCGGCTTTCTTCAACCACCTGCTCCATCAGGGTTCCATTTTCATTATGAACCGTTAGCGCTATGTTTCTTTTTTTAACTATATCGAAAAACAGGGCTTTGTTTTCTTCAGCCAGATTTTGATTCTTATCATTGATTTCCTTGGTATCCATACCATATTCAACCGTAGGAAAAACCGGGTCGTTGGAAATAAAGGGTATATATTCAAGACTGTCGTTCTCCAGGAACAGCACTTTCAGTAACCCGTTCATCTGTTCGCAGATATAAGTTGGAAATTCAAATTCCTTTTCAGTAAAAGTTAACGGGTTAATAAGCCAAACAATATTTTTCATGACAGGTAATTAAGAGTGACGAAAACAATTATTTATGAGCAATGAATACAGGAACGAAATGTTCTTTAACGATCTCTTTCGCAAAACTTTTCCTGAATAACTGCGAAATGCCCGATCGGCCATAAGCGCCTGTGATCAACAATGCTGATGGTTGCTGACGCATCCATTCTACTAAGTGTGCGGGATTATCATCATCCAGTA
Organism: Bacteroidota bacterium; assembly: GCA_029560415.1. Classification (GTDB taxonomy): domain Bacteria; phylum Bacteroidota; class Bacteroidia; order Chitinophagales; family Chitinophagaceae; genus Ferruginibacter. The sequence goes on along the minus strand of JAKQKY010000393.1, from coordinate 34,286 downwards.
ATTCGATCGACAGGTCGGAAAAATGACGCAGTAATAATTCTTCTGCATTCACCTGGTCGGGTATCTCATCCTTGCCTGCTTTGGCATACATCAATGTAGTAGGTAATCGACACATGGAAGGAAAAAGATAATAAAACTGTTTTACCGCATAAATGGAAGATTCGCTGCCATCATACGCAAATACAATTCGTTCGGGAAATAATCCCTTCTCGGGAATGAGCAATACCGGGCATTCCACGATCTGTAGAATATTTTGCAGGTAATCGTTGGGTTGCCTGCCAATTTGTTCATAGAAAAGCTGGTTGCTCACCAGGAGCAGGTCGGCGAAACGACTTTCCTTTTTCAACGAAGAAAAAACCATTCCATTGATATCATTGTGAATTCGATAAGGAATTTGATGCAGCTGGCATGTTTCTTCAAATCGTTTCATATTATTCGACACCACATTCTCTGACTTATTATCGCCGGTGGCAGAAAGTATATCAGAACCTCCCGGCAATATCGGGAACGACCAGATGGCGGTATAATCAACAGGACTCAGGAAAACAGCCGTTAGTGCAACCCGTTCCATTTGGTTAAGAGACAGCACGAATTCCATTGTTGATGTTGAATAGTGTTGTCCATCAAACGCAATGATAATTTTTTTCATAACGCCTTATTTTACTCAAATATACCTTGAATAATAAAAGGTTTACATGATTATATGCATAAGCTGTATTGATTGATATCAGGGCATTACAGCGCTGTCAGGCAAATATGTTATAACAATGTTGAACCATTGACATTCAACATCAATTCATTCGGTCAATTCATCAATTCATATCGTTCTGCTTTTCGTTAACATAACAGGCCGGGTATGTTTGTGATCAAAATATAAAGATCATGAAACAAAAACCGATCCTTCTTTTCTTAATGGCATTCATTTCATTAACCAGTATGGCACAGCTAGGCGGCCTTGTGAATAAAGTAAAAAGCAAAATCACTCATCGAGCCGATGTTAAAACTGATAAAGCCATCGACAAAGCACTTGATAAGGCAGAAGGTAAACCAACAGCTAAAACAAACGTTGAAACGAACAGCAATGAAAGCACTTCTACCCCCTCCGCAGATCAACCAGTGGTAAAGAGTTTTTCTAAATATGATTTCATTCCCGGCGAGCAAATCCTCTATTATGATGATTTTGCCATGGAAGCCACTGCTGAATTACCCGCAGGATGGAATACCAGTGGCAGTGGTGAAGTAGTAACGTTGGAATCGATACCCGGTAAATGGCTCAGGGTACACGCACCCTTCATCTATCTTTCCGGAAACCAGCAGAAACTGCCGGAGAATTTTACCCTTGAATTTGACGTGGTCATGCAGTTGAAAAATAACGGTTGGATGTACCCGACGTTTACGGCCGGCGTATTTGCAAGCAATAGCGAACCCAATGGCAGTAATGAATTCCTTAAAAACTATAAAAAGAATGCTGCCGTACTAGCCACCATCTACCCCGCTGAATACAAAAACAGTAAGATCAAAATAGAATCCTACCTAACCAACAATGCCTATTTCAGCAGCGACGTAAAGGTTTTTGAAGAACTGGAAAATCATTACCACAAACCCATGCACGTGGCCATCCAGGTTCAAAAGGAAAGGTTCAGGATGTGGATCAATGAAACCAAGGCATTCGACATTCCGAAAGCCGTTCCGATCAACCAAACCATGAACCAGCTGCTGTTCCAGGTAGGAAATACAAATTATAAAGATAACCAGTATGCCATGTACCTCGGCAATATCAAGACTGCTACCGGTAAGGCAGACACGAGGCATCGATTGGAAGAAGAAGGAAAGTTCAGTACCACGGCTATCCTGTTCGACATAAATTCTGCGAACATCAAACCAGAATCAGGTGGTGTATTGAAGGAGATCGCCGATGTACTCAAAAAAAGTGCAGGCATCAATGTGACCATCATCGGGCATACCGACTCTGACGGACAGGATGCTGAGAATCTTTTGCTTTCGCAAAAAAGAGCTGCGGCCGTAAAAGATGCTCTGGTAAACGATTTCGGCATTTCTGCCGAAAGACTCGACACTGACGGTAAAGGAGAAACGAAACCCGTGGCCGATAACAAAACAAAAGAAGGAAAGGCTTCCAACCGCCGTGTAGAATTCATCAAAAAATAAACCAGTACAAAATAATGACGATTAAATAATAACTGACATGAAAAAGTATTTTATTAAAAAAACAATTCCCGTATTAGTATCAGCAATGTTTGCCTTAACAGGCATTGCACAACAAAAACCAACTTATAACAATTTCCAAAAAAGCCTAGATTCGGTTTTCCGTTCCCTTAAGTCAAATAAGACCCTTGATCCCTCTGTTGAACAGTCTAAAAAATTAAATAACCTTTTAGAAAAAATGGTCGAAGGCCAGCTGGCTTCAACTAAAAAATCAATGAACGAACAGGCGGCATTGTCGGAAAAGAGCTATCGTACCTGGTCTAAACAAAACAATGGAAGTGCGGGCGATTGGAACCTGATTGCCCATATGCAAGGCATCCCTACGCCAATAGCAGAACTTCCCGTTGCAGGAAATACAGATGTTGATGCCCGGTACAAACCATTCTATGATAAAGTAGAGCGGGCCAAGAACCAGCTACGCGACGTGGTAAATAAACACAATTTATATCAACAGGTTTATGATAAAGAAGGCCAGCAGGGTCTTGAAAAAAGAGCGATGGCAGCATCGGATAAAAGTGCGGTCGTCCGTCAAATGGGTGGCACACAGCAATTGGTGAATATGACCGATGCTGAACGAAAGGCGGCTGCTGAAAAGATGAAAAGAAATATACAACAGGATCCTTCCCTTCTTACACAAACCGGCGGAGATGCAGGTATGCGTGACATGCAGTACAAGCTGATGAACGATAAAGCCTACCAGGAAAAATTCAAGAAAATGAGTGAGTCTGAAAAACAGGCAGAGATGAAAAAATATATGACGATTAAACCTGCTACCGGTGTGGCCAACAGGGATTATAGCAAGATGGAAAAACCCAGTTTCGAAGTAGATGAACTTTTACTTCGAACAGGCAAGCGGATGCAGGAAGTTACATCCGTTTATAGCAGCATGATCTCGTTGACAAGAGACGCGATCGAAAACATGAAAACCAATATCCAAAACTGGGCAGAAGCAACGGTGAAAAGCATACCAATGGTAGAATTAGGTGAAGTTGGTCATGACAAAGATCCACAACAAATGAGGGCGTTACACCAAACTTCAATGATGATGTACTACCAGCTTTCTAAGGCAGAGATCGCCATGCAGGCCATAAGCTGGGCACACTACGTTGCGGGTTCAAAAGCTGCAACAGGCGAATTAGATGAATTCGCATCAAATTTCAAATGGGGCCAGGGAAAAGAAAGCCAAATGTTTGATGGCACTTACGATGAACCAAAAATGGCCACTGCCATTTCCGGGAGCTACGACCTTATGGTTCAAATAGCCAGGATATCGGAATCGATTACCGGCGATGCAAAAGCAGCGCAGAAGCAATCTGAAGAAAAATATTAAGCCGACGCACCATATCAACCAAAGCTGGTTTTCCAATAACATCAATCCATGTAAGGATTTCATCAATTCGATCAAATTCTGGTTGATGCCAGGAATGCAGCTATTTATCTTGTTGAAAATTTAAACATCATTTAATAAAAATTATACCATGAAAAAAAATGTATTAATTCATTCTGCTATGATCCTTGCTGTTGCCGCAGCAGTGATCTCTTGCGAAAACAGCCAGGCCAAAACGGAAATATCCGGAAGCATCAGCAAAGACAGCCTGATCAAACGAGGTGAATACCTTGTGACCATTTCGGGTTGCGAAGATTGCCACACACCAAAAAAAATGGGGCCAATGGGACCTGAACCGGATATGGACAAACGCCTTTCTGGTTATCGTTCCGATGTACCCTTCCCTTCTGTAGACACCAATATCATTAAATCGGGCTGGGCGTTGGTCAACGGCGAATTAACAGGCTGGGCTGGTCCATGGGGTGCGAGCTTTGCGGCTAACCTTACCAGTGATGAAACCGGCATAGGTAACTGGACAGAAGAACAGTTCAGCAAAGCCATCCGCGAAGGAAAATGGAAAGGCATGGATGGAAACCGAACCCTGATGCCACCAATGCCCTGGCAGAACTTCAGCCATTATACCGATACCGACGTTAAGGCGATATACACATTCCTGAAGTCTACTAAAGCTGTAAAAAATGTAGAACCTCCGATCAAGGCCTTCACCGATCTGAAATAATGTCTGGGATTACCTGGACTGGTTAAATGGAAGACCAGTCCAGGTAACCTGCTTGATAGATACCGGTACAATTCATACAGCAATTTCCTCAATTCATACCCCCGGGTAAACGTTCCATGGGTAGACGTAGCGGTTAGAATGTTAAATCTTAGTATTTTGTAGAAGGTATGAGACTGACACTGCCACGATATTCAAGCAGGGATTATCATGTGATGCTAATGGTGATCTTCCCGGTTGCCATTTTATTGAACAGCATCCTGTTTGGTAAACTTTATTTTTTAAGCTGGCAGGTTTTTCTTTGGGGGACACTGATCACGGCAGTGGCATTTTCGATCGATTTTATTCTTTGTGGGTATGTGGCCGTAGCATTAAAACGCAGGTTGCCATTGGAAAAACAGGTAGCCCAAAGACTGTCGATCATGATCATCATTTTCCTGTTGATCACCGGCCTTTTCCTCTATGGCTTATACAGGGGTTATGAAGCGATCCATTTTTTTGGGTATAGGTTTTACGAAACGGGATTTGTGTGGAGTTTCATCATCATGGGTATTGTGAATATTTTTCTCACCATACTTCATGAAGGAATTTCCAGGTTTGATAACTGGCGGGCCAATTTAAGAGAAACAGATGCATTGAAAGCCGTGTACCGTCAAAGCCAGTTGCAGGGCTTAAAAAGCCAGGTTAACCCGCATTTTTTATTCAACAGCCTCAATTCACTTTCAAGTCTCATTAGCGACAATGAAGAAGAAGCGGAAAAGTTCCTGGATGAGATGAGCAAGGTGTACCGGTACATGCTGCGCAATGATGACGACCACCTGGTGACGGTAGAAACAGAATTAAAATTCCTGCAATCTTATATATACCTGCTGAAAGCCCGGTACGGAGATGGTTTGCGGGTATCGATCAACGTGATTGAAGCCGACAGATCAAAATTCATTCCTCCCCTGACCCTCCAGGTGATCATTGAAAATGCCATTCACCAGCAAACCATCAGTAAGAAAAGTCCGTTGGAAATTAAAATTCATTCAGGCTTAAAGCATGAACTGATCGTAAGCAATAACATACAACTGAAGATTGTGACAGAAGTGGTTGATCATGAAATGGGACTCGATAACCTGATCCATAAATACCGGTTGTTAAACGACAGCATGGTATTAATTGAAGAATCAGACACCGAACGTTCAATTATCCTGCCTTTATTGACCAAAAAAGAGGAGGATGCTGTATGAAAATTACAAAGGCAACTAAATTACAGTGGTTTTCATTCCTTGCTTCGATGCCCATCATCGATTTCCTGCTCAATTACATTCTATTTGACCAACGGATTTTTAAAGACATACAGATATGGCTCATATCTTTTCCGCTGATTTATGCTATTGGCATCGTATCCTGGAAAGGTCATACTATTATCAGCAACGGATTAAAAATCACTTATCCATTGATCAGGCAAACAAGAAAAAGGCTGCTGATCATGGCGCTTTGTATCATACCGTTCATGTCGCTTTCAATGACACTGATTTTTTTTCTGTATGATCACTTTCATATACTTGGATACCAGTTAGCATTAACCGATCTTAAATTGGGATTGCTTGTGGGCCTGGGAGTGAACCTGATCTTTGAAACTTTATTTGAAGCAGACTATATCCTGGAAAAATATAAGGAAAGCGTGGAAGAAAAGGAAACTTTCCAGAACCTGTCGGCACAGAATGAATTCGACGCCCTGAAAAGCCAGGTGAATCCACATTTCCTGTTTAATTGTTTCAATACACTGTCATCCCTTATTACGGAAGACAGGCAAAAAGCGGAGGTATTTTTAAATGAACTCAGTAAAGTTTACCGCTACCTGTTACGCAACAACGAAGATGGTATGAGTACCCTGGAAAGTGAACTGAAATTCATTCAATCCTATTTCAAACTTTTACAAACAAGACACGGTGATGCGGTAAAACTTCATTTGCAGATCGATAAAAGATATGAACCTTACCTGCTCCCCTCCTTATCACTACAGCTGCTGGTAGAAAATGTAGTGAAACACAATGCTCTTTCAAAGGCCCAACCACTGGTAATCGATATTTTTACAACAGCTGGCAATAAACTGGTGGTGAATAATAACCTGCAGCATAAACTGATCAAAGCACCAAGTAATAAAGTGGGGCTCGATAATATCAGGGCTAAATATGCCTTACTGAAGCTCCCTGGTTTTGATGTAATGAAAGATGAAAAAAATTTCACTGTTGTGCTTCCTTTGATCTGGAACAATACCAGGGTAAAACCATTGATAAGCAGTATTGAAGAATAAATTACGGCAAAGAATAAACGCAATTACCTGAATAATTAAAATATGCAATTATGAAAATTCTGATCGTTGAAGATGAAGAACTGGCAGTAAAAAAACTACAGAAAACCTTATCTGCTGTAGATCCTTCTGCAGAAGTGATCGGTATAACCGATAGCATTAAAACTACTGTTGAATGGCTGCAAGCCAACCCCGCACCAGACCTGATCCTCATGGATATCGAGCTGGCGGATGGGCAAAGTTTTGAAATTTTCAACCTTGTAGATATAAAAAGCCCGGTGATCTTTACCACTTCATATGACGAATATGCTTTAAAAGCTTTTAAAGTAAACAGTGTAGATTACCTGCTAAAGCCAATTCAGAAAGAAGAACTGCAGGCTGCCATGACTAAATTTAACCAGGTAAAAAAATCGTATAGTCATGCTAGCGATAATACGGGATTGAACGTTGAAAACCTGGTAAAAGAACTGCAGCAGAAACTACAACCGAAAGAATTCCGTAAACGGTTCCTGGTGAAACATGCACAGAAACTGGTGAGCATTGAAGTAGATGAAATAGCCTACTTCTACAGCGATGGCAGGCTTAACTTTTTCAAGTCAGCCGACAATAAAAAATATGTTGTTGATTACACCATGGATGAACTGGAAGAAATGCTTGACCCCGAAAAATATTTCCGCATCAGCCGCTCATTCTATGTTTCGATCGGTAGTGTAGACCAGATTCATGACTATTTTGGCAACCGGTTGATCCTGCACCTGAAACCAGCCGTTGATAAAGAAGCGCTCGTAAGCAGGGAGAAGGTGACGGAATTTAAAAAATGGATGGGAAAATAATTACATTTTCACAATCATATTATGTATAAAGATATCGGGCCCTCGATTTCCTGCTAAATAGGGATTGTATGACCAGTTCATCATAGCTCTGATAAGCATCCCATTGGAAATCCCGTTGTTGAAGATCGATCAATGACATGGCAAGTTTTTTATTGCAAATTCCCTTATCAACTAATCCCATATATTCCCTTATTGATGAATAAGGCCAGTCTGCTATATTTCTTACTAACCCGTGTTTTACGGGATTTTGATGTATATACTGCATTGCAATAAGCCGGCTGTTTTCTTTCCCGAAATCGAGTGATTTGGCTTTTGTTTTTTGACGAAATAAAGAGCCCGTTCTGGCATATTTATCATTAAAATATTGAGCATAATGACTTTGCAGCAACCTGAATCCGTTGCTAAGCCGGCTAACATTAATATCACCCAGCGGGATCTTCTCCACAGATCTTTTATTACTGTATATTTCAAAATGAAAATGATTAGGCATCAAGCAATATGCAACTATGCTACAATTCGGTAGAATATACTTTTTAACGGCCCGTAGGAATACTTTGTAGTCGCCTTTTTCATGAAAGATCGTTTCCCGGTTATTTCCCTGGTTGTAAATATGGTACATCTGGGATAGTTCAATATTCATGATGTTAAATTAGGAGAAAGGGGTAAATCGGGCAAGGGTTTTTCATCTTAAAATTGGAGTGATTTTCTCTAGAAGTACTTCTGCTTTCATGGTCTGACCACTAAATTGGTCAGACCATGAAACCTCACAACTTCGCGGTTAAAACACACCTATTCAACCGGCACAAGCAAAATAAAAATAGAATGGGTTTTATGCACCTGCGCATCCAGGATACCATTGATGGATGCGAGGCTCTTCTTCATATCCGTTCTCTCTAACAATTTAGTAGGAGAACCCAGTTCCGAACCGGCATTTTCAAATTGCATTACAAACTGAAGATTCGATTTCTCAAGGCTCACCAGTATCTTACATTCGGTGGCCCCGGCCTGCACCATGGCAACCATTAACTCCTTAATCATTAAAAATGATTCATGCCTGGTTTTCATATTCAATTCCAATGCGGGAATTTCTTCATCAACGGTTAGCGATAGACGAACTGCATATCTTTGTTGCAGGGCGTCCATGTATTCCTGCATTCGTTCAATATTCCTTTGCATATTGTCATTCTCCGGATCCAGGCTCCACAGCATGTCATCCATCGCGATCATCATATTCTGGCTCCGGCTATGGATCTGTTCGATGTATTCTTTAGACTTACCAGGTTCAGTATCTGCCTTGATCTTTGCCATTTCACTCAAAATATTGATGTTACCCAATGCCTTATTCACCTCTTCATGGAGGTTACCCGCAATGTCACTGCGCATTTGAAGGATAGCCTCTTTCCGCTTAACCTGCAATTTATCAATCCAGTAAATGAGGCTACCGGCAAGCAAAAATACCAGGCAAATAAACCACCACGTCTTCCAGAAAGGTGGTTTAACTACAATGATGATGCTGGTTATTTTGTCGGCAGATTCACCTTCATCATTTTCTGTTTTTAATTGAAAAGTATAAGTACCTGCCGGGAGATAATTGTACACAGCCTGCCTTGATTCCCCCGCCCGGATCCATTCGGTATCAAGCCCTTCCAGTTTATAACTGATGGGAAATTTGGTTCTGAACGTAAGGGTTGAGAAATTAATTACAATATTATTTTGGTCGGCTGATAATTCAATGCGGGAAAGACCAAAAAGTGAATCTACTGATATTGATTTATTCCTGATCCTGAAGTCCGTTATCATCGCCTTTACAGGAATTTCAGACCGCTTCAGATCTGCAGGATCAAATACCACAAAATCATCAGAACTGCCAAACAGGATTCTGCCATCTTTTAATTGTGCTGTAGCGGAAACATCAAAATTATCATTGGATATCCCATCATTGCGGTTGTAATTAATGCAGGTTTTCATCTGCAGGTTGATCCTGGAAATCCCATCAACAAATGATACCCAAAGATGTCCTTTCCTGTCTTTCTGCATTGCAACTGCCATCTCCGATGGAAGTCCGTGTGATGCGCCCATGAATTCTATGGTATTGCTGTTAAGATGGTAAATATTCAGGCCACCGCTGATAAAGATCATGGTGCTGTCATCATATTCAAAAGCTACCGCCACGCTGTTGGTCATTAATCTTTTCTGCCCGGTTCCTTTATCTGTAATATGTTCAATGATACTATCGTTAACCGGGTTTATCTTATACACGCCATGGGTTGCCGTACAGATCCAAACATATCCTTTACTGTCTACGTCAATATGTATGATGAGTGTCTTTGGAATTCCACTGATCTTATAAAACCCATCTTCAAAACGATCGGAAGCTTTTTGCTTCGACCATTTTACAACCCCGGATCCATGCATACCAAACCAGGCATTCCCTTGCTTATCTTCTGCAACCTGTCTAATGGTGCGGTTTTCAAATACAGTTGGATTATACTTTTTAACAATACCGGATTGTTGGTCGTATAACCAAACGAAACTAGGCTGGCCTGTTATCCAAGTGGTATGCCCATCATTGGATTTACACATATCCCATACCGATAGTTCCTTCATCGTATCAATCCCGGAAATAGCCAGCGGGATATTATTGAATTGCGAATCATACCTGAACAATCCATCATTCCAGGCTCCTGCAAGAATGCTTCCATCATTACATTCAAGAAAACTCATCATCCCTCCTACTGCTTTCTTACCAGTCTTCCTGTTCACATGCCTGATGCTGTTAAAAAACTGGCGGGCCGGGTTAAAAACATATAACCCGTTATTGTTTGTACTCACCCAGATATTCTGTTCCCTGTCTTCATACAAATTTATATTTTCGTATGCAATGCTCTGCATGTTAACATAACCGTTATGCACCGGGTAAAAGGTTTTCTCAGGTTCGGAAAACCTGGCAAATACATTGAGGCCATAAATCCAAATAGTTCCATCTTTCTGTTCAATCATATTCCTCGGTTCAATATATCCTGTGGATATCCGTGCGTCCAGCGCATATGCATGCAGCACCTCCCTGTTCTGTTGCAGGTTATAACAGTAAATCCTGCTTGCCCCGGCAGGTGGCCAGCTAAAAAACCAGACTCGTCGTTTACGATCAATCCCATATACCGAAATATGGGTAATGCCTCCCAGGAGTTCAACGAATGGTTCCTGCTCCGTATTATGACCGCGATAACTCAGCTTTTTAGAAACAGAATTGTAAATGACCATACCGGAATCTGTAGCGATCCAGTATTTATTATCTTTCTTATCTTCTGCAATGCTCACCACATTCCATTTATCAGGTAGACGGAATACATTATAAAGAGGAGAAAATTCATTTCGCTCACGGTGAAAAGTAATCGCTTCCAACCCGGCGAAAATGCAGATCACATTTCCATGACTGTCTTCCATGATACGCCTGTTCATTTTGTGAGCTGCGGCATTACGGGGAAGCAGTTTAGCTTTGTGGAACTTAAAACGCTTTGTATCGAATATACCAATGTTACCGTCGGCAAGTGTAACCCACAGGTTTTGCCGGCTATCGATCATTAGCTGGGTAACAAAATTATTGCTTAGCGAATTCGAATCGCCATCAATATGCCTGTAAGTGGTGAACCGGTATCCATCATATCTTTGTAAACCGTTGATAGTGGCTACCCACAAATAACCCAGGCTATCCTGCACACAACCATTGCTGTTATACGATGCGAGACCATTGCTGATATCTATATGTTTGAAAGAATATACCTTCTCAGGCTGAGCAATAATCTGACCATGGAATAAAACAAGGCTTATGTATAATATGTATATCCTTTTAAACAATGAAATTCACTATTAGTAATGTTGAAAGGTTATTATTTCATCACGCTGATAATCTTAAAAAGCTATTCGATAGGTACCCGGATCGATAAAATGGATTCACCGGTTTCTTCCAGTAACTGAAGAGTGATCCCCGTTGTTTCCAACCTTCTTTCGGTTTCATCCCTGCCCAGCAGGCCCTTGAGGGTATTGAAATTACAACCTGCATTTTTAAATTGCATATTGAACTGGATCGTATGTTTTTCAAGCCTGATGTGTACAAGGCATTCTGTAGCTCCTGAAAGAATGATGCTTCTGATACCATCCTTGAATAAGAGGAAAGCCTCGTGCCGGCGTTTCATATTCAGGTGCAATGATTCAACTTTCGGATCTACTGATAAATCAATATGCACCTTGTGCCGGTTTTTCAAAGCATCAATGAATTCGCGTATACGTTCCAGCGTTTTAGGCATATTATCATTTACAGGATCGAGGCTCCACAACATATCATCCATTGCAATGATCATATTGTGACTCCTGCTATGGATCTGTTCAATATACTCTTTTGATTTCTCCGGCTCTTTATCAGCCTTTATCCTGGCCATTTCACTTAATATATTGATGTTGTTCAAAGCCAGGTTTATTTCCTCATGCAGGTTACCGGCTATCTGGCTTCTCATTTTCTGAAGCGATTCCTTTCGCTTCATTCGTTCACGATCAATCCAATAAACAAGTGCCGCAACCATAATGATAACCAGTAAATAAAACCACCAGGTTTTCCAGAAAGGTGCAAATACTTTTATGTGAAGCATCGCAACCAGTTTAGATTCTTCCCCATCGCCATTCTTACAAATGGCTTTGAAAGTATAGGTTCCGGGTGGAAGAGAATTGTAAATTGCCTGTTGGGAATTGCTTGATAATTTCCATTCCTTATCCAATCCCTCCATCATATAAAAAATTCCATAACTGTTCAGGTATGTGAGTGTAGACATTTCAATGACCAATGATGTTTTATCATAATCAAGTTCAATAACAGGCAACTTTAAAAGTGAATCCAGTTTCAAGCGTTTATTCATCAGCGTAAAAGCCGTAATGGTAATATCTGGAGGTGTGATACTAACCGCTGTCCTGGATAAATAAGATGGATCAAAAACAAGCATATCATGTGCTGTTCCAATTACAATACGGCCATCATTGAGCATACCTGCTGAAGCACTGTTGAATCCATTCGTATGAACCCCATCGCGTTCATTGTATGTAGTGACAATGTTCTTTTCAAAATTAATACTGCAGAGTCCCGACATGGAAGTGATCCATAAATAGCCATAACGGTCTTTGATGATGTTGTTTACATTATTGGCCGGATAACCGTCGTCCGAAGACAGGTAGCTGATCTGCTTTGTTTTAATATTTAGCAGGTTCAGGCAACCACTGGCCAGCAGGTACAGGGAATCGTTATGCTGAATGATATCATACACGTTGGTCCTGAACAACCTTTGTGTTGCCGGACCATCATTGGTAAAATGATAGCGAATTTCATTTGAATTGACATCAAAGGCATACACACCGCCGATCAGGCAACAAACCCATAACATTCCCGATTGATCGATATACAACCTTTGAATAACCGAATGCATGTCTTTAACGGTAACGAATAGTTGCTTACCTGCATCCCATTTTACCAATTCACCACCTTGGGTTCCAAACCAAAGATTTCCATTCCGGTCTTCCTGCATCTGCCGGATGGTTTCTTTTTTAAACTCCGGCGGTTGGATCTTTTCGGAGGTCTTTGTACCTGCATGATAAATAAAAAGCATACCATCCTGGTTCCCACGCCAGATATCGCCATTCGAACGCTCTACCATACACCAGGTAAGTCCCTCTTTAAGCTGTTGAGCCTGCCTGGTAACCAGGGATGCGATGGGATTAAACTGGTTGTCATACGCAAACAAACCATTACCCCAGGTACTCACGAGTATCTCTCCACCCTTTGTTTGAATCACATCCGAAACATCTGGCGTATAAATACTATCACTTCCCGGGCGCATATTTGGAGTAGGATGACAAAACTGTTGAGAAGGGTTGAAACGAAACAACCCCTTGTTTGTACAAACCCAAAGGTTATGTTCCCTGTCTTCAAATACTTGCCGCACCTGGTCGTACCGGATCCTGTACTCTCCAGGCTGGTTGCTGATGATCGGCTCTAACATTTTTTTACTTTCATTGAAGCTGGCAAATACATTGTTCCCCATTGCCCAAACTGTTCCGTCACTGGATTCAAAAAATGGGTCGTACTCATGATAACGGCCCTGTAATGCTTTATTGAAAGATGATTCCCAATTGATCAAATTGCCAGCACCTGGATCATAACAATATAATGCAACGCCGGTATTAGGAGGCCATGCATGTAACCAGAATCGGCCTTTAGTATCCATAAACGGAATCAGCGCATTGCTCACCTGGCTAAAGGCTTCAATGATCTTATCATGATCTGCATTGTTTTTACCGGTAGACATCAGCTTTCGTCCTGGATCATATTTAACCAGGCCGGAATCACATCCAATCCAATAATTAAGTTTTAATGGATCCTGTACAAGCGAATAAGGTTTCCACTTTGGTGGAATGTTTAACGGTGTGAATTTTTGAGAGAAAATATCCGCTTTTTCATTATAAGTAAAAATCCCAATTCCAAGCAATACAAGGATTAGATTACCCTGGCGGTCTTTTATAAACCGACTTTCGGCGGTATTAAGTTTATTGGCCGGTAGATCGACAGGTACTTCATGAAATGTAAAACTATTGGTATTGAAAATGCCCAACTTGTTTCCGCCACACCTGAGCCAAAGCCTCTGGCTGTCGTCAAAAAAAATACTCTGAATATTATCATTGGGCAGACTGTTTGAAATAACCGGGTTGCTCCGGAAAGTCAGAAACCGGCGCCCATCGTAACGTTGAAGCCCATCGAGTGTGGCAATCCATAAAAAGCCTTGTTTATCCTGGGCGACACCCATCGTTTCTTCCGTTACCAAGCCTATTGCAGTTCCTATATGATTGAAAAGAAATTTCTCCTGCGATTGAGGGTAACCACAAATGCATAAGAACATCCCTGATAGAAATAGAATAAGACGCATTTAGATGTAATGGTTTTGGCTTCTCAAATATACTCAACCAGCCGAAATAGTGGTAATAAGCAGGGATGAACTGTTGAACTGCTACATGAATTGAATAAAAGGCTGCATGAATTGCACGGGTAAACGGCATGCTTTAATTCAGAAATGGTTATTATCAACTCATCCACAAAAGAAAACATTTCATGCGCCCGTTTCCGTTACTCATGCAGCTTGGTATTGATTATAATAGCGGTAACGTAGAATTTTACATCATCCTTTCAATCAATAAAAAAGACGTCGATAGCCATTAGTAAATAATCAACATTAAAAAGTATACCATGCAAAACAAATCTATCAACCTGGATCTGAATTATCTGAAATCCAATATGCCTCCCGGCAAACGTGTGCTGATGGCCTGTGTACCTGCCGATGGCCATTTCAATCCTTTAACCGGAATCGCCAAACAACTTCAATCGAATGGTTATGATGTTCGCTGGTATGTTTCCGTTAACTATGCAGGCAAACTAAACAAACTACAAATACCCCACTATCCCTTTCACAAGGCAATGGAATTAACCGCAGATAATGTAAACCAGGCCTTCCCTGAACGGGATGCTATTAAGAACCCGGTCAAAAAACTCAATTTCGACATCATTAATTTTTTTATAAAAAGGGGCCCGGAATATTTTGCAGATATCCAGGACATTTATAAAACCTTTCGATTCGACATGGTTATAGCAGATTGTGCATTCACTGCCATTCCCTTCATCAGCGAAAAAATGAACATCCCTGTCGTTTCAATCGGTGTATTTCCATTAACAGAAAAATCGAAAGACCTCGCTCCCAATGGACTGGCCCTCACTCCCGCTAAAGGTATTTTCGGGAAAATAAAACATTCATTCCTTCACCTGTTGGCCGATCATCTTTTATTCAGGCAGGCCAATAAGGAAATGAAACTGGTACTGGCAAAGGAGGGCATCGAAACAAACAACATGAACCTGTTTGATCTGTTGATCAAAAAATCAGCCTTATTGCTTCAAAGCGGCACCCCGGGGTTTGAATATAAGCGATCAGACCTTGGCCGCAACATCAGGTATATTGGTCCCTTATTACCTTACCATTCTCCCGGACAGGTAGCATCCTGGTTCGACAAGAGGCTGCATGAATATGATAAAGTACTGCTGGTTACGCAGGGAACCGTGGAAAAAAATGTTTCAAAATTATTACAGCCTGCATTGGAAGCGTTTAAAGACACTGATGCACTATTGATTGTAACTACCGGTGGTGCACAAACGCAGGAACTTAAAGCAAAATATCCGCAAAAAAATATCATCATTGAAGATTTTATCCGCTTTGAAGATGTTATGCCATATGCGGATGCCTACATCACCAATGGTGGATATGGCGGTGTGATGCTTGGTATACAGAACAGGTTGCCACTGATTGTTGCAGGGGAACATGAAGGAAAAAATGAGATCAATGCAAGGATTGGCTACTTCAACCTTGGCATAAACCTTAAAACGGAAACGCCAACCCCTTTGCAGCTTAAAGCTGCCGTAGACGAAGTACTTGCGAACAATCAATATAAAAGAAATGTTGATGCCCTGGCAAATGAATTCGGCCAGTACGACCCAACCATTCTTTGTCAATACTATATTGAGCGTATCCTGAAAAATAAACAGGCCCGGAAGCCTTTACAGGAAAGACGGCTCATTGAAAACTGATGGCATGTTGACTACAGGCTATAAAGATCCCCTTTGTATCCACGGGGATCTTTATTAATGTATATTTATTGCTGAAAGTATCATGCACGAAGATCCATTTACCATATTGGCCATATCTGGCAGCCTCCGTCCTACTTCATCTAATTCAAAAATCTTACAGGTAATTGGTAAACGGATGCCGGACTATATTCAATACTTTATTTATAATGCGATAGATAAGATACCGCCCTTTAACGACAGTGAGGAGGTACCCGATACTGTTATATCCTGGAGGAAAAGCATTGCTGCCGCAGATGTAGTATTGATCTGTAGCCCGGAATATGCTTTTGGTATACCCGGTGCTTTAAAAAATGCACTTGACTGGACCGTATCTTCAGGCGAATTTACAGGCAAACCAGTTGCGCTCATCACTGCATCCAGTATGGGTGAAATAGCCCATGCGGCCCTGCAACATACTCTTGTGGCTATTTCTGCCAATATGATTCCCGGCGCCGTTCACCTTATCCCGTTCATCCGTGCAAAAATGAATGTACAGGGAGAGATCACTGAACCTGCTGCTGCCCGAACAGTAAATAATACCATTGAAGCGATCCTGGCATTCCTGCAGGATTCTAAAAAATAAACAACTCCCTCAATTCATACATCCTTCCTTACATTTTATCCGGAATTTTGTAGAAAATAATTCCTGGATATTTCATATTTGTATTCGAAATAATCTTCATCAGGGAAAAAACCTTGCTGAAGTGTCAGATCTATTACCAAATAAATGATACCGATATATGAGAAGATTAATTATAGGATTGCTGTTTATCATATCCTCCGCTTCGGCACAGGTAAAAGAAAATGCACCTGGTGCATTTAAAGGCGTTTGGTTACCCAATACCAAAAAAGCAATCTTTGAACTCACGAAAGATTCTGTTCATCAATTTACGGTGAACCTTGAAGCCAATGGGCAATATGAATTTTATATTACCCAATATGGTATTGATATCCTGGTAAGACTTTCAGATCCAACCGGAAAGAAAATCCTTGACCAGGATTCCCCCAATGGCAATAACGGGCCCGAAAATTTTGACTACTCTCCTTCCATTAACGGCGCATTCAAGCTATCCATTTTCCCACTCGATGATTCGGGCAACGCTGCAAAAGGAAAATATACCCTTGCTATAAAAAAGCTAAGCCCGGAAAAGATATTGGAAAAGGAAAAGATCGCCATGGAACTCGAAACAGAGAATAAAAAAAATGTGCAGACCCTCGACATTGATCATTTTTGGGATGCATACGACCACCTGGTAAACTGTAAAAGTTTTGAAGACAGTGTTGCATCTTTCCAGGAACGTTATATTTACAAGGCTACCAGCGGGCTGAAGGATTTTATCATGGCCAGGAATTTTACCGCAGAAGAATATGTAAGGAAGATCGGCAAATTTCCGAAATTCTATCAATCCATCAGAAAGAATACCTATGAAGTAAAAAAGGCTGAACCATTGATTGAAGAAGTATTCAAAAATTTCAAATCATTATACCCGAATTTTAAACCCTTTAAAGTTTGTTTTGCCATCGGCACAATACGCACTGGCGGAACTACTTCAGATAAATTCGTTCTCATTGGTACAGAGATCACAACATCTACAGCTGCAAACGATCTCTCCGAATTCAACGGAGATGCCATGGGCAGGGTTTTGGCCGGCGAAACAGATATTGTACAGAAAATAAAAAACATAGTGGCTCACGAGTGCGTACATACGCAGCAAAAGAATAACCTGGCACCAGGTGCTGAAAAATGCGATTTGCTCTATGCCTGCATGCAGGAAGGCTTCTGCGATTTCATTGGCGAACTTGTTGCAGGCAACCAGATCAACAAAGTTGCTGCATCTTATGGCGATGCACATGAAAAAGACTTATGGAAAACATTTAAAACAGAATTATGCAGTAAATCGATAACCAACTGGTTATATAATTACAGCACAGCAAAAGATAAACCTGCTGACATGGGTTATTATGTTGGTTACCGGATTGCCAAAGAATACTATCAAAAGCAAGCAGATAAAAAACAGGCTATCATTGATATCATAGAAATGAATGACCCTAAAAAATTCCTTGAAAAAAGCGGATATGATGCATACATTTCCGGAAAATAATCAGCTTTGCGCCTATAATGTAAATTAATATCGAACAACCGGTAATAAATTTCAGTAATCAATTCCACCTGCCCTTGTTGGTAAGGGAAACAAGGATAAAAATAAGGTATAGGAATGCCGGAATGGCGAGTACCCCTAACAGTAACCTGGCAGATAAATGATAATTGTGCAAATTCAGCCAATAACTACCACCCAATACTATACATATAACGCCGATAATTGCCAGCCACAATCCCATATTGCGTGAAGATACACTCCCATCATTGAGTCCTACAAAAAAGAAGTATAGAACAACCAGTGAAGCGATTGCATCAAATATCAAAAGCAGGTGAAAGAAATTCATTTAGAAGTACTCATTGAAAAGGGAAAAATAATCTTTTAAGGTTCTCAAGTGCAGCGGAATAATTTGCTGGTGCTGCATTACCTGGCATTAAATTTTCAATCATATTATTTTCTCTTAATTGCGGAATGCCTGTGTATGCCCAACATGAAATACAGGTATGTGCTTTCATGGCCAGTTCGGGATCATTTCCTTCAAGGCAGGCTATCATGAATCTTCTTGCATCATCATTATGTTTAAATTCCATCAAAGCCATAAATACATCGTTTATGCGTTCTTTCCTGTTTGATTGCAGAATTTGATGAATGATGCGAAAGCTATCAACGTAACGGTAATGGATCCATAAACCTGTGGCTAATGCTATTTGCCTTGATGGAATGGCATCCGCCAGGTATTGGTGCAGTAGTTGTTCCAAACCTTTGTAACCATGAAAAACCAGGGTATCAATTGCGTATTTACATAAAGGCATGTTCACTTCATGGGAAAGTTGACAAAGTGCTTTTTGTATAATCTCTTTATCCCAGGTAGCTTCTTCTTCAGGCGTAGCATGATATACATCCCAAAACCCATCGCGGCCTATAAACTGTTTATTACCACCATTCATAAGGTATAACTCCATCGAACTAAAAGTTTCCATGTTACAATACGGTATTATTATTTTTATTGATTAATGTTTTCATCATTTCAAGCATCTTATACATCATGGGTGCTGCTTGTTGATCATTGAACAAATCATTGGTTGCTGCTTGTCCAAAATGCAGTCCATGTGAAGTAAGAAAATTAATTCGGGCATAGCCGTTACCGGGAGCCGCCGGTCTTCTTCCATTCCACGGACCCATTAGCTTTAGCATTCCCTTTGCTATTTCAAGAATCTCGTCAACCTGCTTATTGAGTGAGTCATCCGGGTGCTCCCAAATGATCATACTTCCGGAATAGTTTATGTATCGTGCACTATGATCGGCATAAATCGCTACCTGGTCCCATCCATCTTCCATTCCCACTTCCGCTATGATACCAAATATAATTACATCATTATACAATGGCACATTATATTCACGTAAAACGTTATATGCTTGAAGGTATTGCCTTGATTCCAGGTTTCTTAATCCTATGATCTCATGAAGTATTTTAATAGCTTCATCCCTGTCACCTTTCGCCATTAAAACACTTGCCTGTAAGAATAAATTCCATGGTGCAACATCGGTTCCCATGGCAGCCCAGTTGTCAAGAGGAAGATCGCCAAAAAGTAGATCTCTCATAGAAAAGCCAGGTTTAACAGTAGTTTGGTGCAAATCCAGATTGGTCATACAGATTCAATAATTGACTTACAAGTTGTTTAATATAATGGTATGTTGATGATTTCATTTTACCAGTAGCAGTTTTGAGTTTACGAACGGTGAATGGATTCATTGATCTGAAAAGGCAATCCTGTTGTTTCGTCGAATCACATAAAACAATAGTTTCGCAATTAAACAATCCTGATGGATGAAAGAGATCAACTAAGAAATTTTATAGCCGCCGTATACCCCCTTCCATTAATGGATATGGAAGCGTTTCTTTCTATCTGGCAACCTTACCATGCAAAAAGGAAAACACTGCTTTCAAGGGAAGGTGAAAAAGAACGTCATCTTTATTTTGTGATAGAAGGGATTCAAAGGGTATTTTATACAGGTGACGATGAACGGGATGCAACTATAGTATTTACCTATCCACCATCATTTTCTGGAGTGGCCGACAGTTTTCTCACTCAAACAAGCTCCCGTTTTTCCTGTGAAACCTTAACACCTTCTTCGTTTCTGAAAACAGATTTTAATCAGCTTGATGGCTTGATGAAGGTTCATCATGAAATTGAACGCATGATCAGGATACTTACCAATCATGCATTCTCGGGTGTTCTTCACCGTATAGTAGAAACGCAATGCTTCACGGCCGAAGAAAAATTCAGGTCGCTTTTTGCAAGGAGCCCTCACCTGCTGAACCTTGTTCCCCATAAATACATTGCGAGTTACCTGGGTGTAGATGCTACCAATTTCAGTAAAATGCTGGCAAAGATCCGGATCTGAAAATCATGGTTTTTACCAAGAATTATATTTGTCCAACGTTTCATTTTTGTATTCTAAAAATGAAATAGTATGAAATACATGACAGAACAATTACTAGAAGGCTTGCACAACCAGGCCGAAAAACAGATTTCAAATGCAATTACAGATTGGCAGCAACTACCGTACGAAATGCTCATTGCTTCTCCCGGCCCTGGCCGATGGAGTGCCATTCAGTGCCTTGAACACCTGAATAGTTATGGGCGCTATTACCTACCCCAAATCAAAAAGGCCATTCAGGCCAACCAGGATAAAAGCCCTTCACAATTTTTTAAAAGCGGGTGGCTGGGTAATTATTTTTATTCATTGATGAACCTGCCAAACGATGGAAAACCGGCCAGAAAAATGCAATCCCCGAAAAATCACCAACCGGCACCATTCCCCGATCCTTCTGTTGTTATGCACGAATTCATCAGCCAACTTGAAACACTAGGCATGTTGATCATGCAGGCAAAGAATGTTGACCTAAACCAGGTAAAGGTTCCGATTTCGATTGCAACATTTATAAAACTTAAACTCGGGGATGTGTTTTTATTTTATACAGCGCACATCAGCAGGCATATGGCCCAGGCTGAGAGGGCGTTGGGGACATGGAGGGAGCAGGAGTATCCAATGTTGAAGAATATGGTGAAAACAGCATAAGTATCTGTTGTAAACTGGTCTGACCATAACCATAAAGTCCTTAGGGTCAACTATGTAGAACATTTTAACTAACCCGCCTTCATTGCCTCATGAAATGATATATTTGCCATGCAACCAGGAACTATGCACGATCTGCCAATTTACATATCGGTTACTTTCGGAGTGGCCGTTTTTACATGCCTGGCATTTTTCATTGCTTCAACTACCCATAAACTAAGAACCATCCTGCTTTTATCTGTTTGGATGACCATCACCGCTATCCTGGCAGCGAAAAGTTTTTTTCTTGATTTAGAGGCAATTCCTCCACGGATTATGCTCGTGGTATTGCCATCCTTTATTGTCATCGGCTATCTTTTCATATCCCGGACTGGCCGCCGGTTCCTGGATAAGCTGGATCTGAAGATGCTCACCCTGCTCAGCATCATCCGCATCCCGGTTGAACTCGTTTTGTACTGGCTGTTTCTTCAGAAAGCGGTGCCCGAACTCATGACTTTTGCCGGCAGGAATTTCGATATACTAGCTGGTATTACGGCGCCCGTCATTTGGTTTCTTTGTTTTAAAGGTAAAACGGTCACGCATAAACGCCTTTGGATCGGTTGGCATATCATTTCCCTTTTGCTACTGCTGAATATCGTGATCCATGCCATTCTTTCAGCACCCTCGCCTTTTCAACAACTGGCATTCGATCAACCCAATATTGCCATCTTTTATTTCCCATACATCTGGTTGCCTACGATCGTGGTGCCGCTTGTATTTTTATCACACCTGGCTTCCATACGAAAAGGTTTTAAGTAAACATACCAGCATTTCTAAACTCAATGTTCCTGGCTTGCGTTTCAATGCAGTTGCCCCACTCAATCCATCCATCATTTACAACGTTTCATACATGCAAACCTTTTACCAGGGCGAATTACAGGATATTTTTGCGTCAGAAAACAAAACAATCAATTAATATGAAAAAGTTCACTTTTAACCTGGTAATGCTGATCCTTATGGCAGCTTTTCCACTGTTGTTTATAGCGGGCATTCAACAACCCGGTAATAAAAACAGGCATAAACCCTTACCTGCCAGGCACGAATCAGCCAGGGAACTGGTAAACCAACAATACAATGGCAGTTTAACATACACAGGGATGGATTGGAATCCAGTGCTGGCAGTACCTTCTATTGCAAAATATTAAAATGAATCACCATGAAACATCATTCACTTCATTTCCTGGTTACCTGCCTGAGAATTTGCATTGGAGCCCTGCTACTTTGCCTGTCAGTATTGTTGGTAACAATTTGCTGAAATAATCGACAGAAACATCTGCCCGATCCAACCTAATGGTTTCCCTGCGACATAAATCCTTCGGTTACGTTTATTCATTGGCCATTCGCTTGTTTCCCTGATATTTTTACGATATTTGCGCAATCACATAACGTAATGAAGGTTTTACTAAAGCAAGCCCGCATCATTTCCTCTTCTTCCGCCTATCACAGGCAAGTAAAAGACATTCTTATTATTGATGGCATCATCAGCGAAATAGCCGATAAGGTTACCAGTGAGGCCGACCAGGTGATCAGCAGGGATAACCTGCACGTAAGCATCGGCTGGATGGATCTTTTCGCCCATTTCAACGACCCCGGCAATGAACAAAAAGAAACACTTCAATCGGGTGCAGCAGCAGCAGCGGCAGGCGGATTTACCGATGTGATGATCATCCCCAATAACAACCCGGCCATTTCTACCAAGGGCCAGGTGGAATACATTCTTCAAAAAGCGTCTACCCTTCCGGTTAATATTCATCCCATCGGTTCCATCAGCAAAAATGCCGAAGGCAAGGAACTGGCCGAGATGTATGATATGTACAATAGTGGTGCAAAAGCTTTTAGCGACGGAACACAACCCGTTCAAAGCCCGGGCATGTTAACCAAAGCCTTACAATATGTATTGGCAATAGATGCTCCCATATTTCAATTGCCAGACGATAAGTCTTTATCTGCACATGGCCTGATGCATGAAGGAGTGATGAGTACCCGGCTCGGACTGCCCGGCAATCCTGCCATTGCTGAAGAACTGATGATCGCACGCGACATTGAATTACTTAAATACAGCCGATCTAAACTACACATAACGGGTGTATCTACCCGAAGGGGCATTGAACTTATTAAAGCGGCCAGGAAAGAGGGACTAAGTATCAGCTGTTCCATCACACCCAATCATTGCTTTTTCTGTGATGAAGACCTGGCCGGGTATGATACCAATTTAAAGATGAATCCGCCGTTACGCAGTACCGACGACAGGCTGGCCTTACGGGAAGCCTTACTCGCAGGTGACGTTGATGCCATCGCTTCTCATCACATGCCACAGCACTGGGATGACAAGACATGTGAATTTGAATATGCAAAAAATGGCGCCATCGGCCTGCAAACGGTTTTTGGCGTAATGAATAACTTCGGGCTTACACTCGATCAGTTCATCAACATGCTAACCCTTGCTCCGAGGAAGATCGTTGGCTTAACGATCCCGGAAATAAAAATAGACACCCCTGCCTGCATCACCCTGTTCGATCCCGAAGGAACGTATACATTTGAACAATCCATGATCAGGTCTTTATCGCACAATAGTCCGTTCATTGGTAAATCCATGAAAGGAACAGTGATCGGAATCATTCATAAAAACCAAACCATTATCCACGCATAACAAATGAAAAAACTAAATGCTACCACAAAGGGCTTCATTACGGGCATCGTTATGATCCTCACTTCGATCGGCATCTTCCAGGTAATGGGTAATTTCGAAAACAACCTGCAATACATTGTATACCTGATGTACATCGGCGGCATTTTGTGGACACTTCTTGATTATAAAAAAAGAGGCGGCGGACCATTTACCTTTAAAAATTATTTCTCACAGGGTTTTAAATGTTTCATTGTGATCACCCTATTGATGGTAGTGTTCACATGGGTATTTATGGAAATGAATCCGTCACTGGAAGAAGAGATGGGTAAAAATTACCGGGCCGATCTTGTGTTGAAAGGAAATTATACTGCTTCGGAAATAGACAGCATGGTGCTGAAAGCACAGAAATATTTTGTACCGATGTTAACTTCAATGGCTATTTTTGGTTACCTGGTAATTGGT
The DNA here is from genome assembly GCA_029560415.1 of Bacteroidota bacterium. GTDB lineage: Bacteria > Bacteroidota > Bacteroidia > Chitinophagales > Chitinophagaceae > Ferruginibacter. Next base: position 9,854 of record JAKQKY010000393.1, on the reverse strand, counting down.
GCGATGGTCACTGCCATTGCTTCGCTGATGATCAGCAGGCAGAAATAGTTTTGATAAAATAAAGGATGCAAAACATGATCAACAGCATCCGGGAAAATATATACTATGGATCTTTCTATCGTAATACCATTGTTTAATGAAGATGAATCTTTGCCCGAACTGGCGGCATGGATCGAACGGGTGGTGAACGCCCAGGGATATAGCTATGAAGTGATCATGATCGATGATGGAAGTACCGATCGTTCCTGGGAAGTGATCGAAAAACTTCGCCAGGGAAATGCCAATATAAAGGGGATCAAGTTTCAACGCAATTATGGAAAAAGTGCTGCCCTCAATGAAGGATTCAAAGCTTCGCAGGGAAATGTGATCATCACCATGGATGCTGATATGCAGGACAGTCCCGATGAAATACCAGACCTGTACAACATGATCATCCGCGACGGGTTCGACCTGGTGAGTGGGTGGAAGAAAAAACGTTACGACAATACCTTTACCAAGAATATACCCAGCAAATTATTTAATGCAGCGGCACGAAGCATGAGTAAAATCAAACTGCACGATTTTAATTGCGGGTTGAAATCTTACAGCCGCAAAGTGGTTAAAAGCATAGAAGTGTACGGCGAAATGCATCGCTATGTTCCGGTGCTTGCCAAATGGGCAGGGTTTAGAAAGATCGGTGAAAAAGTAGTTGAACACAGGGCCCGTAAATATGGAGTGACCAAATTTGGATGGAGTCGGTTTGTGAATGGTTTCTTAGACCTGATGACGATATTCTTTGTTGGTAAATTCGGTAAACGTCCCATGCACTTTTTTGGTTTATGGGGAACATTGTCGTTCATGTTTGGCTTACTCGTGTTTACCTACCTCAGTATTTCAAAATTCTTTTTAGATAAAACCGGGATGACGCAGCGGCCATTGTTTTTCTTTGCAATTTTGGCAATGATCATCGGTACACAGTTATTTTTAGCAGGATTTATTGGTGAACTTATTTCACGGAATTCGGTGGAAAGAAATAACTATTTGATCGAAGAAAAATTAGGGGTTTGATGTACATGGACTAGTACACGGATCACGCGGATATTGATTGATTCACGGATGACACGGATTTAAGCAAGAAAGTAGCAGGAAAAACACAGAGGATTGTGTGATGTTTCACCTTGAAATAAAAATATTTATTGCGACATTGAAATAAAAAAATGTTGCTGCTATCAGAAACGACCGAGTTCATTATTCAAAGTTTTTATAAAGTTTATAATACACTTGGTTATGGCTTCATGGAAAAAGTATATGAAAATGCCATGATCGTTGAACTAAGGAAGAATCATGTGAGTTGCCTTCAACAGAAACGGGTACATGTATTATACGAAGGCATCGAAGTAGGCATTTATTTTTCCGATATCGTGGTAAACGATGAAGTGATCGTTGAAATAAAAGCAGGGAAAGGCAGCATCCTCCCACAACACGAATATCAGTTAGTAAATTATTTAAAAGCCACTCAATATGAAGTAGGACTTCTGCTACATTTTGGCGAAAAACCTACTTTTAAAAGAAAAGTATTAACCAACAACCAAAAATAATTGAACCTCTCAACAAATAAATTTACACCCGTTAATACCCTTTACACGTCACCAAAATCCGTGTCATCCGTGTCATCCCCGTCATCCGCGTCATCCGTGCTTCAATCTTTATCCAAGTCATCCGTGAATCTATCAATATCCTTGTCATCCGCGTTATCTGCGTCATCCGCGAATCTATCAATATCCGCGTCATCCTTGTATCAATCATTATCCGTGTATGCAACCAGGAAATAAAAATATCATCATCCTCGGCCCGGCACACCCATTACGCGGAGGCCTCGCATCATTCAATGAAAGACTCGCCCGTGAAGCCCAACAACAAGGCCACAACGTCGGCATCTACACCTTCTCGTTACAATACCCCGGTTTCCTATTCCCAGGCACCACACAATATTCATCCGAACCGGCGCCTGCAAACCTCAACATACAAGTTGTGATAAATGCAGTCAACCCGCTCAACTGGATCAGGATCGGCAACCGTTTAAAAAAACAAAAGCCCGATATCATCATCGTTCGCTACTGGTTACCTTTCATGGGCCCATGCTTAGGAACAATCCTACGCATCGTAAAGAAAAATAATCATACCAAGATCATCTGCATTGCCGACAACATCATCCCTCATGAAAAACGGGCCGGCGATCATGCATTCACAAAATATTTCATCAAACCCATTGATGCATTTATTACCATGAGCGATAAAGTACTGGCAGACCTTCGCACTTTTACCACTACAAAACCCGCCTCGCATATAGCCCACCCACTCTATGATAATTTTGGTGAAAAGATCAATCAGTCAACCGCAAGGGCGCATCTCAAATTACCCGCCGATCAGCCCATCGCATTGTTCTTTGGTTTTATCAGGAAGTATAAAGGATTAGACATGCTCCTCGACGCCATGCAACTATTACAGAAAAAAACTGCAACTCAGCAGATCAAACTATTGATCGCCGGCGAATTTTACGAAGACCGTAAACCCTTTGATGAACAGATCAAACAACTGGGTATTGAAAAAAATCTTTTCCTGCATACTGAATTCATTGCCGACAGTGAAGTAAAATATTATCTCTGTGCAGCAGATGTAGTGATACAACCTTACCGCAATGCCACCCAAAGTGGCGTAACACCGCTGGCCTATCATTTCGAGATACCCATGATTGTAACCAATGTCGGCGGTCTGCCAGCCCTGGTTCCCAATGGAAAGGCCGGAATCGTTTGCGAACCTAATGCGCCTGCCATTGCCGAAGCCATTGAAAAATATTTTTCTATGGGCAGCAGTACTTTCATTCCCGGCTTGCAGGAAGAAAAGAAAAAATACAGCTGGGAAATACTGCTGAAGGAAATCCTTCAATTAGCTGCAGTAGTAAAGAAATGATGCAGGAAAGTTTCCAAATTCAACACATATCAATTCATCTACATCCATTTCCAGTTCAGCTATCCGTTTTTCCCGCTCAACATGGATAATTTTTAATCCCCGCCTGCTTTTCATTAATTTTACCATACCATGATATACAGAAGCAAAGCCCCACTTCGGATAGGCCTCGCCGGTGGTGGTACAGATGTGAGTCCGTACTGCGATCTTTATGGCGGCGCCATCCTCAATGCAACCATCTCGTTATCGGCTTATGCCAGCATAGAACCGATCAATGAAATGGCCATTATTGTAGAAGCACTCGATCGCAACGAACAACAAAAATTTAATTGGGCACCTCAACTTCCTATTGATGGAACACTCGATCTGCTCAAAGGAGTATATAACCGCATCCATAAACAATATGGTCTTCCCAAAACCGGTTTTCGTTTATCCACTTTTGTAGATGCACCAGCTGGATCGGGACTCGGCACATCATCAACCTTAATGGTAGCTATCCTTGGGGCCTTTGTAGAAATGCTAAAACTGCCCCTGGGCGATTACGACATTGCCCACCTGGCTTACGAGATCGAACGCAATGAACTCGGTTTGGCCGGCGGTCGACAGGATCAATATGCAGCCACTTTTGGCGGGGTGAATTACATGGAATTTATGAAAGATGATAAAGTGATCGTGAACCCATTACGCATCAGGCCTCAATACATGCACGAACTGGAGAACAACCTGGTACTGTATTTTACTTCAACCTCCCGTGAAAGCGCCAGCATCATCAAAGAACAGGTTAAGAACGTTAATAATAAAAACAGTAAAAGCATCGATGCTATGCACCAGTTGAAAGAGCAGGCCCATATGATGAAAGAGGCCCTGCTTATGGGTAAGCTACATGAGTTCGGAGAGATCCTTGATTTTGGATTTCAACAGAAACGCCTTATGGCCGACAATATCAGCAATAGCAGCATCGAAGAAATATATGATGCTGCCAAGGCGGCAGGTGCTACCGGGGGCAAGATCAGCGGCGCCGGCGGTGGAGGTTTCATGATCTTCTATTGCCCGGGGAACAGCAATTATGCCGTTAAAAAAGCCTTATTATCCTTTGGCGGTGAAGTGAAAAAGTACTCCTTTATTAAGTATGGACTCACCAGTTGGACAGCCTAAAACGCCATATATAATCAAAATTTAATAAAATAATAATGCGCAGCTATTGCATTTCAGATAAATGTTTTGCAAATTTGTAGCAGCTTCCATCCATATCGATGTATAAACACACAATATCAATGCATAATCAACCTAAAAATATTATTAATCAGCCTGCTTGTTGTATTCAACAAAGGAACTGGTTATGTTGGTGGAAGAACAGCCTTAAGATATAGACTTAATTTCTATTTCATATAAAGCTCCACCGCCCGTGGAGCTTTTTTAATTTGTACACGTATGGTAACCGATGAAATATTTGTAAGCGAAGTCCTGCTCAACAGGATCAAAAAATTACACCGGCATTTCGGGAATACACCCTTACACCATTTCTCCAGGATGGTTCCGCAAAAAGGCGTGATGCTTTTTGCAAAAAAAGAATGGCAGCAAATGGGTGGCAGTGTAAAAACGCGGGCAGCCTATTATATATTCCGCTCTGCCATTGAATTTGGCTGGCTCAACGAACACAAGACCCTGCTCGATGCTACCAGCGGCAATACCGGCATATCCTATGCAGCCCTGGGAAAAGAGTTAGGCATACCCGTTACCTTATGCCTGCCGGAAAATGCATCATCAGAAAGAAAAGAGATCCTCAAGGCATTGGGTGCCGAGATCATTTATACTTCCCGTTTCGAAGGCACCGATGGCGCACAACAGGTTGCCCGTGAACTGGCCGAACAATACCCGGATAAATATTTTTATGCCGATCAATATAAAAATGATAATAACTGGAAAGCCCATTATCATACAACGGCTGTAGAAATATATCACGCTATCCCGGGCATTACCCATTTTGTGGCGGGACTTGGTACCAGTGGAACTTTTGTAGGCACCGGCAGAAGACTTAAAGAGTACAATCCAAATATAAAATTGATTTCCCTTCAACCCGATTCGGCCATGCATGCATTGGAGGGATGGAAGCACATGGAAACAGCCATGGTACCTGCTATTTATGATGATGTACTGGCCGATGAAACGGCTGAAGTAAGTACAGAAGAAGCCTTTGAAACACTGGTAGCGATCTACCAACAGGAGGGTTTGTTGGTGAGTCCATCATCTGCAGCGAACATTGCAGGCGCCATTCGCATTGCAAATTCATTAAAAAGCGGAATAGTAGTAACCGTGATGCCTGATAATTCTGATAAATATTCCGACATCATTTCAAGACTATTTTGATGGCCCTTCAAATTGAACCCAACGCCCTTGCAAACATGATTGCAGATGCAGAAAAATCATTCCCGGATGAATGTTGTGGATTTGTATTCGGCGAAGAATCTGGCACAAACCGCTTAATACTTGGCATGCAGGTTGTAGACAATGCTAAGCCTGGCGATAAGCGAAGGCGATTTGAAATTACATCCGCGGATTATATGAAAGCAGAAAGATTCGCTGAAGAAAGAAACCTGCTGTTATTGGGTGTATATCATTCTCATCCAAATCACCCGGCCATTCCTTCTGAACACGACCGGCTTGCAGCCCAGCCTTACTTTTCCTACCTGATCCTGTCGGTGATGGATGGACGTTTCGAGATTACCCGGTCCTGGCGTTTGAATGACGAACATCAATTTGAGGAAGAAAATATTGTACAATCCGTTCACATAAAAAAAATATGACATGGCAACTGTAATCATCCCTACTCCACTCAGGAAATTCACCAACAACGCCTCACGGGTTAGTGTAAACGCAACTACTGTGAAAGAACTGGTGAATGATCTCTCCCTCAATTTTCCTGAACTGAAAAAACACCTGCAGGATGAAACAGGCAACATCCGTTCGTTCATAAATATCTTTGTTGGTGACGATGATATCCGCAACCTGCAGCAGGAAAATACAACGCTCAGCAATGATACCCTGGTAAGCATTGTACCAGCCATCGCAGGTGGAAGCGGAGATCATCATAATGTAGAATTTTCAAAAGAAGAACTGGCACGGTATAACCGGCATATCATCATACCCGGATTTGGCAAAGAGGCCCAACAGAAATTAAAAGCCGCTAAAGTGCTGGTAATCGGTTCGGGTGGGCTCGGAAGCCCGGTTCTCCTGTACCTTGCAGCAGCCGGCATTGGTACCCTTGGCATTGTAGATTTTGACGTAGTGGAAGACAGCAACCTGCATCGGCAGGTATTGTTCGGGGTAGATGAAATAGGCCAGCCAAAAGTAGCAGCGGCCCGAAAAAGACTCCTGTCACTCAACCCCCATATCCAGGTAAATATTTACAATACACAACTCAATTCCCAAAATGCACTTGACATCATAAAGGAGTATGATGTTGTAGCAGATGGCACCGATAATTTTCCAACCCGTTACCTGGTGAATGATGCGTCGGTGTTGCTGAATAAACCAAATGTTTATGCTTCCATCTTCCAGTTTGAAGGACAGGTATCAGTATTTAATTACACAAATGCAGCGGGTGAACCTGGACCAAATTACCGTGACCTGTATCCCACTCCACCGCCGCCTGGCCTTGTACCCAGTTGTGCCGAAGGAGGCGTATTGGGCGTGTTGCCAGGCATCATCGGCAGCCTGCAGGCACTTGAAGTGATCAAAGTGATCACAGGTGTTGGTGAACCACTCAGCGGAAGATTTTTCACTTTTGATGCACTCAGTTTTGAAACACGCACTTTTAATATAAGGCGCAATCCGGCCAATCCACTCAATGGTGAAAACCCAACAATTAAAACGCTGATCGATTACGAACAGTTCTGCGGCATGAAAGCAGTAGAGAAACCAATCAAAGAAATTTCGGCAAAAGAATTATACGACTGGCAGGTAAAGGGAGACGCATTTCAGATCATTGACGTACGAGAACCACATGAATACGATATTGTAAATATCGGTGCCGAGCTGGTACCACTGGCTACCGTTGCCGCATATGCGCCCAACATCAGTCGCGATACCAGGGTTGTCATTCATTGTAAAATGGGTGGCCGAAGTGCCAAAGCCATCCGGGAACTGGAAGAAAAATTCGGATTCGAAAATTTATACAATTTAAAAGGTGGCATCCTGGGTTATATTGATGAGGTGAAGCCGGAGTTGACGAAGTATTGAGGTGGTTGAAAGGTTTAAGGGTTGAAAAAGGTTTAAAGGTTTAAAGGTTTAAGGCGTTCAGGACGTTCCAATCGTGCCAACCTCCACCATCAACCCTTAAATGACTTAAACGTCTTAAACGTCCCGAAAGTTCGAAACGACCCTCCACACCAACCCTTAAACCCTTAAACCTTCAAACGACTTAAACGTCTTGAACGTCCTGAACGTCTTGAACGACCTAACATTCCCACTCCTCCAACCATTAAACTCTTAAACTCTTAAACCCTTAAACGTCCCGAACGTCCTAAACGCCCCAAACCCCTACTTTTTCCTACCTTTACGGTCATTTTTAAAAAGGAACTAATTCATGACCGATCAGATCAGAAATATCATACAAGCTTCCATCAGTGTAAAGCAGGAAGTATTGGCCAATGCTGCCATGCACCAAACAATTGCAGGTTGTGTTGACGTAATTGTAACTGCCTTTAAAAACGGGAATAAAGTTTTGTTTTGTGGCAATGGTGGCAGCGCAGCGGATGCCCAGCACCTGGCGGCAGAATTCAGCGGTCGTTTTTATGTAGACCGGGAAGCGTTGCCCGCAGAAGCCCTTCATGTAAATACCTCTTATATTACGGCCGTTGCCAACGATTATAGCTATGACGTGGTTTATTCAAGAATGGTAAAAGGCATAGGGCGTAAAGGAGATGTATTGGTCGGACTCAGCACATCGGGCAATAGCATCAACATCATTAATGCTTTTGAAACCGCCCGTGAAAAAGGAATGACGACCATCGGGTTTACAGGTACAACAGGTGGTAAGATGAAAGAGTTAAGTGATTTTTTAATTAACGTTCCATCAACCGATACACCTCGTATCCAGGAAAGCCATATCTTACTTGGCCATATTGTTTGTCAATTGGTAGAAGAACAGTATTTCGGAATCTCAAAATCATAACTAACATGCCAATCAGGGAGTGCATCATATTAGCCGGCGGTTTGGGCACCAGGTTACGCAGTGCCGTACCCGATACGCCCAAATGTATGGCACCCGTTGCCGGCAAACCCTTTCTGCATTTTGTCATCAATTACCTCCAGGCCCAGGGCATAGAAAGCTTCATCTTTTCTCTGGGTTATATGCACGAAGTAATTGATGAATTTTTACTCACTCATTATCCCCTGCTCAATTACCAGCTCTCCATAGAAGAGGAACCGCTTGGTACCGGTGGCGCCATCAGGCTGGCCTGCAAAAAAGCTACCGAACCAAATGTGCTGGTATTGAACGGCGATACCATGTACAAAACCGACCTTGCCAAATTATCGGCCTTTCATCATCAGCACGCAGCTGCATGCACCCTTTCCCTGAAACCCATGCACGATTTCGACCGATATGGCGTTGTGGAGATCAACAAAGATGGATATATCCAGTCGTTCATGGAAAAAAAGTTTTACCAACAAGGACTCATCAACGGTGGTGTATATGCGCTGAATGTACCGAAATTCCTTTCCCTTGACCTGCCCGAAAAGTTCTCCTTCGAAAAAGAATACCTCGAAAAATATTTTGCTTCGGAAAAAATGATGGGGCTCATGCAAGACGAATACTTCATCGATATCGGAATACCAGAAGATTTTGAAAAAGCCAATACAGAATTTGGTTACCTGGAGATAAACCCGGCTGATCATTAGACTAATTTGAAGATGAAGCTATTTGAAGATGTATCAATTTGAAGATTTGAAAATTAACAGAGGATTAAATTTGAAGATGGATTAATTTGACGATGTCTCAATTTGAAGATGTATCAATTTGAAGATTTGAAAATTAGCAGAGGATTAAATTTGAAGATGGATTAAATTGAAGATGTATCAATTTGAAGATTTGAAAATTAAGAGAAGATTAAATTTGAAGATGGATTAATTTGAAGATGAATCTATTTGACGATATATCAATTTGAAGATTTGAAAATTAGCAGAGGATTAAATTTGAAAATGGATTAATTTGAAGATGAATCTATTTGAAAATTAGGTGAAACTTTAATGTGAAATCTTTGAAGTATTGTAGTCTACACATTTTCAAATTTTCAAATCAAACAATTTTCAAATCAACAAATCCCCAAATCAACAAATCAAACAATCTTCAAATTTTCAAATTAAACAATCATCATATTAAAATGCTTCCCCTCCACAACATAAACTCCACCTGGACCCTCTTTCTCGACCGGGATGGTGTTATCAATTACGAAAAGCAAAAGGATTATATCCATACCTGGGATGAGTTCAGGTTTTATGAAGGTGTAACGGAAGCGATCAGGATTTTTTCTTCCATCTTTCACAGGATTATCATTGCAACCAACCAGAAAGGTGTCGGCAAAGGACTTACCAAACTCGAAGACCTGCATACCATACATGCCAATATGCAACTTGAAATAGAAAAGGCCGGCGGGCATATTGATGCAGTCTTTTATTGTGCCGACCTTGAAGACAGCAGCCCATTTCGCAAACCAAACCCTGGCATGGGATTACAAGCAGCCAGTCAATTCCCGGATATTGACCTTTCCAAATCCATCATGGTGGGCAATACTATCAGCGACATGGAATTTGGGCGCAACCTCGGTGTGTACACGGTTTTCTTACCCACAACCCGCCCCGAAGTTGACCTCAAAGATCCACGGATAGATGCCGTATACGATAGCCTG
>JAKQKY010000387.1 GCA_029560415.1 Bacteroidota bacterium | reverse complement strand
TATAAGGTAACTGCCCCATAGCGAAGCCAATTGAGTAGTAGCGTCAATGGGTGAGCCTACTATTGATCCGTTATAAGGGTGAAAATACTTTCCAAGTCTTGCATCCAATGGACGAAGTGAAATGGAATCCACGAATGGCTTAGCAGCCCTGTAATAGGTTCTTTGTCTTTGAAAAGCCCACCATTGATTGGCATCACTACCCGTTTTGCCATGCTTTGTCATACAATCATCTGCACTTGATAAAATACCTTTTGACAAAGCATCCAGAATTGCAACGGGATCATAACCTGGTTTGTTAGAAAGCCTGTTCAGATAACGGGCTTTTAAAGTCCATGCTGTTTTTCTCCATTTTGCGGCGTCACCGGAAAAGATCACATCATCTGCACCGGGAATTATAATATTTTCAGCGTTGGTGGATTGAAGATCAGTAATAGCCTCATCTAATATTGATTGAATGCCATTCAACACATCTTCCTGCGAATCATATTTAGGAAACCGAACATTGCGCACCGCTTCTGAGTAGGGCACATCACCCCAGATATCTGTAAGCAAACCCCAGTTTAAAGCCAGGCACACTTTTGCGATACCACGATAACGGGGACTAGTAGTCGCTTTGTTCGCCAGTATTTCGCCGGTATTGATGGCCGAGTACAACTGGCCCCAGGAAATATCAAGCTGGTTTTCTAACAGGGAATAATTATTTACCTGTATTGCCTGGTTATCCACGCCAGCGGAATGCTGTATCAATGCGCTGGTGCTCCGGGCTATTTCGCTCTCGTAAGAATTCATAGTGGATACTTCGAGTGCAGTCAGCATATTCTGCAGGGTACCGCTTGTTGGAAGATTGGGATTGGTATAGTATTGTTCTCCCTTTTTACAACCAGTAAATAACAAAGCAGTGCAGGTAATAACGGCTGCTGATATTTTTATTGCAAAAGATTTCATGTATAATATTTTTAAATGTTTTTGTGTAATGACTGAACGAAGCTGTTAAAATCCAACCTTTAGTGCCACTCCATAACTTTTTGTTCCTGGATTATTGAACCAGTCCATTCCTGAAATGTTGGAGCCTGCACCTGTAAGGCTGGTTTCAGGATCAACACCTTTATAGTTGGTACTAAGCCAGAGATTACGGCCTGAAATGGACAGATCAATATAGCTGATGGCTTTAATTTTAAACTTATCAAAACGATACCCCAGTGATACTGACCTTAGCCGCACCCAGGAGCCATCTTCAATAGCATTTTCTGTAGCACCGGCTAAACCTTTATAGTTTTGGAAATAATAAGTTGCGGTAACCGGGGTGATATTTTGCTCCCCAGGCTTGCTGGTATTTTGATCGTACACGCCATCAATAACATAGGTCCTGTCCCTGTCGGCACTTTCATCTGTTAAGCCATATTGAGAAAGGCTTGCCCAGGTGCCGTTATAAATAGCGCCACCCTGGCGGATATCAAAGAGAAAAGAGAAGTTTACATTCTGGTAGCTGAGGCTGCTTGAAATGCCCATTAACCAGTCTGGGTTAGGATTTCCTACACCAGTTTTAATCGTATTGGCAATTGGCTGACCCAGCTCATTTAAAAGTAATTTGCCTGCTTCATTTCTTTTCCAGGTGGTGCCATAAAAAACGCCATACGGCTGGCCAACCAGTGTATAAAAG
>JAKQKY010000386.1 GCA_029560415.1 Bacteroidota bacterium | reverse complement strand
TATAAGGTAACTGCCCCATAGCGAAGCCAATTGAGTAGTAGCGTCAATGGGTGAGCCTACTATTGATCCGTTATAAGGGTGAAAATACTTTCCAAGTCTTGCATCCAATGGACGAAGTGAAATGGAATCCACGAATGGCTTTGCAGCCCTGTAGTAGGTTCTTTGTCTTTGAAAAGCCCACCATTGGTTGGCATCACTACCAGTTTTACCATGCTTTGTCATACAATCATCTGCATTTGATAAAATACCTTTTGACAAAGCGTCTAAAATTGCAGCGGGATCATAACCGGGTTTGTTAGAAAGCCTGTTCAAATAACGGGCTTTTAATGTCCATGCTGTTTTTGTCCATTTTGCGGCGTCACCGGAAAAGATCACATCATCTGCAGCAGGAACAATAACATTTTCAGCATTGGTGGACTGAAGATCCGTAATTGCTTCATCTAAAATTGATTGAATTCCATTCAACACATCTTCCTGCGAATCATACTTAGGGAACCGCACATTACTAACAGCCTCTGAATAGGGTACATCACCCCATATATCTGTAAGCAAACCCCAGTTTAAAGCGAGGCACACTTTTGCGATGCCACGATAGCGGGGACTAGTTGTGGCTTTATTTGCCAGTATTTCACCGGTATTGATAGCCGAGTACAATTGCGCCCAGGAAATATCAAGCTGGTTTTCTAACAGGGAATAATTATTTACCTGTATTGCCTGGTTATCCACGCCAGCGGAATGTTGTATCAATGCGCTGGTGCTCCTGGCTATTTCACTCTCATAAGAATTCATTGTGGATACCTCGAGTGCAGTCAGCATATTCTGGAGGGTGCCACTTGTTGGAAGATTGGGATTGGTATAGTATTGTTCTCCCTTTTTACATCCTGTAAATAACAAAGCAGTGCAGGTAATAACGGCTGCTGCTATTTTTATTGCAAAAGATTTCATGTTTAAGATTTTAACTGTTTTATTTTAATGGTTGGCTGCAGGTATTAAAATCCAACTTTTAATGCCACTCCATAACTTTTTGTTCCAGGATTATTAAACCAGTCCATTCCGGAGATGTTAGAGCCTGCACCTGTAAGGCTGGTTTCAGGATCAACACCTTTATATTTAGTGCTAAGCCAAAGATTACGGCCCGAAACAGACAAATCAATATAACTGATGGCTTTAATTTTAAACTTATCAAAGCGATACCCCAGTGATACCGACCGTAAGCGCACCCAGGAACCATCCTCGATAGCGTTTTCTGTAGCTCCAGCTAAACCCTTATAGTTCTGGAAATAATAGATTGCCGTAACCGGGGTGGTATTTTGCTCTCCAGGCTTGCTGGTATTCTGATCGTATACGCCGTCAATTAAATAGGTCCTGTCTCTGTCAGCACTTTCTGCTGTGAGGCCATATTGCGAAAGGCTTGCCCGGGTGCCATTGTAAATAGCACCACCCTGGCGGATATCAAAGAGAAAAGAGAAATTAATATTATGGTAGGTAAGGCTGCTGGAAATGCCCATTAACCAGTCCGGGTTAGGATTTCCTACACCAGTTTTAATCGTATTGGCAATTGGCTGACCCAGCTCATTTAAAAGTAATTTGCCTGCTTCATTTCTTTTCCAGGTGGTGCCATAAAAAACGCCATACGGCTGGCCAACCAGTGTATAAAAG
>JAKQKY010000343.1 GCA_029560415.1 Bacteroidota bacterium | reverse complement strand
AGAAGTAGGGCTGTACTGGGTTATCATTAACCAGTCTCCTGTTCAATAAATTTAAAATTTTGGAAAAAATAAAAATACTCCATCTTGAAGATATGCCATTTGATGTGGAAATGGTGGACCGTGAATTAACACGAGCCTGATTGGAATTTGAGAAATTAGTGGTGGACAATAAAGCGGAATTTGAAAACGCCCTTGACAATTTCTGTCCAGACATCATTCTTTCGGATCATTCACTCCCGGCCTTCAATTCAGAAAAAGCACTGCAGATCGCCAAAGAAAAGCTGCCTCATATTCCGTTTATACTGGTAACTGCCACGGTATCGGAAGAATTTGCTGTGAATGTTTTAAAACAGGGCGCATCAGACTATATCTTAAAAACAAATATCCAGCGTTTACCCTCTTCCGTTACAGCTGCACTGGACAAAGCTAAAATAGTGGAAGAAAAATTGCTGACCGAGATTCAGCTTAAATATTCACACCAGCAAATACGTAATCTGGCCTCCCACCTGCAAAATATCAGGGAAGAAGAAAGATCGGCCATGGCAAGGGAAGTGCATGATGAACTTGGCCAGCAACTCACTGCAATTAAACTTGATATTTCCTGGCTTACACTCAAGTGTGTAAATGCAGACCCGGACATTATAAAGAAACTGCAGGATATGGAAAAATTAATCACCATCTCTCTTAAAACAGTTAAGAAGATCGTGACAGAGTTACACCCTGCTATACTGGATAAACTGGGTATTAAGGATGCCATCTGCTGGCAAAGCCATGAATTCGAAAAGCGTACAGGAATTAAAATAGATATCTCACTGGTACATGGTCCCATTCCTGTTGACAGCAAAACCGCCCTTGCTTTATTTCGTATTTACCAGGAATCATTGACCAATATTATGAAGCATGCAAATGCATCCATGGTTAAATGCAGCTTAAACAAAACTGAAACCGAACTGATATTGCAAATAGAAGATGACGGTGATGGTTTTGATGAAAATGCGGGCGGATATAAGCAGTCCCTGGGATTGCTTGGAATGAAAGAAAGGGCTGTTGTATTGGGAGGTGAGCTCGAAATAAAAAGCTCACCTGGCAAGGGTACCAAAATCATCGTTTCAATGCCCTTCTAAATAAGTTCACCCCGCTATAAATTATAACTGGTTGCCAGTTCTTTTAACTCCAATATATTATCAATACCCAGCTTTTCAAAAATTCTTGACTTGTGTGTACCAACTGTGGACGTCTGCAAATTCAGCGCCCTTGATACATCACTCACAGACTGGCCACCAAGTAATAAAGAAGCAATCTCAAATTCCCGTTGTGATAATTTTTCAAATGGATTTTCAGGTGAGTTAGAAGCAGAACTAAAGGCAAGCGCCTCTGCTAAACTATCGCTCACATAGCGCCGGTTGTTCAACACCAGGTTGATCGCTTTTTTAATTTCATCCAGGGAAGAGTCCTTTGACAAAAAGCCTTTGGCACCCGCCTTTAAAAACCGCTTCGCATAGATGGTTTCCGAACTCATTGAAAAAATGAGCACCTTCGCCTCCGGGTAACGTACATGTATATACTCCATCATACCGAGGCTGTCGCTCTTTGGCATCTGAATATCCATCATGATCAAATCAAAGGTTTGCTGCTTTAGTTTTTCAGCTGCCATATCAGTATTGGATGCTTCTTCCACTTCACATGGTTTGTATATTTCGGAAAGAAGGCCATTAATACCAGAGCGCACAACTTCATGGTCATCAATAAGAAGAAATTTTTTCATACGCAAAAAGGGCTGTTTACTATATTATAAAGATAGAAAACTTTCTATACACTTAACCTTCTTTTACTATAAAATATCTAATCGCCCATAGGGATCTTTGTGAAATATTATAAATAGTTCCAATCATAGAGCTAAAAGGCTGTTATCCAAACCAGGGTGAAAAAGAAGATCCATCTTATTTCACCGGCAGAATGAAAACCCGGCATTTTAAATGTAGGAATTATACAAAAGCAACCACACATGACCGAATTCGTTAAAAGGATAATTATTGCCTGCTGGTTGTTAGCGCTGTCCGCAACGATTGCTTTTATGTTTTGGAAAAGCGAATTGCAATATAATTTACCCACACCAACACCAGCAAATTACGTAGTAGTACCACCTGGCTACCCTATCAATCTTGCGTCCCTGGCAAATCTCAACACAAACAAACCTGTTTTCCTTCATTTTTTTAATCCAGACTGCCCATGTTCCCGGTTTAACATGACGTACTTCAAAACACTGTTAAAAAAATATAATCAACAGTTGAACTTTGCAGTGGTATTGGTCAATAAAGGAAAAAAATGGACGGAAAAAGAAATCCAGGAAAAGTATGAACTAACGATCCCTGTTTATTCAAATAATGGCATTGCCAGTCTTTGTGGTGTTTACTCTACCCCACAGGCAGCTATTATCGACAGGGAGCAAAAGTTATTTTACAGGGGTAATTATAATAAATCCCGGTACTGTACAGATAAAAAAACCAATTACGCACAAATGGCAATTGATTCAATATTAGCAAACGCTTCGTCGCCTGATCTCAACGCAGCTGCGTTCAGGGGATATGGCTGTGTGCTGCCTAAATGTGAAAAATAATTAACTATGAAAACTTACTTAAACGAATTCCACCAACAGCTAAAAAACCGGGCCGACCGGCTAATGAATTATTTCCTTGCTGTATACATGCTCACCGGGTTGTTGCTGTCATTCTTTTACGACACCTGGCAAATTGCATTTGGTGTGGGAGGGCTTTGTCTTATTGCATATTATTCTGCCCGGTATTTTATGCCCAATGCAAAACTGTATCAATATGTATTAAGTGCAGTAATGGGGGTGTTTATGGCACAGTTCATTTACCAGATGCATGGTATGTTTGAAATGCACTTCACCGCATTTATTGGTAGTGCCATTCTTATCATTTACAGGAACTGGAAACTTCAAATTCCCATTGCCGTGGTGGTTATTTTACACCATGCAGCTTTTGGCTATTTGCAATTCGTGGGCTTTGATAAAATTTATTTTACGCAACTGGAAGTTATGAACTTTCAAACCTTTATGATTCATATTTTGCTGGCAACCATTATCTTTTTTATCAGTGGGCTTTGGTCGCACAACTTTAAAGTAACGAGTGAAAGATCCCTTACAAAAAGCTTTGAGATTGGGAGGCTGCAGACTATCAACAGCCAGAATGACAAACTTATAGAAATGACAGAAGAGATCAAAATAAGTAATCAACAATTACAAAAAGCCCACAATGAACTGGCAGCCATATTTAATTCAGTAGAAGAAGTGCTTTTTTCTATCAACACAAAAGACAGGAAACTGATTCACATTTCAAAAGCATGTAACTCTGTATACGGATACACCCAGCAGGAATTTACAGAAGATCCCTGTATCTGGCTTAAGCTGCTTCACCCGGCCGACCGGCCGCTTTTAGGAAAAACGATACAAAAATTAAAAACGGGGCAAACATGTTTTAGCCGTCACCGGATCTTTACAAAAGAAGATGACCTGCATTGGATAGAAATGAAACTCATTCCAACCTGGGATGCCAATAACGTACTGGTACAGATAGATGGCATTGCAAATAACATAACTGAAAGGGTAAACCTTGAACAAAAGTTAGCTTTTGAAAAAAGTATCAAACAGCAACAACTGACAGAAGCCGCTATCACCGCACAGGAAAATGAACGTTCCTTCCTGGGTGAAGAACTGCACGACAATATCAATCCCATACTGGCAACTGCTAAACTCTATCTTGAATGTGCCATTGGGGAAGAGGAAAAAAGAGTAACCCTCGTTAAGGAAAGCAGGGGGTTCATTTTAACTGCTATGACTGAGATCAGGAAATTATCGCGGTCACTGGTGCCCCCATCCCTCGGTGAAATAAGCCTTACGGATGCATTGAATGATATGGTTGAACACCTGAAAGTTGTTCATAAGATACAATTCATCACCAACTGGAATGTTACAGATGAAAAACAATTTGATGACAAATTAAAGCTTACCATCTACCGGATCATGCAGGAGCAAATGAATAATATTTTAAAACACTCAAAGGCCGGTTCTGTTATTATCAGTTTAAAACAACAGGAGAATATGTTAGAATTTAAAATAACTGATGATGGCGTTGGTTTTGACAGCAGTTCAAAGAAAAAAGGAGTAGGATTACAGAATATCATCAGCCGGACAGAAATGTGTAATGGAAAAGTTTCAATTAATACATCGCCGGGAAATGGATGCCAGCTGCATTTTCTTTTTAAAACTGTTCACCAGTTTAATAGCCCCTTGAGGGCTTAAGAAAAGTATATTTTTTATTCACCTGCAAAAATAGTAGATTTTTTCAGCCGGTACAAGTTGCCATCCTGCAGGTAAAATAAATATATCCTGTTTACCAAAAACGGATATACAAAGCCAAAATAATACCCAGCACCAGTACGATCATTGCGAGTATACCCGGTGACACTTTGTACATTCTGGCATCAACTTCCAGAGCATGAACATGTTCCCTGCCCTTTTTATCCAACAGGCTTACCCCCACAATGAGCAATGTGGTGAAGAAGAACACCCAGCCCATTTGAATAAGAAAGGGTATTTCAAAACTGCCGTTTCCAGTGGGATACGCTGTGTATAAGAATGTTTCATTCCCGGCAATACCCGGTAAAAATTTATCAAACAACACAGCCAGCAATACCCCGCCCACAATACCAGCTATCGCAGCTTTGGAAGTTGTTTTCTTCCAGAAAAAACCAAGCAGGAAAACAGGGAAGATAGCTGGAGAAATATAACCCGTGTATTTTTGGATAAATTCAAAACCACCTTTACCTCCAATACCCAGTGCATCCTCCCAGTTTACAACAATGGCAATGAGCAATGCTATAAAGACTACCACCCTGCCCGTCCATACCATCTTTTTTTCAGTAGAACCTGTATTGATATATTTCTTATAAATATCCAAAGTGAAAATAGTTGAGATGCTGTTGGCTTTTCCTGCAAGTGATGCCACAATTGCCGCCGTTAGTGCCGCCATCGACAAACCTCTTAAGCCAGTAGGTAAAAATCCAAGCACAGCAGAATATGCATTGTCCTCCCTGAATTCGCCGTTGGTAAGCATCTGTTGCTGCAGCTCTCCGTTTTGATGGAGCACATAAGCCGCAATACCCGGCAGCACAACTAATAAAGGCATCATCAGTTTTAAAAACGCTGCAAACAAAATGCCTTTCCGGGCTGTTGGCAAATCTGCGCCTAATGCCCTTTGTGTGATGTATTGATTGCATCCCCAATAATTTAAATTGGCCACCCACATACCCGCCGCCAGCATCGCCAAACCCGGCAAACTTGCATAGTGATTGATCTGTTGTTGCGATGCACCAGCACCAGGCTTGTCAAATATCATATCAAAATGACCAGGTGCAGATTTAAACAATTGGTTAAAACCTGCCAACGCATCTTTACCCATCCCGAATTTTTCACTCACTACCGTTAAAGCGATATAAGAAGTAACGAGGCCGCCAACGATCAGCACCACTACCTGGATCACATCCGTATAGCCGATCACTTTCATACCGCCTAGTGTGATGATCAATGAGAACACCGCCAACCCGATCATGATCAAATGAAAATGACCACCACCTGTAAGATTATTGATAGCGATGGTACCGAGATACAAAATGGAGGTAAGGTTTACAAATACATATAGAAACAACCAGAAGATGGCCATGATTAGTGCCACTGTTTCATTATACCTTGTTTTTAAAAACTGCGGCATGGTGAAGATGCGGTTCTTCAAATAGATGGGCATAAAAAAAACTGCCACCACTATCAATGATACTGCAGCCAGCCATTCGTATGCTGAAATAGCCAGCCCGAGCCTGAAACCATTGCCACTCATTCCGATAAACTGCTCTGCAGAAATATTTGAAGCGATCAGTGATGCACCAATAGCCCACCAGGTGAGTTGTCCTTCTGCAAGGAAAAAATCGGCAGAGGATGCCTGCTTCGACTGTTTGCGTCTATACACCCAGATACCATAACTGGAAACAAGGATGAAATAAACAAGGAAAACGATGTAGTCGGATGTGGCAAGCGCTCCCATGGTATGTATATTTTGGTATATAAAAAAATACTGGCTTCTTACTTTCTCTTGCCAGATGGAATTTGCAGAGGGGTGCCGGTTTTTAACGGCACACCAAAATCGGGCGTGCCATCGGCTTTCCAGGTAAATTTTTGCGCCCGTGGCGAACGTTGCTTTCCACAACCTTGCCCGGGTTTACTGTTGGCATGATACAATATCCAGTCTTCTTTACCATCAGGCGATTTAAAAAAAGAATTATGACCTGGTGCATACACTTTATTCTTTTCACTTTTTTTAAAAACCGGTTGCAGCATTTTTTGCCAGGAAGCAGTATCCATCAAATTGCTGCTGGCGTTCATACTGAGCATACCCAGGGCATAATATTCGGTCCAGCAACCACTGGCAGAGTATATTAAAAACAATTTTTCTTTGTTGGCTAAAATTTGCGGTCCTTCATTCACACTTACATGCGGCACATCATCGGGGTTATTCAAATCGCCATGCGTTTCCCAGTGCAGTTCAGGGCTTGAAATTTTAACCCTTTCCCCATAGGTTGTCCAGGGATTGCTCATGGCACAGATATAGATATTCTGCTGAAAATTAATATCGCCTTCCCAGCCTGACCAAAGCAGGTACAGGCTGCCGTTATGATCATACACGGTACCATCAATACTCCATTTATCTCCGGGAGTAGTCAATTTACCTTTCATCACCCACTCACCCTGCATTGGATCAGCAGCACTGTTTTCGAGTACCCATAACCGGTGACTTTCATTTTTTCCACTATCGGCGGCAAAATAGATATACCATTTACCCTGCAGCCAGTGTATTTCCGGCGCCCAGATCTCTTTTGAATAAGGCCCTGTTGCAGGAGGTGTGAAAACTATTTTTTGGGGGGCAGTTGCAAGTGCAGCAATGCTTTCTGATTTCCAAAGGGTAATATTTTTCCCCGTGGTATGAGTGTAGTAGTAAAAGCCATCTTTATAAACACACCAGGGATCGGCACCGGCGGCCAGCAAAGGATTGGTAAATGTGTTTTTGCGCTGAGCGGAAATTTCGTTACTAAAAAAGCAAGAAATAAATATGGTATAGATAAGAAATTTCATTTTCATAATGCGCTGCATTTTTTAGACAAGAATGTATTTCTTTACTCATCTCAGCACCCGAAAGCGCTGTAGAACTATCTACGGTTGGTTAAATAAAATCATGATCTGCTGAACCTTGTTATAAAAGAAGCTGCTGCGGTCCTGTTATTTATTAACTGAAAATTTATAAATACTCACAGTTTTGTAAGTTGTTCCCGGCTTCAGCACCGTTGACGGAAAACCTGGCTGGTTGGGCGAGTCAGGAAAGTGCTGTGTTTCCAAACAAAAAGCCGTTCTAAAATCATCCTTGCCACCGCCTTTCATGCTGTTTTTTGATTGCATAAAATTACCGCCATAAAATTGAAGCCCTGGTTCTTCCGTATGTACATCCATCACAATACCCGTTTTATCTGCGGTAACGGTGGCAGCATGGCTCATTCCTGCTTTTGTATTCTTATCCAGTACAAAATTATGGTCGTACCCTTTTCCGTGTTGCAGCTGTTCATCTTTTGCATCTACACGCAGACCGATGGCAACCGGTATTCTAAAATCAAAAGCCGTATTGGCAACCGGCACAACCTTACCTATAGGTATCAGCGTGGAATCTACCGGCGTGTAACCGTTGGCGTTAATAAGTAACATATGATTGTTGATAGTGCCACTACCAGCTCCATTCAAATTAAAAAAGGCATGGTTGGTAAGATTCACCACTGTTTTTTTATCTGTAACAGCCTCATAGGTCAGCTTCAGTTCATTGGCATCTGTAATGTGGTAAACAACTTTCACCTGCAGGTTTCCAGGAAATCCCTCCTCCATATCTTTTGATAAATAAGAGAGTTCCAGTATGCTGTCACCCATTTGTTTGGCATCCCACACCACATACTGAAAACCTTTTTTGCCACCATGTAATGTATTGGGTCCATTGTTGTTGAACAATGTGTACTGTTTCCCATCCAGTGAGAATCTGCCTTTGGCAATGCGGTTTCCATATCGGCCAATGGTTGCACCAAAATACGGCTCCGTGCTGTTTTGATATTGCAGCACACTATCAAATCCAACCGACACATCAACCAGGCTATCGGTATTACCAGGCACCAGCAAACTCACCAGCCTCCCTCCATAGTTGGTAATGGCAGCCTGCATACCATTCTTATTTTTTAATATAAACAGGTCGGTTTGCTTACCGTCTATCGTTTGCTGAAAAGCAGTCCTTGCCGGCAGCACATTTCTTTTAGCCGTCTTGCTGCTTTCTTCACCGCTGGCTGTTTCCGAAGTATTATTGTTGCAGGCAGTTACTGTCATAATTATTATTGCTGCAATCGTAAAAGTGGAAATTTTCATATCAATCCTTGTTTAAAAAAAACTGTTGCAGGTGTATAATTTGAAACAGTTGGCACTGCAGGTTCAAATTGCTAAAAAACTTTTATAAAGAATATACCATTGAATCTATATTATAACAACCTTGTTCCGTCTTCTATTATGGCAGTGTGCGCCGTTAATGCCAATTGCATCTTGTCTTTATAACCTTCAGCTATTGCAGCAGTAAGTTCATCAATAGCTTCTTCCTTCACCAGGTTAATGGTGCAGCCACCAAACCCGCCGCCCATCATTCTTGCACCCAGCACATTTTTATTATCTTTTACTGCGTCTACCAGGTAATCGAGTTCCTTGCAGCTTACTTCATACATTTTACTCAGCCCTTCATGCGTGGCAAACATTTGTATACCCAGTGCAGGAATATCCCCTTTTTCCAGCGCATCACAGGCTGTAGTAACTCTTTGTATCTCTTCTACCACATAACGGCAACGCCTGTACACTATTTCATCTTTTCCAGCCACATGCTGATCAAGCATTCCGATGGTAGCATCTCTCAGGCTGTTTACCTGCGGATGAAATTCCTTTATCCACGCAACACCCTGTTCACATTGTTGCCGCCTGTTGTTATAGGCAGATTCTGCCAAGGCATGTTTTACATTGGTATTAAACAGTACGATCTTAAATCCTTCCAGCTTAAATGGCTTGAATTCATATTCAAGGGAACGACAATCCAGTTTTATCACATGGCCTTTTTTACCAAACATACTGGCAAACATGTCCATGATGCCGCACATAACTCCTGAAAACGTTTGTTCTGCCTTCTGTGCGATCTTCACCATTTCCAGTTTTTCAATACCTAAACTAAAAAGTTCATTCAATGCAAATACCGTTGCGCATTCCACAGCAGCCGAAGACGAGAGCCCTGCACCAATCGGCACATTTCCATCAAGCGACAAATTGAAGCCTTCGATACTATGACCCCGGTCAATTAACTGGCGGGCAACACCCAACACATAGGTGGCCCAGTTACCCGTTGGCTGAATATCTGAAAGGGCTACTTCAAATGAATCGTTGAAATCGGCAGAAAATAAATGCACTCTACCATCCGTACGTTTACCGACAGCAACATAGATTGCTTTATCAATAGCAGCGGGTAAAACAAAGCCATCGTTGTAATCCGTGTGTTCACCAATAATATTAACCCTGCCCGGCGAACGAACTACTAACGTCTCCGCAGAGCCGAATACATCTCTGTATGCATCTGTTACTTTGTGGCCGGCGCTGTTTTCAACCTGTATCAATGTATTGTATTTACTTTCAAGATCATTGTTCAAAAAAGCTTCCATCCATTATTCCCCGGCAGGCACATTGAGCGAAACGCCTGTTTTAACAGGCCCCGAAAAATTTGGGGTGCCATCACTGTTCCAGGTAAAAGGCTGTATACGTACATTCCTGCTGACACCGCATCCAAGGCCGGTACTGCTGTTGGCATGGTATATCAGCCAGTCTTCCGTTCCATCTGGAGATTTAAAAAAAGCATTATGACCAGGACCAAAAGCATTGTTTGCCGGGTTTTTGATAAATACGGGTGATTGAATTTTTGTCCAGTCAGCTGGCAGCAGCGGGTTGCCTCCATCTCTCAATGCAAGCATTCCTAAAGAGTAATCATCCGTCCAGCAACCACTTGCCGAAAAAACCATGAACACTTTTCCATTACTGTTCTTTATAACCTGTGGTGCTTCATTTACAGGCCCGCCATTTAGTTCCCAGGAAAGTTCAGGCCGGGTAAGCATCACAGCCGGTGCCTCCAGCGTAGTGGCATTGGTCATTTTAGCAATGTAAATATTTTGATTTTGCACTGACTGGTTGGGTCTTCCGCTCCACAAAAAATACCTGTTACCATTGTGTTCGAGTACCGTTCCATCGATGGCCCAAAAATCTGCACCAGCGGCAAAAATCCGTCCTTTATCTGTCCATGTACCAGCGAGCGGATCTGCATTGCTATTTTCGAGTACCCATGTACGTTGTGTACTGTCAGGCCCGGCGCCGGCTGTATAGTACACATACCATTTACCGTCCAGGAAATGCAGTTCGGGTGCCCAAACATTTTCTGCATTTGCCGAACCAGCGGGCGCCCTGAATATTTCTGTGGCAGGTGCAGTACGGAGTTTGGATACAGCTTTTGTTTTCCATACCTGTATCCTGTTGCCAGCCGTCTGCAGATAATAATAAAAACTGTCTTTTTTTATTATCCACGGGTCAGAACCATTGATCACCGGGTTGGTAAAGGTTTTCGGTCCGGGCGGATTGGGTGGAGCCGGCGTACTCCCTCCATTTTTACTGCAGGCAGGAAACAGGAAACTACTAAAGGCAACTGCCGTTAATAGCGTTATTAGTCTTATTGAAATTTTCATCGTATTACGGTTGCGTTATTCAAGCAGGTACTTTTCAAAGCATATTGTTTATTGAATGACAAGCCCGGTTGCCATATCACTAACTGATTTAATTTGCCGCTGTAATTTTTTTAATAAAATCCACTTCGCTTTGCCTGTAGGGAGTTCCATCCTGCCGGAACACATCATGAAACCACAATTCAGGCTCAGCAGTATATTTTTTATCCCAGCTATCCCATGGATAGATCGTATTGGTTTTTCCTGCTACCAACCCCCAATTGTAGGCGGCAACTTTATACTTTTTGAATATCGGTAAAGAGCCTTCAAAAAAACTTCCGTTACCACGGCTCATGTACTCAGTATTAAACAAGGGC
The DNA here is from genome assembly GCA_029560415.1 of Bacteroidota bacterium. Lineage (GTDB taxonomy): Bacteria > Bacteroidota > Bacteroidia > Chitinophagales > Chitinophagaceae > Ferruginibacter. The sequence goes on along the minus strand of JAKQKY010000343.1, from coordinate 14,921 downwards.
TTTCCGTACCGCTGCAACTGAATAATTCTTTTTTCCAGGTCGGTTGGGTCACCATAATTATGAAAACTGATAATATCGGATTGTTCTAACTGAATTTTCTCCCATACTTTCAAAGAGTCATGGCTGCTCCAGTCACCAATCCATATACCGGAAGTAAGCGGCTGAGAAGGATTTACACTACGGCTCCATTCAAAAGCTTTTTTTAATAGCGGCGCTACGATCAAACCTTTATCTTTTAATTCCAGTTGTCCATAACTTCCTGGATTAATATTATCGGGTTCATTCCATATATCCCATACCAACACTCTTTTATCATCTGCAAAACGTTTTACAACTCCTTTTACATAGGCTTCCAGGCGTGGATATTGTGTACTGTCTTTTAAAACTTCCAAACCGGGGCTTTGCACCCAGCCACTATTGTGTACATGTGGTTTAGGGTCCCGTTGTTTACCCAATTTTGGATAAGGATCCCACACCGAATCAAATAAAACGAACATCACTTTTATATTGTGCCGGCTTGCAATATCCAGGAAAGTATCCATCCTTTTGTAAAAACCTGCTGAGTCTTGCTGGTGCAATAAATCGTGCAGAAACACCCTGATGGTATTCATACCGATAGAAGCTGCCCATCCCAGTTCTTTATTAATAGTGGCTGTATCAAAAGATGCTTCCTGCCACATCTCCAGCTGGTTAATGGCAGTGGCAGGAGAATAGTTGCACCCCACTAACCATGGTTGCTGGCTGTACCAGTTGTTCGCCTGCTCATTTTTCCAAATAGTTCTGGTGGTAACATTTTTTTGTGCACAGCCATTTAACAGGATCAATGCAAAAAGTGCCGGGATAATTTTCTTTACATACTGCATGAGAAAAATTTAATGATTTGCCAATAGATAAATTAACTGGAAGACGATCTTTCAAAAATAAAATATCCTGCGATCATTTTCCAAAAGTACAGATGCCGCAAAATAATTGCAGCATCTGTAATCATTCTATTACCAATTAGGGTTCTGTACCAAATTCGGATTAATATCAATTTCAGATTGAGGAATCGGCATGTATTTATTACGGCCAATTATAAAATTATCAAACTCGGAGTCACGTGCTTTCAATTGCGCCAGTTTAGTGGCATCATCAAAATAACCCCAGCGGGCAAGGTCATTCCAGCGAAGTGATTCACCCGACAATTCAGTAATACGTTCGTGTTCCAATTGTGTTAAGAATTGTGCCTGGTTCATACCCGGCATTACAGTTGATAAAGGGCTTAAACCCGCCCGCACTCTTACCCTGTCAACATGCGCATACGCTTCTGCCGTTCTTCCGCTGCCATTCAATGCTTCTGCATACATCAATAAAACATCTGAAAAACGGATAACACGGAAATTAACCGGGCTGTTAAAAATTTCAAATTCATTGATACGGAAATAATCATCTAAATACTTCCTGTACCATACCCTGTTCCTGATATTGTTATCATAATTTTTTGAAGTGAAAGAAGACCCATATACCTGTGTAAAATCAGGACCTCTTTCGTCCGTAGAATCATACAGCGCCGTTGCAGCGAGCCTTGGATCCCTGTCGCCTGATGCGGTGTTTTCTTTCAAAAATTCATGAACTACCCAGCGGTGCATATTGGCATCATTAAATCCATGACCGGGAGGGCCAAAGAATGGCGCCCTGCTGGTTCCCACGTTAGAAGTAGGTCCGTCATCACCACCATTTTCAGGACGCTGTTTGAATTGTATTTCAAAAACTGATTCAGGATTATTTTCTGTAGTATGCTTAAAGTTATCGGCATAGTTTGTTTGCAAAGCATACTGTGCCTGGCCCGGGCCCGTGATCAGCCATTCCAATGCAGTGGCCGCTTCGGCATATTTCTTTTGCTGCAAACGTGCCCTTCCTAAAAACGCATAGGCGGCACCTTTAGTAGCACGTCCAACTTCTTCGCCGCTATAACTTGCGGGCAAATCACTGGCTGCCTCACTAAGATCCTTTTCAATTTGTGCCCACACCTGTTCCTGTGGTGCCTGTAAGGGTTTGTCATCAGGTGCAGAGGGCTGTAAAATAAGAGGAATATTACCCCAAATAGTTACCAGGTTATAATAATACAATGCCCTTAAAAATTTAGCTTCCGCCAGGTACTGCGCTTTTAATGCAGCATCCATTTCAATGGCAGGCACTTTGTCCAGCACCTGGTTGGCCCTGTACACACCACGCCAATGGTGACCCCAGGTATCAAAGTTTACTTCAAAACTATATTGCGTAATATTTAATGCGCCTACACTGCGTAATTCATTCCAGGGACTGGTTGAATAACCATCATCAGAACGGATGTCGAAATAAAACGGCGTCCACCTGGAACCGGGGGAACCATTCCTGTAAAAGTTACCATACACTGCATTAATACCTTGCAATGCATCCGCTCCTGTTTTCCAAAAGTTTGACTCATCCACCCGGTTCGGATTTTCAATTTCCAGGTCCAGGTTTTTTTTGCAAGCTGCTGCAGATAATACCAGCGTAGCAGCTAAACAGTATTTTACTATGTTATTCATGTCAAGATAATTAATTGATTAATCAGATATGTTACAGCCCGAACCTTACACCGGCAGATACGATACGCAAAGCAGGATACTGACCGTTATCAAGGCCTCTCTCAAAAATATTCACACCTACAATATCCGGATCAAGTCCTGTGTACTTGGTGATCGTCAGCAGGTTTTGACCACTTACATAAAATCGGCACTCTTTAAACCCTACACGTTTCAGTGAGGACTGGCTGAGTGTATAACTGATTTCGATATTGCGTAAACGCAGGTAGCTTCCGCTTTCAAGCCAACGGTCACTCTGTGGCAGTACATTGTATTGAATGCCCCTGTCGGGCGCACCAATGGCAGCCCTTGGCCATTCAGTACTTTGGTTTTGTGCTGTCCATATCTGTGCCTCTTTTCTAAAATTGGTGTTTTGATCCATACGGTCCACATTGTAGCGTGGGCGGTTGTAGAGCTTATTACCTACCACAGCATACCATTGCATATTGAAACCGAAATTTTTATAGGTTGCATTTAGTATAAAACCAGCTTCCCAATTTGCCCAGGGGCTTCCTGCATAATACCTGTCTTTGTCCAGGTCAAGCACGCCATCATCATCTACATCCAGATAACGGATATCACCCGGCTGGCTCCAGGGTTGCAGCACTTCGCCTGTTTTTCCTTTGTGTGCATCAATCTCTCCCTGGTTTTGAAAGATACCATCCGTTTTCAGCACATACCATTCTCCAATGGCACGGCCCAATTGCGTACGGGCATCACCCAGTTGAGTATATTTGGTAGTTTCGTTACCAAAAGCAATTACTTCATTGCGTATAGTGGTAAAGTTTAGCGTGGCATCCCATTTAAAATCCTTTTTGGCTGTTGACCTGTAAGTTACTGCCAGTTCAAAACCACGGTTTTCCAATGTGGCTGCATTTACCGGTGGGTTACCACCCGCATTTCCGGTAGTACCACTGATCGGCAGATCAACCAGCACATCTTTTGACCTGGCGATAAAGTAATCAGCAGAAAAACTCAATGCATTATTAAACATTGCTGCTTCTAACCCGATATTGCTGGTGTTCTTACGTTCCCAACGCAGGTTACTGTTGGCCAGTTGTGTTACAATGCCTCCCACCTGTTCCACCTGGTTTGGTCCAAATACTGCACGGGGGAAAGGATTGATCTGTGCATAATACTGCCAGGGTTGTAAAAACTCTGAATTACCAAGTGAACCATACGATACACGCAGTTTCAGGTCATTGACTGTTTTTGATTTCCAAAAATCTTCTTTGGAGATACGCCATGCAATGGAGGCAGAAGGGAAGTTGCCCCAGCGATAATTTTCGCTGAAGAGAGAACTGCCATCCCGGCGGAATGTAAAGCTGGTCAGGTACCTGTCTTTATAAGCATAATTTACACGGCCTAAAAATCCAATGATATTCCATTTACGAACGTAGGGATCTTCTACGGTAGGTGTGCCTTCAATGGTAGTATACCGTGTTACAGGATTGTCAAATGTTTGGTTGCTGAAGCCACCTACAGCATTAATGCGGTGGTTGCCTGCTACTTTATCATAATTCAGCGTATGTTCAAATAGTTTGGAATCAAATTTACCTTCTGATCTGAAAGTAGCCAGCACATTGTTATTAGGCGATGGAGTACCTTGTCTTACTGTTCCGGGCAACCTGGTGCCTTCACCTTTATCATTTGTTTTTTCCAAACCAAAATTAAAACGATATACCAATCCATTCATGATGCGGAAATCGAGATAAGCATTACCACGGATCTTAAAATTATTTTGTTCAAACTGGTCTAAGCGCTGCAGTGCAGGCACATTGGCAGTAAGTGTACTTAAGTAAGCGTTATTTAAACCAATACCCCAGCCTTGCGGATTTTCTGGTGATTCATAACGGGTACCCTGAAGCGCTACTACCGGGGGCATCGTGATCATATCTACAAAAGGATTTACACCTACGCCGCCTGAAGCAACAGGATCTTCTTTTGTCCAGCTAAGCAACACGTTTTGCCCGATGGTAAAGCGGCCGATCTTTGCACTGGTATTAACACGAAAACCTGTACGTGAAAAGTTATTGTCAATAACAGGTCCTTTATTACTAAAATGATTTCCACTTACAAAGAAGTTTACATTTTTGATAGCACCAGCAGCTGATAAATTATATTCACCTATTCCACCTGTACGTAAAAATTCTTTCTGCCAGTTGGTATTGATCGCCGGGTCAAAGTCTGTGGTGAGTGAAGTGGGTACATCTGCACCTGCAGCCTGGTAAAGGCTGGTGGCCAATGTGCGGTATTGATCTGCTTCCATCATATCATACCGGTTGTGTACTGATTGCACGCCCGCTTTAATATTACCCGAAATAACAACCGGACCCTTTCTGCCTTTTTTTGTAGTGATGATGATAACACCATTAGCTGCCCTGCTTCCATAGATTGCCGCAGCAGATGCATCTTTTAATATCTGGATCGATTCGATATCACTGGGATTAAAATCCGGTGTGGCATCTGAGTACATACCATCTATTATATACAAAGGATTGTTGTTGGCAAAAGTGCCAGCACCCCGGATATCAATTTTTGCGCCGCCACCTGGTGTACCTGAGTTACGTACAGTAACACCCGGTGTAAGACCTTGTATACTTTCCGCTACCGTATTGGCTGTATTGCGGTTAGCTGTTTTGGGATCAATTAAACCTACTGCACCAGTCAGGTCTTTTCTTCTCACAGATTGATACCCGATCACTACAACATCAGTGAGCATGCCATCTGCGGAGTCAAGTGTTTCGTTCACCGTTGTGCCTGTTACAGCAACTTCTCTTGCCCTGTAGCCAACAGAACTGATGGTGAGTACACTGCCCGAAGCAGCTTCAATACTAAAAGCGCCGTTGGCATCTGCCACCGCTGTTGTGTTGGTTCCTTTAACTGTGATAGTGGCGCCTGCAACCGGATCTCCGGAGGAAGACCTGACGGTGCCTGTGACTTTTTGCTGTGCAAACACAGCAGCACAAAGCAGCAAAGCAAGGAATGTGCAGAGTCCCTTTTGAACAAACTGGTGTCTCTTTTTCATTTGTAAGCAGTTTTAGTTTTAAATACAATGGTATTGATCACAACAAAAAAAATAAGTGCGGAACGGTAACCATTAAAGCCTGCGTTTGATTGTTGGTTCAATACCGGAAAGCATACCCGGGATTGACAAGTACTGCTATTGAAGAATTAATTGGCCTGCCCTTGCAGAAAAAATACAGCAGTTTTTAAAACATCATATAGCAAAACTTTTAAAAGCGGCAACCGTTCGTAAATCAAAAATCTTTTGAAGATCGAAGCATTCGATTGTAAAGTAAATCCATATTATTTTGAACATTCATTCATCATGTTTCATAATTTTTACAAATTGTTACATTTTCTTACAGCTTTAATCACGATAACCAACGGAAATGTTTTCTTTGGGGAATGTTGTACCCGTTTTACTTAAAAAGTATAACCTTCGCAGTATGTTGTTTGTAAGATGGTTGAGTTACTATAGGTTGCCTGCGCTGATACTGGTAGCAGTAGTTGCTGTAAATAAATCAGCAGCCCAGCCATTTTTTTTTAGAAACTACCAGGTAGAAAGCGGTCTTTCAAACAATACCGTTTATTGCAGTGCACAGGACAGCAGCGGCTTTTTATGGTTTGGCACCAAGGATGGCGTAAACCGTTTTGATGGTTATCATTTCAAAGTGTTTAACATGCATGATAAGGGGCAGCCACTGGAAACAAATCTCATTGGAAGTATACTAACAGATAAAAAAAACAGGTTGTGGGTAGGTTGTCAAAAAGGGCTTTATCTTTTTGATCCGCTTAAAGAACGGATGATCCGGTTCCTTGATTCACTTACTGAAATAAATGCATTGCAGACAGATACAAAGGGCAGGTTGTGGTTTATCACCCGGCTTACAGTATGCTGTTATGATGTTGAAACAAAAAAACTAAAGTCCTTTCCATCATCAAGGTATTTTAATGCCAGTTCGCTTTGTCTTTCTGAAGAAGGGGATATTTGGGTGAGTACTTCTAACGGGTTATTACAGCAGTATAATGAAGCCACTGAAACCTTTACTACATTCAATTTATTTGCACACTCTCCCAAACCCGCCTCTTATTCAATTGTAAAGATCTATACAGCAGGAAAAGGTGTGTTATATGCTGGCACAACCAGCCAGGGACTTAAACGGTTTGATATCGCAGCGTCGGATTACACAGATGTACTCACATTGAATCCTGACAAAACCACCGTGTATGTACGGGATATAAAAAAATACGCTGACAATGAACTATGGCTGGCTACGGAGTCGGGTATTTTTATTTATAACACCATAGCGGAGACCTTTACCCAACTGAAAAAAAATTTAGCAGACCCTTATTCCCTTTCAGACAATGCGGTATATACCCTTTGTAAAGACAAAGAAGGTGGTATGTGGGCAGGAACCTATTTTGGCGGCATCAATTATTATTCAAAACAGTTTGCCGTTTTTCAAAAATATTTTCCCGGCAGTTCACCCAACAGCATCAGTGGCAGTGTAGTCAGGGAAATTTGTAAAGACAGCCTCGGAAATTTATGGATGGGAACAGAAGATGCCGGTCTGAATAAAATGAACCTGGCCAGTGGTGCTGTTACGCAGTATAAGCCATCCGGCAGCACTAACAGTATTGCTTACTCTAATATACATGGCCTCACCATCGCCGGGAATGAATTATGGATCGGCACATTTGAACATGGCCTGGATGTAATGGATATCAATACCGGTAAAATTAAAAAGCACTTTATTGCCGGACCGGGAAGCAATGAATTGAAAAGCAATTTTATTGTAAGCCTGCTGCACTCCAAAGCCGGGGATATCTATGCAGGCACCAGTAATTCCCTTTTTAAATTTAACTCAAGGACAAATGGATTTGAGCCGGTTGCCAGTCTCCCACCCTACACATTTGTTTCCTGCCTGATGGAGGATAGTGGAGGGAATATCTGGATCGGCACGCATGACCGGGGTCTATATTATTTTAATCCTGCAACAAAACAACAGGAGCATTTTGTAAACGAACCTTTCAATACTAATTGTTTGCCCAATAATACCATCAACGCCATTTATGAAGACAGTAAACAGGATCTTTGGCTGGCAACCGAAGGCGGGGGACTTTGCAAACTAAACAAGAACAGGAAACTGTTTACCGTATACACTGATAAAAAAGGCCTGCCGAGTAATTTTGTTTTTAAAATACTGGAAGACGACAGTCAGCATCTCTGGATAACCACTTCCAGGGGCCTGGTGAGTATGAACAGGGAAACGGAAAGCATAGCGGTGTATACAAAGGCCAATGGTTTGCTTAACAATCAATTCAACTACAACTCGGGTTATAAGGATCAGAATGGCCAATTGTATTTTGGAAGTGTAAAAGGCATGATCAGTTTCAGACCGGATAACTTTTTTACCAGCAATTTGATTCCGCCCGTCTATATTACCGGCCTGCAGGTAGATAATAAAGAGTTTGATTTGATAAGTGACAGCGCTCTCATCAGCAAATCCGTGCTATACACAGATAATATAACGCTTCCGTATAACCGCTCTTCTATCAGCATTGATTTTGCTGCACTCAGTTTTATATCGCCTGAAATGACTTCCTACAGGTACATGATGAAGGGACTGGGTAATGAATGGACAGAAGTAAAACCCAACAGGAAATTATATTTTACCAGTCTTTCTCCGGGCGACTATATTTTTAAAATCAAAGCGGGCATCAATGGTAACTGGGGACAGGAAAAACAATTAGAGATCACCATTCTTCCTCCCTGGTGGTTATCAACCTGGGCGTATATTATTTATGCGGCCATTGTTGTTACCATTGGTTATTATCTATTAAAAACTTATCACATTATATCTGAAGACAAAAAAGAAAAAGAAATCTATGAAGCTAAAATTGATTTCTTTACCAACATAGCCCATGAAATAAGAACACCGCTGACATTGATAAAAGGGCCTGTTGAAAATTTACGGGAACAGGCAGTTGAAGTTCCCTCTATTGAAGAAGATGTAGCTACCTTAGAAAGAAACAGCAACCGGCTTATTGCGCTCATCACACAGATACTGGATTTCAGGCAAACAGAAACAAAAGGATTCAGCATTGATTTTGCAAAAGTAAATATCAGTGCCCTGCTCAAAGAAAACCACCTTAACTTTTCCTTACTGGCAAAAAAGAAACAGCTAAACTATACTATCAGTGTTCCACCGGCAGACGTTTTTGCAATGGCGGATGAAGAAGCACTAAACAAGATCTTCAGCAACCTCATCAATAACGCCGTTAAATACGCACAGCACCGGGTAGAGATCCGCCTGCTTCCTTTGGAAAACCATCCCGGCAATGTGATCATAGAAATTGAAAATGACGGTTTGCTGATACCCGACAGTATGAGTGAAAAAATATTTGAACCTTTTTACCGGATGAAGGAAGCTACCAAACAACAAGGCACGGGAATTGGACTGGCATTGGCAAAGTCACTAACGGAACTGCATAAAGGCAACCTGTATGTAAAAACACCCAATAACGGGGTAAATGTATTTGTATTAAGCCTGCCAGTAAAACCACTGAACCTTAAAAAACAGGACTACTTATAAAATAAATGATATGCTGCCATTGATAATGCTGGTTGATGATAACGAAGAAATACTGGACTTCCTGGACAGGATACTGCAAAAAAAGTATGCCATTATAAGAGCAACAGATGGAGTACAGGCGTTGAAACTACTGGAAACAGAAGCTGTGCAATTGATCGTAAGCGATGTGATGATGCCGGGCATGGATGGTTTTGAACTCTGCAAGACTATTAAATCAAACCTGGAGTATTCTCATATTCCTGTTATCCTGCTCACGGCAAAAAACACCATCCAGTCAAAAGTGCAGGGCCTTGAGCTGGGAGCTGATGCCTATATTGAAAAGCCATTTTCAAAGGAGCACCTGATGGCGCAAATAGCCAGCCTGCTGGCCAACCGCAATCATATACGGGAATTTTATGCCAGTTCACCGCTGGTACATATCCGCAGCATGGCACATACAAAAGAAGATGAACAGTTCTTAGAAAAATTACATGTGGCCATTTGCAAAAACCTGGAAGACACCGACATGGATGTAGAGAAACTTGCCAGGGCCATGAACATGAGCCGCATTACTTTGTACCGGAAAATAAAAGCTATTTCTGTATTAACACCGCTGGAAGTCATTACCATCACCCGGTTAAAAAAAGCTGCGGAGTTGCTGGCAGAAGGAAATTATAAGATGTATGAAATTGCAGACCGGGTAGGCTTTAGTTCTCAAAGCAATTTTACCAGGAGTTTTCAAAAGCAGTTTGGGATTACACCAAGTGAGTATTTACATTCCAAGCAGCAGGAACGCAGGATATAAACTTGTTTTATAACCTGTCTCCAAAAATAACAGCATGAAAAAAATGGCCCCATCGTTTTTATAGAAGATGATATTGATGACCAGGAAATTTTAACGGATAAATTTAAAGAACTCAATTACCCAAACGAGCTGATATTATTACATGATTGAGAATAGCATGCTAAAAATTATTGAATATTGGCAAGTAGGTGAATACCCGGAGTACATTAAAAATGTTCAATAGTAAAACATGAAAATTTACAGTTGAAATTGAAAAGAGAGTATTAAGTCGTAACCCATACCTCCTGCTTATAGCGCCTGGTGAGATTAAAAAAATATGATCTTTCAAAAAAATGCTATTTAATACACCGTATTTTTACGGCCGTTTCTGTAGTTTTACGGTTATGGAAGAAATTGAACTCAATCAAAAGAGAGGTATTGATACAGTCTGCATTGAAAACAAGTATAAATTTCCTGTCTATATAACCATCAGCTCAGAAACAAGCACTGATCTATCAGTATGCCTGGAATTCTTAAATCTAAATCAAGACAATTTTACGATCCTTACAAACCTCACAAAAGAAAACAGACCCATAAAGATCAGTTCCTTGATCATTGAGCAAAAGCAGTTCAACATTTCTCATATCCTGATAAGAAATGTAGAAACGGACAGCGAATTCAAAATGAACTGGGATTGTTTATCCTACATCGGTGCTGTGCCGGTTGTGTAAAATGGGGCAGGTATCGCAAAGTCTAACTCAACGCCGATGCAAAAACGTTTTTTGGCCGGTTTAGTGCTCATATATAAAACAAATGATTTCTAAGGTTTGTCCTGGGATTTTCGGTCTTCACTCAGCAAATCATTTTTAGCCCGTTATTCAAATCATTAAAAATAACGGCGAAAAATTTAAAAGTATTTTTGCATTGGGAAGCGGTACTGCCAATCCCCGCCCAATAAATCCTGCTGCAAAGTGGGGTTTATTGTTTCCAGTCTAATTGTCGTATGACTACCGTGAGAGACTTCCGAAGTTTTTAAAACTTCGGAAGTTTTATCAACCTAACTATTGCAATCCCGTAAATGAGTAGCTCTGCCCTGGCACCTACGATATAGGCTAAAAAGCGGGGATTGTAGAAGTTTTTTATTAATTGTACACCGAATGCAGTTAATGAAATACGAAGCTTGTAAATTGCTTTAACCAGGTTTCATCCTTAAAGTTTTGTCACTGCTTGCAAACAAGATATATTCCTTTAAAGGAGGGTGAGCCTGGTTATCTTTTACCCTGTTTCAATTGTATCTATCTCCTTCATCAACCTGTCTGTTTCAGTAAGGGCGACAATTAATTTTTGATATCGCAGTATGTCTTCAAACTGCAGCACACGGCCCTTTCTGTCTTTCAACCATTTTTGTGCAGGTGGCAGCCGCCAATATAAAACTCCCAGGCAATGGCGGGCACGTTAGCAAAATACTGTGTATCGTTGATGTACACATGGCCTACTACTGCGTCAAAGACTTCCGAAGTTTTTAAAACCTGAAAGCCCCGCTTCGCAACGCTGTCAGCTTTCAGGAACTGAAATCATCGTTCTATCTCAGGTATTGAATTCTTCATCTTAATCTAAACTTTAAGGTCGCTACCAATTGTGGTAACGACCTGTTAAGAGGGATTTTCTATAGGACTAATACGGTTTTATGATTTGTCCGGTGTTTGCACCGAACACACTTTTCCTAAAGCCAAATTCAAGCTGCTTCATTGTTACAGGCAATTCGCCAGGGAAGAAAGGAAAGTATTGTGGTGAATTTTCAATTACAGTGGGACTTACTGCATTGATGCGAATACCGTTTTCCAACTCAATTGCTGCTCCCCGTACGAACCCTTCTACAGCTGCATTAGCTGCAGATGCATTGGCAAAGTTCTTTTGCGGTTCGTGGGTGAGGGCACCTGAGATCAATGTGAATGAACCTTTTGGTTTGATGTAATGCTGACCAATCAAAACCAGGTTTATTTGTCCCATCATCTTGCCTTCAACACCGATACGGAAAGTTTCATCATTCAGGTTTTTCCAAGGACCCACATAAGTGGGGCCGGCCGTACAAATCAAGGCATCAAATGCACCTGTTTTTTTATACATCTTTTCAATTGCTACAGGTGATGTTATATCTACCTGGATAACTGAATTGTTTCTGTCTGCACGAATAATTTCATGCTCTTTTTCAAATGCGTTGGACAAATAGGTCCCCATAGTGCCGGAGGCACCAACGATTATAATTTTCATACTTATTGTTTTATTACTGAGTATTAAATAATTATTTAGTGTACAACTGCTTTTTTGTTTTGTAGGAATTATCCACAATTACGGATATGTAAAACCGCCACCGGTACAGAATAAATGTGATTATAAAAACGGAGATTAAACCGGGAACACTTGCTTCTAAACCAAAGTTGCCGCCAGTGAGCCACTCAGGAGCGTTATTAAAAACCGCTTTTAATAAACTTGCCTGCTCATTACCGCTAACACCGAACCCCAACAAAGTACCTTGTACCCAATTTGACATGAAATGAAAAGCTATCGGCGTGATGAGACTATTGGTTCTTACATAAGCAAATCCAAACATTATGGACGCGGTAAAAATATTGATGTAAGCCAGTATCTTAATGTTACCTGTCATCCCGGGATTGCCAATATGCGTTAGCAAAAAATAACCTGCAATTATCAATTGAGCAACCCATAACCCGGTGCTTTTTCTGAGGCGTTGAAAAATGAAACCTCTGAAAAGAAATTCTTCTGCAATAGCCACGGAAATAAACCCTGCTGAAATTTTTAAAAGGGAAGACATATCCATATTTCCCTGCTGCCAATGAACCGACCCACTAAGTGTCAGAATTATTGCAGGCACTAACATCAGGATAGCGCCAGCCACAAAGCCTAATAACATGTTTTTAAGCAGATCAAGGTTTAGCTTTCCGAACAGCTCACTCATTGGCTTTTTCCGCATTGCCTGCAAAATCCAAGTGACAGCAATTACTACCAAAGCTTGCTGAGTTATTGTTACTTCAAAGGCATATTGCTGTGATAGAAGTATCAAAGGAAATGTGAGTGATGCCAGCACCAGAAAGAAAATAGCGATCCACCAAACATTTCTGAGCTGGTTTTGTGAATTCAAAAAAAACTTCATTGCGTTTAATATAGAATTAGGTATGTAATGAATATTTTATCCCTGCTTTTGTTTTGTTGTTTTTTTACCTGGTCTTGAAACCTGTACACTGATATTCAACATTCTGTTATACCTGTCTACATTTTGGGACACATTAACTAATCCGTAGCCATAGCGAACATCCAATGTGAGGATTGATTGCTTTAAGTTGAAGTTGTAACCAGCGCCTGCCTGAAAGCCCCAATCCCAGCGTTTAAAATCTGCCGGAGAATTACCAAACGAAAGCTTTGTTATTGTTTCAGCCGTTGAATTTGTTCCATATATTTTCATACGACCGCCTGCGTTGTAACCCGCATAGGGACCTGCGTTCAAATATAACTTGTTGATGTGTAAGCGAGCTAACACTGGCATCTCTAAACTGTTTATCCGTAATGTTGATTTTGCACCGGTGAGAGGGTTGTTTTCTTTTAGTGTACCACCTTTTATAGCAAAATAGATTTCGGGAACAATGGAAAACATCGGTGTAATGCCAGCTTGGTAAGAAAAACCTGCCTGCAAGCCCTGATAGTTTTTCTTATAAGAACTGAGTCCGGCATTCGCCTTACCGTAGTTGAAATTTGTTGTGAGCGAATTGATGGCGATACTAAACCTGCTTTTCTGTGCATATGAGTTGAAAGCCATGGAAACTAATAGCGTAAATACAACTACTGATTTTACTGATTTGTTTTTTGATTGCATGATTGTTTGTTTTTATATTTTTAAATTTCTGGTTGTTCCCATTTTTAATGGGCAATATTTTACCAGCCCACATCGTAGGAATTTTTTTAAGTAAACCTTTGTGATTTTTTTAAAAGGCTATCCTCAAATGAAATGGCAGCGTTTGAATTAATAAGACAAAGCTACTACCATGAACCGCCCAGGTGGCAGGACGATTTGTAATTAGAATGGTACTATTGTCAAGTTGTTTAATAAATCTGTTGGGTGCTGATCATCCGCCCACTGCATTACTACTTTACCTTTTGTACGCATTGCCTCGATATAGCTAATTGCTTCTGGTATTTCCTTATAAGAGAATAATTTTTCTATTTGAGGTTGTACTTTTCCCTGCTCTACTAATAATGCTAATGTTTGCAGGTCTTTTTCATTTGGCTCTACTGTAAACTGTATTAATGGAAACTTACCAAATAATTTTTTAATAAGCGTTAAAAACATATGCCCCATGGTTGTAAACCCGATCATTACACCTCTCTTTCCCATTCTCTTGTAATCAGCATAAGCAAGATTGCCGTTTGCATCTACAATCACGTCGTAGTTGCCATTATGCTGATGGATGTTCACCCTGTCGTAGGCAATTACTTGATCGGCACCTAAAGACTTTACAAAACCAGTATTCCTGCCCGAACAGACAGCGGTTACATTTGCACCATATGCTTTTGCAATTTGCACAGCAAAATGACCTACCCCACCGGAAGCTCCATTTATCAGAACTGTTTCACCCGCTGTAATCTTTCCATGTGTAACAATTGCCTGGAGTGCAGTCAGCCCGGCTGTTGGTAAACTTGCCATCTGTACGAAGCTGACGTAACCAGGAATTTTGCCACAAACAGCCGCCGGCACACTTACATACTCTGCAAAAGCACCACCCATCAACGTTTCACCATATACATGGTCGCCTACTTTAAATTTGGTAACCTTATTGCCCGTTTCTACTACTATACCCGCAAAGTCAGCACCGGCAATTTTTTCTTTTGGTTTGAAAAGACCAGCAGTAAATCTTGCAAAAAAAGGCTCACCTCTCAAAAGATGCCAGTCTGCAGGAT
>JAKQKY010000338.1 GCA_029560415.1 Bacteroidota bacterium | reverse complement strand
TGGCGTAAAAGATGTGCCTACCTTTTTTATTAATGGCGAGCGCTACAACGGTAAGATCACTTATCCTGAATTAAGCAAGGCAATTGACGAGGCGCTTAAAAGCAAAAAGAAAAAAGCACCTGCAAAGCAAAGAGCATAAATAAAAATCCCCCGGTTCAACCGGGGGATTTTTTTGCCCTATATAAAAATGCTTACACCCTGCTTAAAACCCAGTTGAACCAACATACTTTTCCCCATGTTTGATTACTACTGCATCAACGTTAGGCAACAGCATACTGCATCGATTCCGTATTTAATTTTGACCGCAATTAGTTTTTGAGTAGATTTATCAACTGCTTCATACATTCCACAAGACAATAGTTTTCAGTTAGCTAATCTGAACTGGCATTTTTTATAACAACCAATTACTGTTATAAGCTAGTTAGCACTGATTAATAACAATCAAAACTTGTGTTATGAAAAAATATTTCCTTTTTACATTTCTATTTTCTTCCTTGTTTTCTTTTGCGCAAAATGTAGGTATTGGTACTGCTACACCCAATGCAAGCGCACAACTGGATATAAGTGCCAATAATAAGGGTATGCTGATACCCCGGATGACAACTACCCAGCGAAAAGCGATCAATAACCCGGCAATGGGATTAATGTTGTTTGATACGGATAAGGCAACAGTTATGTTTTACGATGGAACAGCATGGCGTGCATTGTCATTTTCGGATGAAAATAAAACGGACCCTCAAAGCCGTAATTCCACAAATCCCTTATCAAGTGCGGCCTTTGGCGGAAAAGTAGCTATCTCTGGAAACTATGCCATTATCGGCGCTCCCAGGTATAATGCAGGAGGTATGGTGAATATGGGCGTTGCATATATTTTTAATAAAACCACCAGTGGCTGGAGGCAAATGGCAAGACTGGCTGCTTACGACTCTGCAGCGAGTGATTATTTTGGTGGAGCAGTTGCCATTTCAGGCGATTACGCGGTTGTGGGCAGCTGTAATAAAACGGTGGGTACGAATGTAGCACAGGGCCGGGTGTATATTTTTCGCAGGGTATCAGCAGCCTGGGTGCTGGATACTGCCATTGTAAAACCACAGGGCCAGGCTTATGAGGACTTTGGCTGGTCAGTAGGTGTATGTGCAACTAATACCGGGGGTATTGGGGTTGCTATTGGGATACCTTACTCAGATGCGACCGGAGCAGACAGAGGCCAGGTTTATTGCTACCAAAAAGCCGCTACTTCCTGGTCATTTGTTCAAAGTATTTCCCCAACAGATCTATTGAATTCAGATTATTATGGTTTTGCCATCTCTATGGATACTGATTATATAGCTATCAGCGCAACAGGCCAGGACAATGCGACATATGCGTATCCCGATGCAGGGGCCGTATATGTTTATGCCTATGGTGGGGGCGTATGGAATTTTCAACAAAAATTACAGGGCACCACTATCAGGGGACAATTTGGCTTTGCCATTGCGTTGTCTGCTAATAAACTGGCTGTTGGAGCGCCCTGGGCAACTACTTATTCCAATACCAGCGCTTCCGTATATGTGTATGAACGTACGGGGGCTGCGTGGACAAATATAACCTCCATCTTTATTTACAATTTTGAGATCATACCTGGAGCCGGCCAGATTCAACCGGTTTCCGGCGTTTCATCTATTTCGATAGCGAACCTCACCTTTGGTATATCGCTTGGCCTTGCAGGCAACACCTTATTGATTGGCTCTTCGGGTGGGGCCGAATATCCCAATGGAGGAAGCAGTTATTACAGCGATCGCATTGGTGCCGTTTACATTTATAAAAATTTATCTGGCAACAATTATACCCGGACAAATATGATCCAGTCTGAATTTCCCAGCAATGGTGATTTGTTTGGTCAATCGGTCAGCATCTCCGGCAACCAGTATATCATTGGCAACTCACGGGCTACGGTTAATGGGTTTGTAAATGCGGGTAATGTTTATTTTGGTACTGAATAAGCGTTGTTATTGGTTTAGCTGGAAATAATAAATGCAGGTGATAGTAAAATCAGAAAAGAACGTATCCGGAACGGTACGCTGTTTCCGGATTTTAACCTGGATACCAATATCGAACATTCCCCAACAGCTTACTAACTATAAAGCACACCCGCAAATAAAATGGAATCCGTGTGTTGCTCCAGTACGGAGCAACCGTTCGTAAATTCCGCACCGACAAGCCTATAGAAAAATCGCTACAATAGGTAGATAAAAAGCTATGTATATCTCCACCGTTATACTAGTTTTTTAAAATACCACTTCTTTACTTTTACATCATCCCGCTTTGTATTACAAAATATGCTGCAGCATTTATAGCTTCAGCATTACGTCAGCTAACAGGCAACCCATGTTGCCATAAAAGGACATTTTATGAATAATGCTTTACGGGTGCTGCTTGTTGAAGGCAATATTGTTGATGCTGAAAAAATCAAGGCATCTTTAACCAGGGAGAAACCAGGCTGCATTTTTCAACAGGTGATGATGGAGGATGAATTTTTGCAGGCCATCGATATTTTCAATCCTGATGTAGTTATATCAGATAATACACTGCCAGCATACAATGCAACAAAAGTGCTTACGGCTTTTAAAAAGCGGTCGCTTACCATTCCATTTATCCTTGTTTCCAGTACGGTAACAGAAGAATTTGCACTGGATATTTTAAAAGCCGGCGCAGATGACTACCTGTTAAAAGACAGGCTTACCCGTTTGCCCCTGGCCATTGATTCCGCCATACAAAAGAAAAAGGCAGAAGCGGAAAAAAAGGCAGGAGACGAACGGATCAGGTTTCATGAAAATTTATTAAGCTCGGTGGGGCAGGCTGTAATTGCCACTGATATGAATGGACGCATTATCTATTGGAATCATGCTGCCGAACAACTCTATGGGTGGAAGTGCGATGAAGTGACTGGTAAAGATATTTTTGATGTGACCTGTGAAGATCAATACCAGCAACACTCTTCGCAAACAATACCACCGATGCTGGATGACCGGCTAAGCGGTGAATGCTGGATGAAACGCAGGGACGGATCATTTTTCCCTGCTTTTTTAACTGAATCGCCTTTCTATGGTGATAATGGTGATATGACCGGCATCATCAGTGTTTGTTACGACCTGAGTGAACAAAAATTTGCCGAGAAGAAAATACGGGAGATGGAGCAAGAAATAGCCCAGCAAAAAATAGAAGAACAAAAAAAAATATCAAGGGCCATCATCAATGCACAGGAAGAAGAAAAAAATCATATTGGGCTTGAATTGCATGACAATATCAACCAGGTATTGGCTGGTGCAAAAATGTTCCTGGGCCTTGCCGGCGAACGGAATAAAGAGCTGAAGGGCTTGTTGAATTACCCGATGGAACTACTTGATCATTCGATTGCGGAAATACGCAGGCTTACACATAAGCAGGTGACGCCCTTAAAAAATGTTGATTTAAAACAGCAACTGGCTAAACTCCTGGAAAACCTGAATGGCAGCCCGGCGTTGCTGATTCATTTTAGCTATTCTGTTCCTGACAACCGGTTGTCAGACGATATCAAATTGAATATCTACAGAATTGTACAGGAACAACTTACTAATATTATAAAGCATGCCAATGCAAAAAACATCACTGTTAAGGTGATCAAAAAGATCAGGTGGGTTACCATAAGCATAAAGGATGACGGAAAAGGGTTTAACCTGGGGACGCAAAGAAAAGGGATCGGTATTTCCAATATGATCAACCGCACGCAGTCTTATAATGGTAGTTTCAACATTGCCAGTAAGCCCAATGAAGGTTGTGTGGTAACGGTAAGGATACCTGTGTAGGTTAGTTAGTTAAATCCTTGAAAATGCAATATGTCTGTGTTTTGATGCTACAGATTTGTATTTAACAACTCAACTGCTTAGAACACCCACCAGGCAGGTTCTTAAATCCCTGAACAGGGTTCCTCTGTTTTTTTATGTTTTGACGGAATCCGGGATAACAACAATTGCCAAAGTGTAAGCATAATTGCAATTAGCTTTCAGTATTCCTTCACTTTTACAAAATCTTTTTCGGCATCCACATAAGAGTAGCCAAGTATTGCGCTGGAATTCGTACTGTATTGCCGCTCGTCTATGCGTTCAGGTTCTGTTCGCTTAGTTTTGAAACACACCCAATTGTCCATTACTCCTGAAATAAATTGTGGGTTGACGTGTCGGTAGCTTTATACATAAGCCGGCCTGCCAGGCGGAATGAACTTTATACTTTACAACCCACTCTTTACCTTCCGGAATAGTCCACTTTGTCTTGCGCCCAATGCCGGTTGTGCGGAAACTTTTTGAGTAAGCATGAAGATTGAAATCGACAATATTACCTTTGTAAACATTGTGAAAGCCCGATCTGCTCCTCACTAATTTATCTACTTATATTTCTTCCCTACACCCAGCACCAAATTCTCCAGGTTTTGTTCTTTAAAATAAACCTTGCATATATCCTCAGCATTATCCAGCAACGCCTGCAGTTTTACCTGTTTGTTGCCCAGCATTTGATACACTTTTTTATCTGCAGCAGCGCCTGATAAGTTATCTGTTTCCAGTAAAGCTTCTTTAATGGCCACTACCTGCAGGCCGCTGTCTTTTAATTTGCCCAATGAGTCTATAAGCCAGCTGAGGGCATAAAAGCGATCCTTGTTCAGCAGCAAAAAGTGTTTACAGTCACCTGCATCCGGCATGGTATTAAATGGAGAAGTTAATATTTCTTTGGTCTG